>NZ_JAUSLW010000010.1 GCF_030645195.1 Phenylobacterium sp. | reverse complement strand
GGACGCGCGGCGCCCGGGCGATCGCCGGGCCGGGCGGCCGGGCGCGGAGCCAGGGCCGAATAGCGAACGGTTTCGCCGGGCCGGGCGCCTTCGCGCGGCGGACGGGAGTCCCCCTCGCGCGGCGGACGGGGGCCGCGGTCGCCCTCGGGACGCGGCGTGCGCTGACCGAAATTGGCGCCGGCGTCCGGACGCGGGGCCCGCTGGTTGAACGGGCCGGCGCTGGGCGGCCGGTAGGTGGTGGTGCTGGTGCGGTCGTCGCGGCGTTCGCGCGAAGGCTCATAGGTGCGGGTCTGGTTCGGCGCGGCGGGCGCGGCCGGGGCCGGAGCCTGGGCGACGGGAGCCGGGGCGACCGGAGCGGGCGCGGGTGTCGGAGCCACCGGCGCGGCGGCCACGGGAGCGGCCGGCGCGGGCGCCGCAACCGGAGCAGCGGGCGCGACCGGTGTCGGGGCGGCGGCCGGAGCTGGAGCCGGAGCGCGGGCGGCCTGTTCGGCGGCGCGTTGGCGCGCCTCTTCCTCGGCGCGGGCGCGGGCCTGGGCGGCCTGACGCTCCTGGGCTTCGCGGGCGGCGTCGATGGCGCGCTGGCGGGCGGCATGTTCCTCGGCCGACAGCCCCCCGGGGCCGGACGGGCGAGCGCCGCCGGAAGCGCGGCTCGGTTCGTAGGTCGTGCGCTTTTCAGCGGCCGAGGGACCGGCGAGGTTGGAGCCGCCGCCGGGCGCATGCGTGCGCACGCGCTTGGTTTCGACCACCACCGTCTTCGACCGGCCGTGACTGAAGGTCTGCTTGACCACGCCCGCGTTCACCGAGCCCGCGCGGGGCTTGAGGGTGAGGGAGGGGCGGGCGGGCCGGCCGTTGTCGTTCTCGTCGCTCATGCGTCTCGCTTAACTCACGGCCGGCGTATCCGGCCTTAATCGTCTAGTTCAAACCGCGAAGGGACCGAGGCGTCGCCGCCCGGTCCACTACGGCTCCTCGCGCCAGCTCTCAGGGAGAAGCGGGCGAAAGCCTGATAGCCGCTGGGCGTCCGATGTCCAGCGTCCGGAGGCTCGCCCCGCAAGGAAGGCGGTGTGTATCACATTCTCGCCCCCCAAGGCCAAACCCAATTCCTCGGAGGAAAAAAGGCCGAACAGGTGGGGGGGAGAAGGGCTCGAATGGATCGCGCCGAGCAGCTTGCGCCGTCCGTCCGGGGCGCCGTCCGACGCCTCGATCAGCCAGGCCGCCTTGCCGCCACGAATGGACGACATGACCTTCTCGAACCCCGAAGTAAGGTCTCCGGAGCGCCGCGCAAGGCCCAGCCCGTCGAGGAGCCGCCGCATCAGCAGGGAATCGACGGTGTCGGGCAGGGTCGCCGGCGCGATCAGTTTCGTTTTGGCCGCGCGCGAGAACAGGCCTTTCTTCACGGCCGTCTCGACGCTGGCCCGGTCGGCCGCCACCCAGATGCCGCGGCCCGGCAGCTTGCGCGCCAGGTCGGGCGTGACCACCCCGTCCGGACCGGCCACGAAGCGGATCAGCCGCGCCTCGTCCATGACCTCGCCGGAGACGATGTCGCGGCGCTCGCGGGAAGCCTGGGCGTGGGTGGCTGGAGGGCGCATGAGTTTAGGGGCTAGGGGCTAGGGGCTAGGGGCTAGTGAAGAATTGAGGGTCGGCGCGATCGGCTAACCCCTAATCCCTAACCCCTAGTCCCTTCCCTTATGCGTCCTGCGCCTCGCCTTCAGCCACGGCCAGGTCGAGATCCTCGGGGTTGTCGAGACCCTCGGACTCGAACTCGGGCTCGTATTCCGGCTCCGGCGGGGCCTCGATCCAGCCCATGACGATGCGGGCGCGCATGATCAGCGCTTCCGCGTCCTCGGGGCTGAGGGCGAAGGTCTCCAGAATGCCCGGCTCGCGGACCCGTTCGCCGTCCTTGTTCTCGAACCAGCCGCGCAGGTCGTCGGGGACCAGGCCGGCAAGGTCCTCGACGGACTTCACCTCGCCCTCGCCCAGGGCCACGGCCATCGGCAGGGTGACGCCCTCGATCTCGAGCACGGCGTCCTCGACGCCCAGCTCGACGCGGCGCGCGTCCTGGGCGGCGGCCTCCTTGTCGAGGAAATCGCGCGCGCGGGCCTGCAGCTCGTCGGCGGTGTCCTCGTCGAAGCCCTCGATGGCCGCGATCTCATGCGGCTCGACATAGGCCACGTCCTCGACCGAGACGAAGCCTTCGGTGGCCAGCAGCTGGGCGATGACCTCGTCCACGTCCAGGGCCTCCTGGAACAGGACGGTGGTCTCGGCGAACTGTTTCTGACGGCGCTCGCTCTCCTGCGACTCCGTCATGATGTCGATCTGCCAGCCGGTCAGCTGGCTGGCGAGGCGCACGTTCTGGCCGCGGCGGCCGATGGCCAGCGACAGCTGCTCGTCCGGCACGACCACCTCGACGCGCTCGTCCTCCTCGTCCATGACCACCTTGGAGACCTCGGCCGGGGCCAGGGCGTTGACGATGAACGTCGCCTCGTCCGGGTTCCACTGGATGATGTCGATCTTCTCGCCCTGCAGCTCGGCCACCACGGCCTGGACGCGCGAGCCGCGCATGCCGACGCAGGCGCCGACCGGGTCGATGCTCGAGTCGTTGCTGACCACGGCCATCTTGGCGCGGCTGCCCGGGTCGCGGGCCACGGCGCGGATCTCGATGACGCCGTCGTAGACCTCCGGCACTTCCTGGGCGAACAGCTTGGCCATGAAGCCGCCGTGCGCCCGGCTGAGCATGATCTGCGGGCCCTTGGTCTCGCGCCGCACGTCGTAGATGTAGCAGCGGATGCGGTCGCCGATGTTGAAGTTCTCGCGCGGGATCGACTGGTCGCGGCGCATGATGCCCTCGCCGCGGCCCAGGTCGACGACGGTGTTGCCGTACTCGACGCGCTTGACCACGCCGTTGACGATCTCGCCCACGCGGTCCTTGAACTCCTCGAACTGGCGCTCGCGCTCGGCCTCGCGGACCTTGCCGGTCACCACCTGGCGCGCCATCTGGGTCTGGACCCGGCCGAACTCGAAGGGCGGCAGGACTTCTTCGTAGGTCTTGCCGACGAAGGCGTCCTTGTCGGCGGCCAGCGCCTCGCGCAGGCGGCGCGAGCCCATGGGCTCGCTGGGGCCTTCCTCGCTGTCCTCGGCTTCATAGACCAGATCGTCGGGGATCACGGTGATCACGCGCTTGATGGTGGTCTCGCCGGTCTTGGGATCGATATGGACCCGGATGTCGTGCTCGGCGCCGTAGCGCGAGCGGGCGCCCTTCTGGATCGCCTCCTCGATCGCCTCGATGACGATCTCCTTGTCGATCGACTTCTCGCGGGCCACGGCCTCGGCGATCTGCAGGAGTTCAAGCCGGTTGGCTGAAATGCCGGTCAGGCTCATGGTCTTAGTCCTCTTGCTCGGGCGTCTGTTGTTGGGTTTCGGCCAGCCGTGCGGCGCGCTCTTCGGCGCCGCGCTTCATCAGCTGGTCGGTCAGGATCAGTTTGGCTTCCACGACCCAGGAAAAGGGGATCAGCGCGGTCTCCGCCTCCCCCTCCAGGTCGATGGCCACGTTGTCGCCCTCGACCCCGGCCAGCAGGCCGCGGAAGCGCTTGCGGCCGTCGGCGACACGGTCGAGTTCGAGGCGGGCCTCGTGGCCCTCGTAGTTGGCGAAGTCCTTCATCCGGGTCAGGGGCCGGTCGACGCCGGGGGAGGAGACCTCCAGGGTGTATTCGCCGGTGATCGGATCGGCGGCGTCCATGATCTCGGAGATGGCCCGCGACAGCTTGGCGCAGTCCTCCACCACCATCTCGCCGTCGGGGGTCTCGGCCATGATCTGCAGCCGCCGGGCGTGCTCGCCGCCCATCAGGCGCAGGCGGACGATCTCGTAACCCGCGGCCTCGGCCACGGGGTCCAGCAGCTCCAGGAGCGTCCTATCTTCTGCGGTCTTGCCTCGCATGGGCTCGGCGGCTCTCCGGCAACAAAAAAGCGGCCGGGCCGAAGCCTGCCGCTCATAGGCGCTATCCAGCGCTTACGGACGATGTGAGCGCCTATATAGCACTCCGCTGGGGACTTGTCAGCCCCAGGCGCAAGGTGGTTTCAGCCGCCCTGTCAGGCCCGCATGCCGATGGCGGGGGAGAAGGTCGGATCGTCGTCGTGCGCCTGGGGCAAGGGCGCATAGTGATCATAGACCATGTCGTATGCCGCAAGCCCTCTGCTGAAGGCCTTCAGCGTCGCGCCGTAACCAAAGAGGTTGCTGAGAGGGACCAGGGCGATGACCCTTCCCTCCACCTCAACAGCCAATAGCTCGCCGCGCCGGCTGTTCAGGTCGCCGACCACATCGCCGATATACTCGGCCGGGGTTTGGACCTCGACTCTCATGATGGGCTCGACGATCTGCGGATCGGCCGCCAGGCGCAGTTCGCGAAAGGCGCCTAGGGCCGCCCGTTCGAAGGCGTCGATCGATGAGTCCGCGTCGTGATAGGCGCCGTCGTACAGGGTGGCCTTGAAGTCGATCACCGGGAAGCCGGCCAGCAGGCCGTTTTCCTTGGAGGTTTCGAGGCCCTTCTGAACGCCGGGGATGAATTCCTTCGGGATCGAGCCGCCGACGATGGAGCTCTCGAAGATGAAGCCGGAACCCTGCTCGCCGGGCTCGAACTTGATCTTCACGCGGGCGAACTGACCAGTGCCGCCGGTCTGCTTCTTGTGGGTGTAGTCGATGTTCGTCGCCTTGCCGAGGCTCTCGCGATAGGCCACCTGCGGCGCGCCGATATTGGCTTCGACCTTGTAGGTGCGCTTCAGGATGTCGACCTTGATGTCGAGGTGAAGCTCGCCCATGCCCTTCATGATCGTCTGGCCCGACTCCTGGTCGGTGTGGACGGTGAAGGACGGGTCTTCGGCGACCATCTTGGCCAGGGCCACGCCCAGCTTTTCCTGGTCGGCCTTCGACTTCGGCTCGATGGCGACTTCAATCAAGGGCGGCAGCCGGCGGGCGGGCATTGTCAGGTCCTGCAATCGTGGCGGGCCAGGCAGCCTTGGGCGCAATCCGAAGTCAAGGCGGCAACCACCTCCGCGGCGATCTGAGCGGGCGCGGCGGCGCTGAAGATGCGGATATCCCCCTGGTCCATATAGTCGGCGAAGCGCCGGGCGAACTTGGCGGTTTCGCGGGCCTCGTCCAGATTGAACCCGCGCCCCATCTGGCGGGCGACGACGATGCGGGACGCCTCGGCGAGGTCGGCGCTGGGGAGCAGGCGGATCGAGGTTCCGGCGGCGCGCACGGCGTTGCGATTGGCCGTCAGCAGCGGCGCAGGGGTCTCCCGGGCCAGGAATCCTGAGGACAGCGCGACCACGCAGGCGGGCGGCAACTCCGGGACCAAGGCTGCGAACAGGGCTGAGTTCATCTCGACATAGCGGGCGTAGCCCTGGCCCTGGATCACCGCGTCGACATGACCGACCCGGGCCATGAACGCCTGATCCAGATCCACGAAGGGGCACTCCAGCAAACCGGCCAGCTCAGCCCCCGCCATGGTCTTGCCGACCCCGCCGGGACCGATGATGAAAATACGCGCCATGGGCGAAGGCGACCCCGGCGGCGCGCGGACGTCAAGGGATCAGGGCTTGCGGTTGGACCAGATCGACACGCCGAGCATGACCACGATCAGAACCGTGAAGCTGACGACGACGAGGGCGAGATAGAGGGTTTGGCCATTGAGGGTCATGGGGCGCGCCTTTTCAAAGGCCAGCCTTGCGCCCAATCGAAGGTCGTGGCGCGTTTATTCGTAAGGGGTCGGGCCTTTATCCCGCGCGCCGAATAGTCCAAAGACCGCGCCTACTCTTCCTGTGTGTGAAAAGGCCATCTCCCCATGGACATTTCCAAGATCTCGGTGGGTTTCAACCCGCCCTATGACGTCAACGCCATCATCGAAATCCCGCAGGGCGGGGAACCGGTGAAGTACGAACTCGATAAGGAGAGCGGCGCGATCTATGTCGACCGCTTCCTGCACACCGCCATGTTCTATCCCGGCAATTACGGGTTCATCCCCCACACCCTGTCGGGCGACGGCGACCCCATGGACATCCTGGTGGTGGGCCCCACCCCGGTGGTGCCCGGCGCCATCATCCGCTGCCGGCCGATCGGCTGCCTGATGATGGTGGACGAGGCCGGCAACGACGAGAAGATCCTGGCCGTCCCGGTGGACAAGCTGCACCCCTTCTATGCCGGCCTGGACTCCTGGCGCGGCCTGCCGGCGATCCTGACCGAGCAGATCGCCCACTTCTTCCAGCACTATAAGGACCTGGAAAAGGGCAAGTCGGTGGAGATCGTCCGCTGGGCCGATCCGGAAGAGACCGGCGAGCTGATCCGCGCGGGCATCGAGCTGAACGCCCAGATGGAGGCCGAGAAGGCCGCCGCCAAGGCCAAGCAGCTCAAGTAGCTAGGATTGCCAGAGGGCGTGACGGGCGCCTGAACCGGCCCCCACTTCAGGCTGTCACGCCCGGATAAAGTCCAGGAACACCGGCGCGCAGTCGCCCAGGCGCTTTTCCTCGTAGCGCGTGGTGACGTGGTCGGCGGGCGGGACGCGCCAGTCGCAGGCGCGTTCCGCGGGCCAGGCGAAGAGGCCGCTGGCCAGCACCCGCTCCAGGGTCCAGTCGGCGTAGTCGGCCCAGTCGGTGGCGAAGCGCAAGCGCCCGCCGGGCTTCAGCAGGCGGGCCAGCTCGGCGATCGTCTGCGCCTGGATCAGGCGGCGCTTGTTGTGCCGCGCCTTGGGCCAGGGGTCGGGGAACAGCACGAAGACGCGGTCAAGGCAGGCGTCGGGCAGGCGCCCCATCAGCTCGCGCACGTCGCCATCATGGATGCGGACGTTCTCTATGGCCCCCTCGTCGAGGTGGCGCAGGGCGCTGGCCACCCCGTTCTGGAAGGGCTCGGCGCCCAGGATCAGGGTGTCGGGGGCGCGGACGGCCTGGGCGGCCATGTGCTCGCCGCCGCCAAAGCCCACCTCCAGCCAGACCGCGCTCGCCCCGGGCATCAGCGCCTTCGGATCGAAGGGCTCCAGGGGCGCGCGCAGGCGCGGCAACAGGCTGTCCATCAGGGCGGCCTGGCGCGGCTTGATCGGCCGCGACTTGAGGCGGCCGAAGGACCGGAGGGGCGGGTGGTTGTCCATGCCGCGCCCTCTAGCCCAGAGATCCGGCGGCGGCGAGATCAATCCCGCCGCCTGACCGTTCTTTAGAGCGCCGCCCGCAGCTTCTCGACGAGGTCGGTCTTTTCCCAGGAGAAGCCACCGTCCTTGTCCGGGGTGCGGCCGAAGTGGCCGTAGGCCGCGGTGCGGGCGTAGATAGGCTTGTTGAGGCCCAGGTGCTCGCGGATGGACCGCGGGGTGGCGCCGCCCACCAGCTCGGGCAGGACCTTCTCCAGCTTGGCCGCCTCGACCTCGCCGGTGCCGTGCAGGTCGACATAGAAGGACAGCGGATTGGCCACGCCGATGGCGTAGCTGATCTGGATGGTGCACTTCCGGGCCAGGCCGGCGGCCACCACGTTCTTGGCCAGGTAGCGGCACATATAGGCAGCCGAACGGTCCACCTTGGTGGGATCCTTGCCGGAGAAGGCGCCGCCGCCGTGCGGGGCCGCGCCGCCGTAGGTGTCGACGATGATCTTGCGGCCGGTGAGGCCCGCGTCGCCATCCGGCCCGCCGATCAGGAACTTGCCAGTGGGGTTGACGTGCCACTTGGTCTTCTTGGTCACCAGGCCGTCGGGGAAGACGCCAAGGACGTAGGGCTTGATCAGTTCGAGGATGCGCTTGGACGAGGCGGCGTTGTCGCCGATCTTCTTGGCGTGCTGGGTGGAGACCACGATCTGCAGCACCTCGACGGGGCGGCCGTCCTGGTAGAGCAGGGTCACCTGGCTCTTGGCGTCGGGCTCCAGGCCCTTGGCCTCGCCCGAGTGACGCACCTGGGCCAGCTTGCTCAGGATGTTGTGCGAATACTGCAGGGTGGCCGGCATCAGCTCCGGCGTCTCGTCGCAGGCGTAGCCGAACATGATGCCCTGGTCGCCGGCGCCTTCGTCCTTCTTGTTGGACGAGTCCACGCCCTGGGCGATGTCGGCCGACTGGGCGTGCAGGTAGTTGGCGAACTTCGCCTTGGCCCAGTGGAAGCCCTTCTGCTCGTAGCCGATGTCCTTGACCGCGGCGCGCACCAGGGGCTCCAGCGTGCCAAGGATGTCCTTGGTCATCTGCTTGTTCTCGGCCTTCGAGGCGCCCGGCTTGCCGGCGCGGACCTCGCCGGCCAGGACGATGCGGTTGGTGGTGACCAGGGTCTCGCAGGCCACGCGGGCCTCGGGCTCCGCGGCCAGGAAGGCGTCGACCACGGTGTCGGAGATGCGGTCGGCGACCTTGTCCGGATGGCCTTCGGAAACGCTTTCGCTGGTGAAGATGTAGGAGGAACGGCTCAAGAGGAAGGCTCCGGAAAATGCGCGAGCGCCGCAGGCAGGGGCGGCGATCTGGAACGTCTCGGAAATCCTATAAAGAAATCTTTATATCCCGCAAGCGGGGCCTCGCGTCGGGCGAGCGGTTTCGCCTGGGCCGTGACAGCCTGAAGTGGGCGCCGGTCACTCTCCAACTCTTGAATTCAAAGCCTTTTCGTCTGTTTCAGATGAGTCCGTCCGAAACATAAGGGCGCTATCGGCGACAGGCCTCGGCAAAGCCCGAGAAGAGCCGATTGCCCGGATGATCGGTCCCAGCGAACAGCTCCTGATGCCATTGCAGCCCCAGGGCGAAGGGGTGTCCCTCCACCTCGACGGCCTCGATCACGCCGTCGGCGGCATGCGCCGTGGCCCGAAGATCGGGGCCCAGGTCGGCGACGGCTTCGCGGTGGAAGCTGTTGACGCTCAGGGTCGGCGACCCCACCAGGGCGGCCAGGCGCGAGCCCGGCGTCAGGGTGATCTCGTGCAGGTGGTCGCGGCGGTCGTGGTCGAGGACCGCGCCCAGGGTCTTCACGTCGGCGGTGAGCTTGGCGCCATGCAGGCAGGCCAGCATCTGCATGCCCGCGCAGATCCCCAGCACCGGCTTGCCGGCCGCCAGGAAGCCCGACATCAGGGCCTGCTCCACCTCCAGCCGCGGCGAGACCGGGGCGAAGGACGTCTCTCCGTCGCGATACCAGGCGGGCGGATAGGCGAAGCGGCCGCCGACGCTGAGCAGGCCGTCGAAGTCGGCGACGACGCCTTCGACCATCTCGGCGAAATAGGGCAGGCCGAAGGGGGCGGCGCCGGCCTCGCGCAGGCCCTGGAAATAGCCCTTGTGGGCCTCGTAGCGCGTCGCGCCGCTGCTGGTGTTCTCATCCAGCAGGACGGCGATGCGCGGGGTCATGGCGTTCAGTCGGCCTCGACCGGCTCACGGGGAAGGGCCGGTTCCGGCTCCCCCTCCTCCTCGTCCACCATGGCGCGGACCAGATCCAGGATGCGCCGGCGCACCCGGGCCCGGCGGATCTTCGGGAACACCGCGGCCAGTTCCATGCCCTCGGGCGTCATCAGGAAGGCGTGGGCCGGCGAGGGGCCCTCGCCGGGGGCGGGCGCATTGAGCGCCTCGTCCGGCAGGCCGTCGAAGAAATAGGAGATGGAGGTCTGCAGGGCGCGCGCCATGTCCCAGAGCTTCGAGGCGCTCACCCGGTTGGCGGCGCGCTCGTACTTCTGGACTTGCTGGAAGGTCAGGCCGATGGATTCCGCCAACTTCTCCTGGCTGACGCCCAGTTCCTTCCGCCTCAGACGGATACGCAAACCCACATGCAGGTCGATCGGATTGGGGGACCGATCGACGTCGAATTCCTTGGCCATATGCTTCCCATAGACGAATCCGAGCCGCGCCGCCAAAACATGACGCCGGCGTCAACTCAGACTGCGCGTCGAAAACGTCCCAAGACTGGGATGAACGCGGATAAGAGCAACATGATGGCGAATCCGGCGTCGCCGAAACGCGAATACACCGTAGGAGCGAGCGCCGGAGGCAGGCGAATGTCGAGAATCCCTTCCTGCCCAAGGGTCAGACGGGCGCCCAAAATGGGGCGTCCAAAGGCGTCGATCATGGTCGATACACCCGTGGGGGTAGCTCGCGCGATGGGCAGGCCCTCCTCGATGGCGCGGTAGGCGGCGATGTTCAGGTGCTGCCAGGGTCCGCTGGTGGCCCCGAACCAGGCGTCGTTGGACACATTCAGCAGCCAGGCGGCCCGGCCGCCGCCGCGGCGCGCGGCCTCCGAGGCGAAGCCCGGGAACAGGGCCTCGTAGCAGATCAGGGGCTGCACGGCCGGCACGCCGTCGGGACGGATCGGCGCCGGCGGCGGCCCCGCCGTGAAGTCCTCGGGCATGTGCACCAGGCTGCGGATCCCGAGCCGGGTGGCGAGATCCCCCAGGGGCAGGAACTCGCCGAAGGGCACCAGGCGGTGCTTGTCGTAGAACCCCGTCACCCGCAGGCCCGGGGCCTCGCGGCGCAGGACCACCAGGCTGTTGAAATAGTCGACCCCGCCCTCCGGGCTGGCCCCCACGCGGTTGGCGCCCATCATCAGGGTCTGGCCGGGCTGGAGGGCGTCGGTCAGGCGGGTGGCGTAGGGGCTGCCGGACGCCAGCAGGTCGTCGATCACGGCCGGCAAGGCGCCCTCGGGCCAGACCACGATGTCGGGGCGGACCTTGGCGGGCCGGGTGGTCAGCGCGACATAGGTGGAGAAGACCATGTCCAGGTTCTCCGGCTTCCACTTCTCCTTCTGGTCGATATTGCCTTGGACGATCCGCACGAGGGGGGCGTCGGCGGCCGTCGGCGGCGCGCCCGACAGCCTCAGGGCGCCGAAGCCGTAGAGGCCGGCCAGGGTCAGGAGGATGGCGACGACGGCGGCGCGGCGGACGCGGCCGGCCTCCCACAGCAGGGCGACGCAGGCGCCCAGGGCCACGGTGATCCAGGAGAGGCCGTAGGTCCCCACGAAGGCGGCGACCTGGGAGGGGGCCGAACCCGCCCGCCAGGCTTCGCCCGGCAGGTCCCAGGGGAAGCCGGTGAGGACATGGCCCCGCAGCCACTCGCACAGGGCCAGGGCGCCGGCGAAGACCAGCACCCGCCAGGGCCCCTTGGCCCCGGAGAGCCGGTAGATCAGGGCCGCCAGGCCCCAGAACAGGGCCAGGCCGCCCGACATCAGCAGCAGGGCGAAGGGGGCCATCCAGCCCTGGTTGGCGGCGTCCACCAGGAAGGGTTCGGTGATCCAGTGGGTTCCAACGGCGAAATAGCCCACCCCGGCCAGCCAGCCGCGGAAGAAGGCCGAACGGCGGGGCCGCGGGCCGTCGGTCTCCGCCAGCCACATCATCAGGCCATAGGCCGCGACGCCGAGGATCAGGCCGAAGGGCGGATGGGCCAGGCCGGCGCCGACGCCGGCGCCCACCGCCAGGATCCGCGCGCGCCAGGCCGGCGACAGGGGGAGCCTCAAATGATGATGTCCGGCTCGGGCAGACGGCGCACCCGCACCCGCTTGACCCGCCGGGGGTCGGCGTCGGTGACCTGGAACTCGAAGCCCCCCGAATGGGCGATCACCTCACCCCGCTGCGGCACGCGGCCGGCAAGCGCGGTGACCAGGCCGGCCACGGTGTCGATCTCCTCCTCGAGGTCGGGCGGGGCCAGCTCGGCGCCCAGCGCGGCCTCCAGTTCCTCCAGCGGCGCGCGGGCGTCGGCCTCGAAGACCCCGCCCGGACGGGCCACGACCCCGGCCGCCTGGGCCTCGTCATGCTCGTCGTCGATCTCGCCCACCACCGCCTCGACCAGGTCCTCGAGGGTCACCAGGCCGTCGGTGCCGCCGAACTCGTCGATCACCAGGGCCATGTGGATGCGGCTGGTCTGCATGCGCAGCAGCAGGTCGGCGGCGCGCATGGAGGCCGGAACGTAGAGGGCGTCGCGGCGCACCCTCTGCAGGATGGCGGCGGTGGGACCCGGCGGCTTGCCGCCCTTGGGCTTGGGGCCTGCCAGCAGCTTGAAGACATCCTTCACGTGGACCACGCCGACCGGATCGTCGAGGGTCTCGCGATAGATGGGCATGCGGCTGTGCTCGGCCTCGACGAACCGCTCGATCACCCCGGCGAAGGGCGTGGTGAGCTCCACGGCGACGATGTCGGCCCGCGGGGTCATGACGTCCTCGACCCGCAGGGTCTGGAAGGCCTGGGCCTGATCGACCATCCGGTCGCCCACCAGATCGACCGGAGCCGCCGGCGGCTCCATGCCGCCCGTGCCGCGCAGTCGTCTCAGGAAGGCCCTGAAGCCGCGGCTCTTGCGCGCGGCCACGGGCGGGTCTTCGGAACTAGCCATCGTCTCCCTGTTCGGCGCCGTAGGGATCAGGCGCACCCAGACCGGCCATGACGACGCGCTCCAGACCTTCCATGTCCTCGGCGTCGGCGTCGTTTTCGTGATCGTACCCTACAAGATGCAGCACCCCGTGCGCCACAAGGTGTTGCAGATGGTGGGCCAGGGTCTTGCCCTGCTCGGCGGCCTCGCGCACGCAGACCCCGTGGGCGAGCGCGATGTCGCCCAGGTGGTCCCCGGGAGTCTCCGGCGCCGGGAAGGACAGCACATTGGTGGGGCCGTCCTTGCCCCGGAAGCGCAGGTTCAGGTCCTGGACGCCGGCGTCGTCGGTGAGCAGCACCACCACCGCTCCCTCCCGCTGGGCGGCGGCCAGGGCGGCGGTCGCGGCCGCCGTCACCAGGGCCTCGATGTCGCGCAGGTCGCGGCTCCAGGCCTCGTCCTCGATCTCGACGTCGATCAAATGGAGCGTCCGCGCTTGGCGGCGTCGGCGTCATAGGCCCGCACGATGCGCTCCACCATGGGATGGCGCACCACGTCCTCGACGGTGAAGCGGTTAACCCCCACCCCCTTGACGCCCTCCAGCAGGCCGACGGCGTGGGCCAGTCCGGAATCGGCGGCGTTCACCAGGTCGATCTGGCTCGGGTCGCCGGTCACCGCCATGCGCGAGCCCTCCCCCAGCCGGGTCAGCACCATCTTCATCTGCAGGCGGGTGGTGTTCTGGGCCTCGTCGACGATGACGAAGGCGTGGTTCAGCGTTCGGCCCCGCAGGAAGGCGATGGGCGCGACCTCGATCTCGCCCTTCTCGCGCCGGCGCTTGAACTGGTCGGCGCCCAGGATGTCGGTCAGCGCCTCCCAGACCGGCGCCATGTAGGGGTCGACCTTTTCCGACAGGTCGCCGGGCAGGAAGCCGAGGCGCTCGCCGGCCTCCACCGCCGGGCGGCTGACGATCAGGCGCTCCACCTCGCCGCGCAGCAGCATGCCGGCGCCATGGGCCACGGCCAGGAAGGTCTTGCCGGTGCCGGCGGGACCCAGGCCGAAGACCAGTTCGCAGGCCGCGAGCGCCTGGAGATAGCGGGCCTGGCCCGGCGTCTTGGGCGCCACCTGGCCGCGCTTACCGGTGGGCAGTCCGCCCGGCGCGGCGCCTCGGCCCATCCGGGCCTGGCCTATGGCCACGCGGATGTCGGCCTCGGTGATCTCCAGGCCGGAGTCGGCGCGCTCTGCGATCTGCTCCACCACCCGCTTGGCGGCGGCGCGGGTCTTGGCTTCGCCGGTGATCGACACCCCGCCGCCGGGGGTCTCGACCAGCACATCGAAGGCGTCCTCGATCAGGGCGGCGTGGCGGCTGGCCGCCCCGGCCACCGCGCGGGCGGCCACGTCGGACAGGGGAATGAACTCAGGCGCCTTGCTCACGCGAACTCCAATGCCAGGGATCCGGCCAGGCTCATCTTGGCCGCGCCCTCGATACCGACCGGAACGATCTGGCCGATCAGATGATCCGGGCCGGTGACGTGCACCGCCTGGAGATAGGGACTGCGCCCCGAAAGCTGGCCCGGATGGCGGCCGGCCCGCTCGAACAGCACCGGCAGGGTCGCGCCGACCTGGCTGGCGTTGAAGGCCTTCTGCTGGTCGTCCAGCAGGGCGTTGAGGCGGGCCAGGCGCTCGTCCTTGACCGCCTCGGCCAGCTGGCCCGGCAGGGCGGCGGCCGGCGTGCCCGGACGGCGGGAATATTTGAAGGAGAAGGCGGCGGCGTAGCCGATCTCGGCCACCAGCTGCAGGGTGGCCTCGAAGTCGCTCTCCCGCTCGCCGGGGAAGCCGACGATGAAGTCCCCGGCCATGGCCATGTCGGGCCGCGCCTTGCGAATCCTCTCCACCAGCCGCAGGTAGCTCTCGGCGGTGTGGGCGCGGTTCATGGCCTTCAGCACCCGGTCCGATCCGGCCTGCACCGGCAGGTGCAGATAGGGCATCAGGGCCTCGACCTCGCCATGCGCCTCGATCAGGGCCTCGTCCATGTCGGCGGGGTGGCTGGTGGTGTAGCGGATGCGGTCCAGGCCCTCGATCCTGGCCAACTGGCGGACCAGGGCCGCCAGGCCGCCCTTCCCGCCGTAGGCGTTGACGTTCTGGCCCAGCAGGGTGACCTCGCGCACGCCCTGGCCGGCCAGGTCCCGGGCCTCGGCCAGGATCGCCGCGGCGGGCCGGGAGAACTCGGCGCCGCGGGTATAGGGCACCACGCAGAAGGTGCAGAACTTGTCGCAACCCTCCTGGACGGTGAGGAAGGCGGTGACGCCGGCGGCCTTCCGCTCCGACCCCAGGCGGTCGAACTTGGCCTCCGCGGCGAAGTCGGCGGCCAGCCGCTCGCCCTTGGCGCGGTGGGTCCTGGCGATCAGTTCGGGCAGCTGATGATAGGCCTGGGGCCCGATCACCAGGTCCACCGCCGGCTGGCGATGCATGATCTCCCGGCCCTCGGCCTGGGCCACGCAGCCGGCCACGGCGATGGTCATGGAGAGGCCCTGGGCCTGGCGGTCCAGCTTCATCTGCTTGATGTAGCCGAGCTCGGAATAGACCTTCTCGGTGGCCTTCTCGCGGATGTGGCAGGTGTTGAGCACCACCAGGTCGGCGTCCTCGGGACGCTGCGCCATGGCGTAGCCCAGCGGACGCAGGATGTCGGCCATCCGCTCGCTGTCATAGACGTTCATCTGACAGCCATAGGTCTTGATGAAGAGGCGCCGGGCGGGCGCGGGGACGGTCATGGGGCGCAAGGCTCCGGTCAGTCCTCGACCGGAACGCCGTAGAGCTCCAGCCGGTGATCCACCAGCCGGTAGCCGAGCTTGCGGGCGATGGCCTCCTGCAGGGCCTCGATCTCGTCGTCGACGAACTCGATGACCTTGCCCGACTTCATGTCGATGAGGTGGTCGTGGTGGACCTCGGTGGCTTCCTCGTAGCGCGAGCGGCCGTCGCGGAAGTCGTGCCGGGCGATGATCCCGGCCTCCTCGAACAGGCGGACCGTCCGATAGACCGTGGCGATGGAGATGTGCGGGTCCACCTGGTGGGACCGGCGATAGAGCTCCTCCACGTCCGGGTGGTCATGGGCGGCCGAGAGCACGCGCGCGATGACGCGGCGCTGCTCGGTCATGCGCATGCCCTTTTCGATGCAGAGATTCTCGATCCGGTCCAAGAACCGACTCCTGATTGCCGACTAGCCGTTAGGATAGGTCTAGAGGGCGCCGCTGTTAAGGTCGAGACGCATGACGACGGCGTCCACATAGACCCCGCCGCCGCGATCATAATAGCTGGGACGCCGGCCGGCCCGGACGAAACCCTGGGTTTCGTAGAGGGCGATGGCCCCGTCATTGTCCACCGCCACCTCCAGGAACATCGCCTGCGCCCCGGCCGCGCGGGCCGCGCCGGCGGCGGCGGTCACCAGGGCGCGGGCGACGCCGCGTCGCCGGGCCTGCGGATCCACCGCCAGGGTCAGGACCTCGGCCTCGCCGGCCAGGGCCCGGCAGAGGATCATGCCCAGGGGCGCCTCGGATTCCACGATCAGGCCGAAGGCGCCGGGACCGCTGGCCAGGTCGGCGATCTCCTCGGGCCCCCAGCCGGGGGTGAAGGCGCGGCGATGGACGGCCGACAGGGCCTCCAGGTCGGCTTGCTGGGCCGGGCGCAGGTTCATGCGGGCAGGTCGCGGCCGCCCGGCAGCTTGGCGTCGGGGGCGCGGAGATAGAGGGGGCGGGGCGGAACCGGGCTGCGGCCGGCGGCGAGACGGCCCACCGCGACGGGATCGGCGTGGTCGGCGGCGATCACCGCGGCGCCGGGCAGGACCTCGGCCAGCAGGGCGGCGCCGGAGCCCACCAGGGTTACGGGTCCGGCCAGTTCCGCCAGGCGGGCGGCGGCGGTTCCCAGCGGCAGGGCGTCGGGGGCGCTGACGGCGACCCCGTCGGCGAAGGCCTGGAGGTAGACCTGGTCACGCTTGGCGTCGACGACGGCCAGGACGGTTCCGCCGAGCGGCTGCGCCAGGGCCTCCAGCACGCCGACTCCCACCACCGGAATAGCGAGCGCCGCCCCCAGGCCCTTGGCGAAGGCCAGGCCGACGCGCAGGCCGGTGAAGGAGCCGGGACCGACGGTGACGCCGACGCGGTCGAGCTGGGAAAAGGCGATCCCCGCCTCCGCCATCACCTGCGCCACCAGCGGGGCGAGCCGCTCCTGATGGCCCCGCGTCATGGGTTCCACGCGGCGCGCCAGGACGCGTCCGCCGTCGAGGACGGCGGCGGAACAGGCGCCGAGGCAGGTGTCGAGGGAAAGGAGGATCAGAGGGTCTGCTCGACCCGGGTCACCTCGGGCACATAGTGCTTGAGCATGTTCTCGACCCCGGCCTTCAGCGTCGCCGAGGAAGAGGGGCAGCCCGAGCAGGCGCCGCGCATGTGCAGCCAGACGACCCCGGTGTCGGGCTCGAAGCGGTTGAACAGGATGTCGCCGCCGTCCTGGGCCACGGCCGGGCGGATGCGAGTGTCCAGCAGGTCCTTGATCTCGGCCACCACCTGGGCGGTGTCGGCGTCATAGACCGCGTCGTCGTCATGGCCGCCGCTTTCGGCGCTGGCCTCGGCGGAGAACAGGGGCTTGCCCGAGGCGAAGTGATCCATGATGGCGGCCAGGACCGGCGCCTTGAGGTGGGCCCAGTCCTGGTCGGGATGCTTGCCGACCGTGACGAAGTCGTGGCCGAAGAAGACCCGCTCCACGCCCTCGATGTCGAACAGCCCCTGGGCCAGGGGCGAAGCCTGCGCCTCCTGCGGGCCGCGAAAATCGCGCGAGCCGTCCGCCAGGACGGTCTGGCCCGGGAGGAACTTCAGGACCTCGGGGTTCGGCGTGGGTTCGGTCTGGATAAACATGGGCCAGATGTGGCGCTAGAACAGGCAATACGCAAGGTTTGGCGAACCCGAACCGGGCCAGGAGCGTTGCAGGCGCGACGAGCCGCCGCATCCCGTGCTCAGCCCGCGATTGAACGGCGGTGGGAAAGGGTGTATCGCGCCGGCCGCACACGGCATCCTGCCGACCAAGGGAACCGCCTTTTCGGTCCCGGAGACTTTGGATGGCTGATCCGGCCAGCGTCGCCGAGGCGACGGAGGATTCGCTGCACGCCCCCCACAAGGACAGCTTCCGCGCCCTGGCGCTGGGGGCCATCGGCGTGGTGTTCGGCGATATCGGCACCAGTCCCCTCTATGCGATGCGCGAGGCGCTGCACCACACCCGCAACACCGTCTCCAACGAGATCGCGGTGCTCGGCGTCGTGTCCCTGGTGACCTGGGCCCTGATCCTGATCGTGACCATCAAGTACGTGGTCTTCCTGATGCGGGCCGACAACAAGGGCGAGGGCGGGACGCTCGCCCTCATGGCCCTGGCCCAGCGCTCGCTCGGCCGACGGTCGACGGCGGTCTTCTTCCTGGGCGTGGTGGGGGCGGCGCTGTTCTACGGCGACGGCATCATCACCCCGGCGGTCTCGGTGCTCTCGGCCATCGAGGGCCTGAAGGACGCGCCGGGCGTCGGCCGCGAGATGGCGCCTCTGGTGGTGCCGATCTCGGCCGGCATCCTGGTGGCCCTGTTCATGGTCCAGGCCAAGGGCACGGCCGGCATCGCCAAGTTCTTCGGGCCGATCACAGCCCTGTGGTTCCTGGTCCTGGCCGGGCTGGGAATCTACCACATCGCCGACGACCTCTCGATCGTCCGCGCCCTGCTGCCCCACTACGGGGTCATCTTCCTGTGGGACAACGGCCTGCTGGGCTTCATCATCCTGGGCAGCGTCTTCCTGGCGGTGACCGGGGCCGAGGCGCTCTATGCCGACATGGGCCACTTCGGGAAAAAGCCCATCCAGGCCGCATGGATCATCCTGGTCCTGCCGGCCCTGCTGCTGAATTATCTGGGCCAGGGCGCCCTGGTGCTGGCCAATCCGGCGGCGCGGTCCAACCCCTTCTTCGAGATGATCCCGGAGGTCATCTATTGGCCGGTGCTGCTGCTGGCCACGGCGGCCACGGTCATCGCCTCGCAGGCGGTGATCACCGGCGCCTTCTCCATGACCCAGCAGGCGGTTCAGCTCGGGCTCTTCCCGCGCATCGACATCCGCCGGACCAGCGAGACCCAGGCCGGCCAGATCTATGTGCCGCAGGTCAACACCATTCTGATGATCGGCGTGCTGGTGCTGCTGTTCACCTTCCGCAACTCGTCGAACCTGGCCGCGGCCTACGGCATCGCGGTCACCGGGGCGATGTTCGTCGACACCCTGCTGTTCTTCGTGATCATCAAGCACATGTGGAAACGGCCGACCTGGCAGGCCTGGCTGGCCGCCCTGGGCTTCGGCGCGCTCGACGTCACCTTCATCTCCTCGAACCTGCTGAAGATCCCGCAGGGCGCCTGGCTGCCCCTGGTGCTGGGCCTGGCCCTGGTGGTGATCATGTGGACCTGGACCCGCGGCGCCCAGATCCTCACCGACAAGACACGTCGGGATTCCGTGCCCCTGCTGGAGCTGTCGGAGATCCTCAAGGCCCGCGCCCCGCACCGGGCGCCCGGCACGGCCATCTTCCTGACCTCGGACCCGGACATGGCGCCCGTGGCCCTGATGCACAATCTCAAGCACAACAAGGTGCTGCACGAGAAGAACATCATCCTGACGGTCCACACCGCCGAGACCCCGCGGGTCAAGGAGGAGAACCGGGTGCAGATCGAGCCGATCAACGACGACTTCAAAAAAGTCACGATAAGATACGGCTTCATGGAGAGTCCGAACCTGCCCAAGGCGCTCGGCCTGTGCCGCAAGCTCGGCCTGAAGTTCGACATCATGGCCACCAGCTTCTTCCTCGGCCGCCGCTCGGTGGTGGCCTCGGCCCAGAGCGGCATGCCGCTCTGGCAGGACAAGCTGTTCATCTTCCTGATGCGCAACGCCGCCAACCCCACCGACTTCTACAAGATTCCTCCCGGCCGCGTGGTCGAGCTCGGAACCCAGGTGACCGTCTGATGCTGCTGTCCCTCCTGGGCGACGCCCTCTGGATCATCGCCCTGTCGATCATGGCCTCCACCACCCTCGCCGCCTGGCGGCGGATCGATCCCGAGACCCGGGTGCCGCTGCAGTTCGCGCTGAGCGGCAAGCCGACCTTCCGCCTGAAGCGCAACCTCGCCCTGCTGGCCATCCCGACGGCGGCGTTTTTCCTGGGCCTGGCCCTGGTGGCCTTCAACCGCAACGCGGCGGCCAACATGGACCAGGCGGTGATCCTGTTCGGCGTGCGGGCGACCGCGGCGGCCCTGATCACCATCGGTCACCTGCGATGGCTGAGGGCGGCGCTGGACCTGCTGGAGAGCGAAGGCGCGCTCAAGTCTTGATACGCCGGGCCTTTGGCCCCTATACGCCCGCGACGTCCCCTTCCTGCCGAAAGTCCGCAAGCCCATGTCCGCGCCCGCGCCCGCGATCAAGAAAGTCGTCCTGGCCTATTCCGGCGGCCTCGACACCTCGATCATCCTGAAGTGGCTGCAAACCGAGTACGGGGCGGAGGTCATCACCTTCACCGCCGACCTCGGCCAGGGCGAGGAGCTGGAACCCGCCCGCGCCAAGGCCCTGGCCGCCGGGGTGAAGCCGGAGAACATCTTCATCGAGGACGTGCGCGAGGAGTTCGTCCGCGACTTCGTCTTCCCGATGTTCCGCGCCAACACCGTCTATGAGGGCCAGTACCTGCTGGGCACCTCCATCGCCCGGCCGCTGATCGCCCAGAAGCAGATCGAGATCGCCCGCAAGATGGGGGCCGACGCCGTCAGCCACGGCTCCACCGGCAAGGGCAATGACCAGGTCCGCTACGAGGTGGCCTATTACGCCCTGGAGCCGGACATCCACGTCATCGCGCCGTGGCGGGAGTGGGACTTCAAGTCCCGCGAGGCCCTGCTGGACTTCGCCGAGAAGCATCAGATCCAGATCGCCAAGGACAAGCGCGGCGAGGCGCCCTTCAGCGTCGACGCCAACCTGCTGCACTCCTCCTCCGAGGGGAAGGTGCTGGAGGACCCGGCGGTCGAGGCGCCCGAGTTCGTCTATATGCGCACGATCGCCCCGGAGGACGCGCCGGACAAGGCCGCCGTCTTCACGATGGACTTCGAGAAGGGCGATCCCGTCGCCATCGACGGGGTGGCCATGAGCCCGGCGACCCTGCTCACCAAGCTCAACGAACTGGGCCACGCCAACGGGATCGGTCGGCTGGACCTGGTGGAGAACCGCTATGTCGGCATGAAGTCGCGCGGCGTCTACGAGACCCCCGGCGGGACCATCCTGCTGGCCGCCCACCGGGGCATCGAGTCCATCACCCTGGACCGCGGCTCCATGCACCTGAAGGACGAGCTGATGCCGCGCTATGCGGAGCTCATCTACAACGGCTTCTGGTTCACCCCCGAGCGCGAGATGCTGCAGGCGGCCATCGATCACAGCCAGGCCATGGTCAACGGCCAGGTGCGGATCAAGCTCTACAAGGGCAATGTCACCGTCATCGGCCGCTCCAGCCCCTACTCCCTCTACGACCAGGACCTGGTCACCTTCGAGGAGGGCAAGGTCGCCTACGACCACAACGACGCCTCGGGCTTCATCAAGCTCAACGCCCTGCGCCTGCGGGTCGCCGCCAAGCGGGACAAGCGCGTCAGGGGCTGAGGCTATGAAGTGGGCGCTGAACCGGCGCGCCGTGCGGGTGAAGTCTGCCTCTTAGTATTGCCGGGGACTATTGCTCCAGTCAGAATAAAGGCTTCGGCGACAAGTTGAAGGGTCTCGCCCACCGGCGCTTTGCCTATTCCATTCCAAATTTTTGAGATTAGCTTCCCTGAAACCGTACCCCTGTCCTGAAGCAGCAAGCCCGGCATTCGGTCCAAGACAATGGCGTTAAACGCATCAGCCGCGGCAAGGTCGAATGCCATCAGCGGAGAACCCGGCTCCCAGTTATTGTACAGCCGGTCCTCCGCAAGGGTGCCGTCCACTTTGGCTTGCACAAGCACCGCGGAAAAAATCAGCCCGAGCGCTCGCTGCTTCTTTTCCCGTCGATCAACGACGTTGAAGACGAAAGCACCAAGCAGATAGGCATGCACTAGGCTGTTCACGTAAAGGCGGAGAATGTCATCGGGGTCGTTGAAGCTGGTCTTCGTAGCCTCGATCCTTGCACACACCCACGCCGCCGCAGTATCCGCGCCAACATCCAACATCGGTAGGCCCAGGTAGGGCATCCCCAACTTGATCTGCTGGACGGTAGCGAAGTCCGGAAAATTCTGCTGAACGTGCATAAGCTCGTGCACGACGAAGAGGTTGATGGAGACTTGGGCCATACGGACCGTTTCAGGTCCGCGGCTCAGACCGGCTTCCGCAGCAAGCCGCTCGGCGCGTTCCATTATGTCGGAGAGGGTCGCGGCCCGGAACTTGATCGTCTTTGCCTGCTCGTCAAGTTCGAACGCTGACGCGCCCGGCGTTCCGCTAATGCCTATGGCAGTTCTGTCTATCAGCGTGGAAAGACTCATCAAGCAGGCTGGAAGGCTCTCGCTTCGCGCCAAGCCGCTTAGCGTCGACCGAACTTCTTCGACCGCCCGCCCCAGCTCCGCCTCTTCGCGGATGAACTTGGCCATCCCAGACTCCCTTAATCTTAATCACGGTTTACCGGGTGGAGCTGCACTGTCAAGGACGAAGGGGTGCTTTGGTACCCTTAGCATCACCTCAAAGCGGCGGTTGGCGGCCGCAGAGACCCCCACTTGGCGGCCCGCGATGAAGTTATTAACCATAACTTTACCAAGCCCGTTGCATTGAAGGAACAAATAGGGGTACTAGTCGGATGCTAGGGTAACCTAAGCAACCGCCAAAGCGGCAAGGGTGTAGGACATGCTGGAGAAACACGGCGAGCGCCAAAATGGCGTTGGCGACATACAAACACGCGTCGAAATCGACGAATCGCAGAACGACAATGTCGTTGCTTTAGATTCGGCTGCCCAATCTCGGCAGTGGACAATCAAGGGCATATCCCCCGACGCAGTGGCCGTTAGTCGAGAGGCCGCCAGACGTAGTGGGATGAAGCTGAACTCGTGGGTTGGTAACGCCCTGCAAAGGGCTGCAGAATCGGAACGATCTATCGAACCCGATTCTGAGGAGGCTTGGGCCAAAAAGGTGGAAGAACTCGAAGGGTATATAAAGCTCGAGTTTGAAAAGCTGAGAGCTCAGGGAACTCAGATTGAAAGCACGATCAACAGCATTAGCTCGATTTTGCTTAAGCTTTCAGTGAAGAACGATTTAATTTGATCTGTTAAGGCACTGCCTAAGGGTCAACTCCTATTTCTATGGAATTTGCCATGGGTGCTGACAACAACGTGCGCAAGCTATGTTGCGTGATATAAGTTGACTTGGACGCCCGCCCCTGAAGAGGCGGGCGTTTGCATTTGGACTGAACTCAGGGCGCGGGGCGCACGACGCGGGGGCCCAGGTTCTCCATCACCGCGCGGGCGTCGAAGGCGTGGGTGTCGCCCTCGGGCTTGGCGCCCCTGCGCATGACGATCTCGGCGGTGGCCTCGAAGCGCTCCACCGTGCGGACGTCCATGCGGTCGGCCCAGAAGGGGTCTCCGTAGAAGGGGTCCCAGGAGCGCCAGCCGTAACCCGCGCCGTAATAGCGCCAGGAGGGCCGCCAGAAGCCGTAACGCGGGCCGTACCAGGGCCGGTAGAAGGGATCGGGCTCGACATAGGTCCGCGCGTCGCGGTCGGTCTGGCGCTCCACCACGGTGAACCAGTCATAGCCCTGGGCCACGGTGAGTTCGGCGGCGCGGTAGAGCAGGTAGCCCTCCACCGTCTCGCGGGAGGTCAGGCTGTTGCCGGAGAAGGTGACGCGGAAGCGGTCGGCCTCCAGGCGCACCTCGGAGAAGCCGCCCCTGACCTGCTGGCCGGGAATATTGGGCTGGTAGGGGGTGGCGGTGGCGCAGGCGCCGAGCGTGGCCAGGACGACAAGACTGGCGGCTAGGGCGGCGGAACGGCGTTTCATGACGAGGCACCAGGTTGTTCGGGCGGACAGTCCAGCCGAACACATGGGCTTTATTTTGGTTGCGGCCAAGTCTCTGGCGCCGAACCTGGGGCCGGAAAAAGTCGGCGCGCGCTTGCCTTGAATCAAGCGCGCGCCAGTCGAATCCTCGGGGGGAGGAAAGCCGGACCCGGGGCGGGGGACGCCGCCGGGCTAGAGCCTGTCGGCTTCAGATGGACTCATCTGAAACGGATAAACAGGCTCGGTCTTTGTATGTTTAGGTCAGGCCGGGATCAGAATTCCTCCCAGTCCTGGGTCTTCTGTTGGGCCGAAGCGCCGCCGCCGAAGTTGGCGCGGATCTTCTCGGCCATGCGCCGCGGCGGGGAGGCCGCGGGACGCGAGTCCGCGCCGGCGATGCGCGGACGGTTCGGCGCGCGGGCGGCTTGGCGCGGCGGCGCATTCTCGGCGCCGGTGCGGAAGTCGCCCATCAGGCGGCGAAGCTCGCTGGCCTCGTCGTTCAGGGCGTGGGCGGCGGCGGTGGACTGCTCCACCATGGCCGCGTTCTGCTGGGTCACCTGGTCCATCTTGTTGACCGCGGCATTGACCTCGTTGAGGCCGGTGGCCTGTTCCTTGGCCGAGGCGGCGATCTCGCCCACCAGGCCGTCGATCTCGTCGACCTGGGCCACCAGCATTTCCAGGGCCTGGCCGGTCTTGCCCACCAGTTGCACGCCCGAGCCCACCTGGGTGGAGGAGGCGCTGATCAGGGCCTTGATCTCCTTGGCCGCCTCGGCCGAGCGCTGGGCGAGCGCGCGGACCTCGGAGGCGACGACGGCGAAGCCCTTGCCGGCCTCCCCGGCGCGGGCGGCCTCGACCCCGGCGTTGAGCGCCAGGAGGTTGGTCTGGAAGGCGATCTCGTCGATCACGCCGATGATCTGGCTGATCTGGGTGGAGGAGCGTTCGATCTCGCCCATGGCCAGGACGGCCTGGCGGACGATCTCGCCGCCGTCGGCCGCGCCGGTCTTGGCGGTCTGCACCACCTGCCGGGCGTGACCGGCGCCTTCCGCGGACTTCTTCACCGTGGCGGTGATCTCGTCCAGGGCCGCGGCGGTCTCTTCCAGGCTGGCGGCCTGCTGCTCGGTGCGGCGCGACAGGTCGTCGGAGGCCCCGGCGATCTCCTCGGCGCTGGAGCCGATCTGCGAGCTGGTGGCGACGATGACCTGCATCGCCTCCCGCAGCTTGTCGACGGCGGCGTTGAAGTCGGAGCGCAGGGCTTCGTATTCCTCGGGGAAGGCCTGGTCGATGGCGTGGGTCAGGTCGCCCTGGGACAGGCGCGAGAGGCCGTTGGCCAGGGTGCTGACCACGGCGGCCTGGGCGGCCTGGGTCTCGGCGCGTTCCTTTTCGGCCTGGGTGCGGGTGGCCTCCTCGCGGGCCGCCATCGTCTCCTGCTCCTCACGCATGGTGGCCAGTCGGAGCTGGTTGTCGCGGAAGACCCCCAGGGAGCCGACGATGGCGCCCAGTTCGTCGCCGCGGGCGATCTTGTCCAGGTCCTGGTTATTGTCCCCGGCGGCCAGCTTCTCGGTGGCGCTGGCGATGCCCTGGATGGCGCGCTTGACCCCCAGGATGGCGCCGATGGAGATGCCGGCGACCGCCAGCATGGTGATGAGCGCCCCGCCCATGGCCACCTGGCCGCTGAGGGTGGCCTGGGCCGCGCTGGCCTTGGCGTGCGCCTTGGCGGCGGCCTGGACCTTGGCGGTGGCGCCGTCCAGGGTCTGGGTCATGCGGTTGTACTGGACTTCGAAGGGCTCGACGAAGGCCGCGGCGGTGGCGAAGTCGATGCCCAGCATGGAGCCCACGACCTCGATGCCGCCGCGATAGTCGGTGAGATCCTTGATCAGGGCGTCGAAGGTCTTGCGCTCGTCGGCGGGCATCTTGCCCTTCACCTGGACCAGCTCGGCCTTGATGGCGTCGACGTCGCTCATCAGCTTCTGCAGCTGGGCGGTGGCGTCGATCCCCGGCGTGGCGGCCGTGTGGGTCATCAGCAGGTAGAGGTCGCCGTGCACCGAGGTGATGCGCTTGGAGATGCGCGCCAGGTCCAGGCTGACGGCCATGTCCTCGCTGACGATGCGGTCAATGGCCTTGGTCTGTTGCTGCTGGCTCCACAGGGCCCCGCCAGCCACCAAGGCCAGCATGAGCACGGCGAAGGCAGGAGCGAACGCCATCTTCACGACGAGTGAGAGGTCGGCGAGGCGGAAGGTCTTCATCTCATATCTCCGAAGGAAGGTTGACCCCGCGGCGGCGCCGCGGGGTCGGCCTCAGGTCACCAGCTCTTGCTGATGGAGAACATCACCCGGCGTTCGGCTTCGAGGCCGCGGGTCTGCTTCTGGCGTTCGTTCAGCAGGTTCTGGCCGGCCAGCGCCAGGGTGACGCCGTTGGCGGCGCGGTAGCCGACCCGGCTCGACAGGCTGGCATAGGCCTCGACCGGCTTCAGGGCGCCGTTGACGATGTCATAGAACTGATAGTCGCCGACATAGTGGAGATTGGCGTCGACCTCCCAGGGACCCCGGCTCCAGTCCATGCCGACATTGCCGCGGCCCGAGGGCGTGGTCTGGGCGAAGGCCACATAGCGGGCCGTCGGGTTGATCCCGGCGAAGGGCGAGTCCTTCACGTCGGTCCAGGTGTAGTCCGCCCGCCAGCCGAAGCCGCCCGAGAGCTTGCCGGAGGCCGAGACCTCGGCGCCCTTGAGCTTGGAGTCGGCGGCGTTGATGTAGGTGGCCGCGCCGTTGGTGGTGGCGGTGGGCATGATGTCCAGGCCGGCCGTCGAGATGGCGCTCTTCAGATCCTTCCAGTCCTGGGCGAACAGGCGGAAGCCCAGCTTGCCCTTGATGGCGGCGACGTCGCGATCGTAGGCGAACTCATAGTTGGTGACGATCGACGGCTTGAGGTTGGGATTGCCGATCAGGTCGATGGTGAAGCCCGGCGCCAGGGCGATGGGAAGCTGGATGCCGCCCATCTCGATCAGGCTGGGCGCCTGGATGCCGCGGCCGTAGGAGATCCGGAAGGTGTCGGCCTCGGTCGGCCGCCAGGCGGCGGTCAGGTTGGCGCTGGTCTCGGTGATGTCGCGGTCCCACAAGGCGTTGTTGGCCATGGGGGCGCGGGCCACGAAGGTCCCGCTGCGCTCGAGCGACAGCTTGTCGACCCGCACCGCCGCGGTGGTGGTGAGGTGTTCGCTGACGGCCCAATTCCACATGCCCGAGGCCGCCAGCACGTTGTAGCTGACGTCCGCGCCGCCAACGGGGGCGACGTTGAGGGTGTTGTGGCGGAACTCGCCGCCGATCCGGAAGGTGTGGTTGGCGCCGACCTTGAACAGGTCCTGCAGGCTGGCCACCGTGATGGTGTTGTTCCAGTTGATGCCGCCGACCAGAGCGTATTTGGCCTTCAGCTGGTTCTGGTAGACCTGGGCCTGGACCGTGCCGAAGTTGGTGTCGGAGGTCACCGTGGCCTTGGCCGAGGTGGTGATCAGCTTGGTGACCGTGTAGCTGTAGCCGCCGGCCTGGGTGGCCTGCTGGACATTGGCCCAGGCGCCTTCCATGCGCAGCTCGGTCTTGGGGGCCAGCTGGGCCACCAGGTCGAGATTGGCCGTGACGCTCTTCGGATCGGTCTTCTGGTCGGGGGTCGGCAGGACACCGGTGTTGGCCCACTCGTCCTGGGAGATGGCGCCCCCGGAGAGACGCATCGACACCGCGTCGCTCAGCTTGAAGGTGGTGGCCAGGGAGCCTGAGACGGCGCCATGGGTCCCGCCGCGCAGGGTGGCCACGTCCAGGTCGTCGAACTTCGGATTGTAGGTGATGATGTTGACCACGCCGGACACGGCGTTGAAGCCGAACAGGGCGCTGCCGGGGCCCTTCACCACCTCGATCTGGCGGATCTCGTCGAGCTGGACGGGGATCGTCGCCCAGGCGGTGAGGCCGTAGTGGTCGAGATAGACCTGGCGGCCGTTCACCAGCACCAGCAGGCGCGGCGAGGAGACCTGATTGTAGCCGCGGACGCTGACGTCGGACTGGCCGGCGGCGTGGTTGAGCACGTCGATGCCGGCGGCCCGCTGCAGGATGCCGGGCAGGGTCGTCTCGCCGGAGCGGCGGATCTCGTCGGCCGAGATGATCTGCATGTCGGCCGGGGCTTCGGTGGAGCGCTGCGGCGAGCCGGTGGCCGAGGTGGTGACGGCCTCGCCGAACAGCTCCTGCAGGGAGCCGTAGTCGATGGATTGGGCGTGGGCCGTGGAGGCGGCGAGCGCCAGGCCCGCGGCGGCGCCGGCCAGAAGGAATTGCTTTTTCATGGTGTGTCTTTCTCTGGCTCTCGGGCTCAGATCTCGTGGATCATCATGCGGAAGGCGGCCTTGAAGGTGGCGCCCACGGCGGCGGCGGCCGCCCGGTTGACGGTGA
>NZ_JAUSLW010000002.1 GCF_030645195.1 Phenylobacterium sp. | reverse complement strand
GGGGCCTAACCCCGCTCCGCCGCCTTGGCCGCGTCCCACAGGGCGTCCATCTCGGCCAGGTCCGACTGATCGGGAGTCTTGCCCCGCGCCTTCAGGGCCGCCTCGATGAAGCGGAAGCGGCGGGCGAACTTGGCGTTGGTGGCGCGGACGGCGTCCTCCGGATCGATCTCCAGGGTGCGCGCGATATTGGCCACGACGAAGAGCACATCCCCCAGCTCGTCGCGGGCCTTGGCCAGGTCGCCGGCCGCGATCTCGGCCTTCAGCTCGGCGACTTCCTCATCCAGTTTCTCCAGCACCTGGTCCACCGTGGGCCAGACGAAGCCCACCCCGGCGGCGCGCCGTGAGAGCTTCACAGCCCGGGTCAGGCCCGGCAGGCCGACGGGGACGTCGTCCAGCAGGCTCTGGTCGCGACCCTTGCCGGCGCGCTCCTTGGCCTTGATCACCTCCCAGGCGCGGGTCTGCTCGGCGCTGCTGCGCTGGGCCTCCTGGCCGAACACGTGGGGGTGTCGGCGGATCATCTTCTCGGAGATGGCGGTGGCCACGTCGTCGAAGGAAAAGGCGCCCTGTTCCTCGGCCATCCGGGCGTGGAAAACCACCTGCAGCAGCAGGTCCCCCAGTTCGTCGCGCAGGTCGGTCAGGTCGCCTCGCTCAATGGCGTCGGCCACCTCATAGGCCTCCTCCACCGTATAGGGGGCGATGGTGGCGAAGGTCTGCTCCAGGTCCCACTCGCAGCCGCCGTCCGGGTCCCGCAGGCGGGCCATGATAGCCAGCAGGCGGTCGATAGGGCGCAGGTCGGTGTCGCGCATGGAGATCCTCGGTTGGGTCGCGGTCCGACAGCGGACGTCCCTGTGGCGCGGCGGGATAGGCCGCCCGCGAAGGCGGCGATCTGACCGCGCGGAGCGCGTCGAGGCAAGGTCGTATTGGGTAGTAGGTGGGCGGATATCGCGCCGCACCGCCAGGGCGTGTAGAGGCGCCGTAAAACAAGTCCGCGCCAGGATGGATCGCACGACCCACCACAATGCGACCATGGTGGAGGAGACCAACCGCGCCAATCACGCCCTGGCCGGCCAGGCCGAGGAGCTGAACGGGATGGTGGCGCGCTTCGGCGCCGGGCCCCTCCGGCAAGCGCGGTTCAGCGGGCGGCGTAGGTCTCGCCGCGGCCAAAGCGATAGGCGAAGCGGTCGAAGGCGTAGTTGGCGTCGGCCCAGGTCGGTTTGCGCCAGGCTTCGCGAATGTCGCTCTCGTACCATTGGAAGTGGATGGGCGTGACCTCGCCCTCGACGGAGACGGCCTGGCCATCCACGGTGGCGCCGCCGATCCCGAAGCTCTCATAGGAGAGGCCGGGCTTCTTGCCGAGCTGGCGCATGGTGGGCCGGTTCGGCTTCACGTCGGTGAGCACCAGCTCCATCCGGCCGCCGGCCAGGACGCCGGTGCGTTCCAGCTCGCGCAGGACATCCCGGCGCAGTTCCGCGGCCAGGCGCTGAATGTCCTTTTCGCCGAGATCCTCGACGGCCTTCTTCTGAAGTTCAGGACCGATCTGGACGTCGACGCTGGCCACGGTGGAGAACGGGGCGGCGGCGGCTGAACCCGCGGTCAGGACGGCGATGGCGGAGGCGATGAGCAGGCGCATGGCGGGCTCCGGGTCAGACGCAAAACCGGGGCGGACCAAGCCGCCCCGCCGCCATGAAGGCCCGCAAGCGTGACCTTACTGTGGCGAAGCCGGCCTCAGGCGGCCGTGGCCGCGGCGACCTTCGGCTTGGCCTTGGCGCGGGTCTTCTTGACCTTCACGGGCGGAGCCACCGGCTCCGGCTCGGGCTGAGGATCGAGATCCAGCACGCTGACCGGGATGTTGCCGACGATGACCCGCACGCCCACGAATCGCATCTGGCCATCGACGAAGCTGACTTCGTCCAAGCCGACATCGGGGCTGCGCTTGATGAGGGATTCGTCACGGAAGGTCAGGCGCAGGGCCATGGTCTCGCGCGAGACGCCGTCGGCCTCGCCCTTCGCGACAGCGTCACGAAGATCGTCGATGGTGGGTCCGCGGGTGTTCACCGGTGAGACCTTGTAGGACTTGATCATAGTTCGCCTTTCTTCCCCGATTGGCCCCACAAGGCGCGGGACGCGGTTCGGGCAGGTCGGCGGGGTGGGCGAGTCGCCGACAGGGCCCCTATGCGGAGCGACCTGCAACATAGCACGAACCCGGCCCGCCGGGGGGTCTTTGTCGTAGAACCGACAAAAGAAAACGGGCCGGCGCGAGGCCAGCCCGTCTGACGTTCAGAGCTCCGCTCAGGCGGACGCTCGGCTCGTCTTAAGCCGCAGTGAGTTGCCCGGCGGACATCTTGCCGCTGCGCTGGTCACGCTCGAGCTCGTAGCTCAGCTTTTGACCCTCATGGATCGAGCCGAGGGTCGAACGTTCAACGGCCGAAATGTGGACGAACACGTCGCCGCCGCCATTTTCAGGCTCGATAAAGCCGAAGCCCTTTTGGGCGTTGAACCACTTAACAGTTCCGGTAGCCATAGTCGTTTAGTCCTAGCAATAGTGTATTCGGCTGGCAAAGCGCCGCCGCAGAATCAAAGTTCATGATGGTAGGGAGGGTAACTTCGGGGCTCCACCAGGGTGGGCCGAAATCGCAAGCCGCGCCAAATCGAAATTCGATGGGGCGCGTATCCCATGAATAGGCAGGATTGGCAAGGATTCATTGGCGATAACGCTGGGTACCGACGCGAAAGTCTAAGTCACCAAGCGTTAGTCCTCACATCTTCAGGGGCGAAACATAGCCGGTAAGCTCAAGATAGCCTCGCGCGCCAGGGGCCCGAACCGCTCCCTCCCAATAGACCGGACCGCCCGTCCGTCGGCTGTCCAGTTCCTGGTCTTCGAACAGTGGGGTCAGCCGCCAGCGCCGCTCGCCGGTCGGAGTGCGCACCACCAGCTCGCGCTGCACAGGATAGCGGCCTCCGGTGCGCGGCGAACGCCAGACCCGCTCCGTGCCGAAGCTCACGTCGCCAGGGCCCAGGTGCGCCGTCGATCCATCGGCGGCCCGCAGCGAGCCCCCCGCCCAAACCGTCTGACCCGCGGCGTCGCGCACCCGGAACGCCGTCAGGGCGCCGCCGTCGTCGAGGTTGAGCCCCACCCAGTCCCAGCCCACGGCCTTGGGATCCAGCAGGGTGGAGGACCATTCGTGGTCGAGCCAGGCCTCGCCGGTCACCTTCACCCGCCTGCCGCCCTGGATCACGCTCCCCGACACCTTCAGGTGCGGCAGGCTGTAGTAATGGCTGGCCTGGGAGGGCAGGGGTCCCTTGCGGCTGAAGCCCCGGTCGCCCTGCAGCAGGACCGGCTGACTGGGCGCGAAGGCGAGGTCCAGGGTGAAGTCGGCGGCCTTGGCGCGGGCCTGGAAGCGATTGTCCGGCCCCCGCGCCAGCCGCCAATCATCGATGACGATGTCGGCGTCGCCGACCTTGGCCTGCGCCAGGCCAAGTCCCTGCCGCGCCATCCGGCCGTCGTGAAGCAGTTTGCCGAGCTTGGGGTCCGAGAGGCCGGCATGGGCGAAGAGAATCTGTTTGGGCGCGAAGGCGCTGGGATTGCGCTGGTCCACCGACAGGCGGCTTCGGAAGAAGGTGACCTGGAACCCCAGGTCGCGGCCATCCTGCGTCTTCAGCCAGCCGGTGACGTACCACCACTCGGTCCGGTAGTCGGGATGGGCGCCGTGGTCGGCCGGGAATCTCAGGGCCTGGTCGGGACGGACAGGCGGGAACACCGGCATCACCGGAGCGTCCGGCGCCGCGGCCATGAGCAGGGCCGCCAGCAAGGCCAGGCCCACTCGCTTGAGACGTCGGGCCATCACCAATCCTCCCGCACGGCGCGCACCGCATCGCCCGACAGGGCGCGGCGCCCGGCCAGGACCGCCGTGCCGGCGCCGGCCGCCACCAGGGCCACCGCCAGGCTGGCGAACAGGCCAAGCGGCAATCGGGTCTCCATCGTCCAGTGGAAGGACTGCGGATTGACCACGTGGATCAGCACCTGGCTCATGGCCAGGCCAAGGCCCAGGCCGGCGATCACCCCCACTGCCCCCAGCAGCGCGCCCTCGGCCGCCAGCATGGCCATCACCTGTCGGCGCAGGACGCCGACATGGCGCAGCATGCCGAACTCCTTGGTGCGCGCCAGCGTCTGGGCCGAGAAGGTGGCCGCCACCCCGGCCAGTCCGACGACGATGGCGATGGCTTCCAGGGCATAGGTCAGGGCGAAACTGGAATCGAACAAGCGCAGGGCGAGCGCCCGCATCTGTCGGGTCTCGAAGAACTGCACCTGGGCGGCGAGCGGCGCGGGCAACAGGGCCCGCAGGGTCCTCGTCGCCTGGGCCGGGGTGACGCCGGGCGCAAGGTCGAGGGAGGCCTCGGTGCGCAGGTCATCCCCGGTCAGGCGGGTGTAGTCGGCCCCGTCCATGGCGATGGCGCCGGCCTGGCGGGCGTAGTCGCGCCAGATTCCCCCGATGAAGACCTGCGAGCTTCCGCCCCCCAGCGGCAGGATCATTCGCTCGCCCACCTTGCGGCCATAGAGCCGGGCGGCGGGTTCGGAGAGCCAGACCGGCGTCACCCCCGCCGGCGCCTGGGCCACGGCGCCGATCATCGGCAACTTGTCGGCGGGCTGGTCGCGATCCACCGGCCGCACCAGCAGGATCAGGGGCGGCATGTCCGGCGACAGCCTCACCGGCAGGGTCTTCTGGAACAGGACCGCGTCCACCCCCGGCGCGGCGGCGAGCTTGGCCCGCAGGGCGGGATCGAAGCCGCCGCTCTCCACCCGGAACAGCAGGTCCGAGGGCAGGATGTCGTTCAGCCAGTCGTCCACCGAGCCGCGCAGGCTGGCCACCATCACCGCCATGGCCACCATCAGGCTGGTGCTGGCCACGATGCCGCACAGGGCCACGGCGGCCTGGGCCGGCGCGCCCCAGAGCCGCTGGATCGCCAGGTCCAGGACCAGGACCCGCCGCGCCGGACCGCGCAGGGGCGAGAGCAGCACCCGCGCCAACCAGGGCATGGCCGCCACGCCGCCGGCCAGCATCAGGCCGATGGAGAGATAGCCGAACAGCGGCAGGCCGCCGATCGCCGGCAGGAAGGCCGCCAGGGTCCCGGCCGCCAGCAGGCCGACGCCCCACCAGGCGGCGGGCCGGGCGTCGGGATCGTTGCGATCGCCGATGTCCTTCAGGGCGATGCCCGGCTGGGCGCGAGCGGCCTCCATCGCCGGCAGCAGGCTGCCGATCAGGGCCGCGGCCAGGCCAAGGACGAAGAAGATCAGGGCGGGCAGGGGCGTGATCACCAGGTCCGGCGTCGTGCCGCGGAAATAGCCGCCGCCCAGGTCGCCCCCGAGGAATTTCAGCGTGCCGACCGCCACGCCAAGTCCGAGCGCCAGACCGAGGACCGCCCCGACCCCTCCCACGAGAGCCCCCTCAACGAAGACCTGGGCCAGCAGGCCGCGGCGCTCCAGACCCAGGACCCGCAGCAGGGCGAACTGCGGCCGGCGGCGCGCCACCGACAGCGACTGGGCCGAATAGACCAGGAATCCGCCGGTCAGCAGGGCCATCAGGGCCAGCATCTCCAGATTGACCCGATAGGCCTTGGTGAGGTTGTCGCCGCGCCGGGCCTCGGACTGGGCGGTGACGATCTGGGCGTCGGCGGGCAGGCGCGCGCGCAGGGCCGCCTGCACCGCCTGCGGATCGGCGCCGGGGGCGAACTTCAGGTCGATGCGCTGCAGGCGGCCGAGGCTGCCGAACAGCCATTGGGCGGTGGCGATGTCGATTACCGCGATCTGCTGCTCGGAGGACGCCTGGGACAAGACCCCGGCCACCCCGAAGGTCACTGTCCGACCGGCCGCCGTCAGGGTGACGGTCTCCCCCACCTTGCGCCCGCTGGCCGCCAAGGCCGCGGGCGACAGGGCGATGGCGCGGGGATCGAAGACGCTCTCGGGCACGAAGCCCCCCGCGCCCTCCGCCGCCCGGACCGCGCCGCGCCCCAGCAGGGTCGGCGTGACGGCGGCGGCCCGCAGGGGATCGATCCCCAGCAGGGTCAGGCCGCCGCCCTCAAGGGATTGGGACGGCCCGACTCCGAACCGGGCCCGCAGCTCCACGACCGGACTGGCCGCCGCGATCCCCGGCGCGCGGGCGAGGCTGGGATATAGGCCCTCATCGAAGCCCAGCGGCGTGGAGGAATGGACCTGCAGGTCGGCGTCGGCGTTCACCGTTCGGACCGCCTGGGCCAGTTCGTTCTGGGCCGAGCCATTGATCAGGTGGACGGCGAAACCCAGGGCCACGCCGATGGCGATGGCGAGCGCGGCGGTCGCCACCCGGCCGGGATGGGCGCGCCACTCCCCCACCATCATCCAGGCCAGCGCCGTGCGGCTGAGAGGCCGGCGTTCAGCCGTCATGGTGTGCGACCAGGCCCTCGCGGGTGAGGGTGAGGCTGCGGTCGGCCACCGCCGCGGCCCGCTCGGAATGGGTGACCAGGATCGCCGCGGCGCCGAAGCCGCGCACCTGGGCGACGAAGAGGTCGAGGATGCGCGCGGCGGTCTCCGGATCGAGATTGCCGGTAGGCTCGTCGGCCAGGACGAGGGCGGGGCGATGGACCAGGGCGCGGGCCAGCGCCACGCGCTGCAATTCGCCACCGGAGAGCTGGGCGGGACGGTCATTGGCGCGCCTGGTCAGGCCGATGGCGTCCAGCAGCGCGGTCGCCCGCCGGGTCGCCTCGCCGGCCTCCACTGACTGCAGGACCAGCGGCAGGGCGACATTCTGGGCCAGGGTCAGGTGAGGCAGGAGGTGGAAGGCCTGGAAGACGAAGCCGATCCGGTCGCGCCGAAGCCGTGTGCGGCCGTCGTCGTCGAGGCTCTGCAGCGCCGTTCCGTCGATCGCCACCTGGCCGCCGTCGGCCTGGTCCAGCCCTGCGATCAGGTTGAGCAGGGTCGACTTGCCCACCCCGGACTCCCCCATGACGGCGACGATCTCGCCAGGGGCGACCTGGAGGTCCAGCCCCTCGAACAGGACGCGGCCACCGGGGACCGACTTGCGCAGGGCGGTCAGGGACAGGACCGGGGACGAAGCACTCATGGCGCGCAAACTATCCCGAGCCGGGCGGCGCGCGCGCGGCCTTTCTGGCGGCTTGACCCTGCCTGGCGCGCCACGACACTGGCGCGATGTCCGACAACGCTCCCAACCGCCTCGGCGCGATTATCCTGACCGGGGGCGCCTCGCGCCGGATGGGGACCGACAAGGCCCTCCAGCTGTGGGGCGGGGTACGCGCCATCGACCGGGTGGTCACCCTGGCGCAGGGCGCGGGGGCAGCGCGGATCGTCACGGCGGGGGAGGGCGACTTCGGCCTGCCCCGCGCCCCGGACCCCGCGCCCTTCAGCGGTCCGGCGGCCGGCATCCTGGCCGGGCTGGCTTTGCTGGGCGAGGAGCTCACCCAGGTGCTGATCCTGGCGGTGGACGCCCCGACCCTGCGCGTTGAGGATCTGACCCGACTGCTGGCGGCCGCTGGTCCGGGCGCCGCCTTCGAGGGTTTCCCGGTTCCCATGGCGATCGATCCGGCCGCCGTCCCGACGGACCTGCGCCAGGACTGGCCGCTGCGGCGAATCGTCGAGCGCGCGGGCCTCGCCCAGCTGGCCGTGGCCGCCGACGCCGCGGACCGAATCCGCGGCGCCAACACGCCCGAGGAGCGGGCGCGGCTGCTGAGGGCCGCCGGACTGGGCTGATCGCCTGTTTTTCAGGCGATGGGCGCCTTCCGAATGGGCGACTTGCTCGTGTCATGCCCCGCCGACGCAGGCTAAGGCTTGGCGCCGCCTTCCCACAGCTAGAAGCGCCCCATGCGCGTCCTCGTCATAGATCCCGATCCAGCCCGCGCCGCGCTGGTGGCCGAAGGCCTGCAGGGCGTCGATCCCCTGGAGGTCCGGCAGGCGGCTGTCTTCGACGCCGAGGCGCTGGCCGGTTTCGCCCCCGATATCATCGTCATCGCCTGCGACAGCGCCGACCGCGACATCCTGGAGAGCCTGCGCGAGGCCGGCGAGACCAATCCCCGCCCCGTGGTGATGTTCGCCGACCGCTCCGAGCCGGGCCTGGCCGAGCAGGCGATCCGCGCCGGGGTGGCGGCCTATATCGTCGATGGCCTGGCGCCGGGACGGGTGCGCTCGATCCTGGAAGTGGCCATGACCCGCTTCTCCCTGATGCAGCAGCTGCGCGGCGACTTGGCCAAGGCCAAGGCCAACCTGGAGTCGCGCAAGGTGGTGGATCGGGCCAAGGGCCTGCTGATGAAGGAGCGCGGGCTGGACGAGGACGGCGCCTACAAGCTGCTGCGCAAGCTCGCCATGGACAAGGGCCGCCCGATCGGCGCGGTGGCCGCCGACCTGCTGGCCTTCGCGGGCGTGCTGAAGGGAGACGCCTCGTGACCGCCCTGACCCTGGGGTTCATCCCCCTGACCGATTGCGCGCCGCTGATCGTGGCCCAGGACCGGGGCCTGTTCGCCGCCGAGGGCCTGGACGTGGTCCTGAGCCGGGAAGCCTCCTGGGCCACCATCCGCGACAAGGTGATGGTGGGCGCCCTCGACGCCGCCCACATGCTGGCCCCCATGGCGCTCGCGGCCACCGCCGGAGTGGGCGAGCCGGCGGCGGCCATGCTGGCTCCCCTGGCCCTGGCCGTGAACGGGGCCGGCGTGACCCTCTCCAACCGCCTGATCCACGCCCTGCCCACCGGCGCCGAGACGCCGCAGGAGACCGCCGCGGCCCTGGCCGGCTTCATCGCCCAGCGGCGGGCCGGGGGCGAGCCGCCCCTGACCTTCGCCGTCGTCTTCCCGTTCTCGATGCACATGTACGCCCTGCGCTACTGGCTGGCCTCGGCAGGCGTCGACCCCGACCGCGACGTGCGGCTGGTGGTGGTGCCGCCGCCGCGCATGGTGGAGCAACTGCGCGCGGGCCAGGTGGACGGGATTTGCGTCGGCGCCCCCTGGAACACGGTGGCCAGCCGCGGCGGCCTGGGCCGGGTGGTGCTGCGCACCTCCAAGTTCTGGCCTGCCGGCCCCGACAAGGTGCTGGGTGTGACGGCGGACTTCGCCCGGCGCGAGCCGCGGCAGCTCCAGGCCCTGCTGCGCGCCCTGGTTCGGGCCCAGGCCTGGTGCGACGCGCCGGAGAACCTGCGGGAGCTGAGCGACCTCCTGGCCCGGCCGGAACATGTGGGCGCGGAAGCCGACGCTATCGCCCCGGCCATCTCCGATGAGCTCGTATTCCACCGCGACGGCGCCAGCGTGCCGCGGCTGGAGCACGCCCGCTGGTTCCTGGAGCAGATGCGCCGATGGAATCAGATCGGGCCGGATGTCGACCAAGGCGGCCTGGCGGCGGCCGTCTATCGCCCCGACCTGGCGCTTGAGGCCCTGCAGGCGACTGGACTCGGAACGGCGGCGCTGCCGGCCATGAGTCCCCTGTTCGACGGCGCCGCCCAGACCGCCTAGTTTTTCACCAGGGCGAGATTTTGGGCGCCTTTAAACTAGGCGGTCGAGCCGAACACCCTCGCCACACCCTCGCCACGCCTGACAGCGGCCATGTTGCAGTGCGTCATGAGCCCAGGCCCACGGACAACGACGTTCGCGGCTGATCGAGAAGACCGCTCGGATGCGGTCACCCCAACGGCGCTGTCGCCGCTCTCGTTCACCCGAGGTTTGTCCATGTTGATGCGTTCCTTCCTCAAGTCGGGCCACACCCCGACTCTGTTCGCCGCCTTTCTCTATTTCGACTTCAGCTTCATGGTCTGGGTGCTCCTGGGCCCGCTCGGCGTGGCGATCGCCGCCGAATTCCACCTCGATCCCGCCCAGAAGGGGCTGATGGTCGCCGTGCCGGTGCTGTCGGGCGCGCTGCTGCGCCTGGTGGCCGGGGTCCTGGTCGACCGCATCGGCCCCAAGCGCACCGGCCTCATCGGCCAGGCCGTCGTCCTCACCGGCCTGGCCACCGCCTGGCTGCTGGGGATCCACAACTATCACCAGGTCCTGGCCCTCGGCGTGCTGCTCGGCGTGGCCGGCGCCTCCTTCGCCGTCGCCCTGCCGCTGGCCTCGCGCTGGTATCCTCAGGAGCACCAGGGCCTGGCCCTCGGCATCGCCGGGGCCGGCAACTCGGGCACGGCGCTGGCGGCCCTGTTCGCCCCGCTGCTGGCCAAGACCTTTGGCTGGAGCAACGTCATCGGCCTGGCCATGCTGCCGCTGCTGGTGGCCTTCGTGGTCTACCTGCTGTTGGCGAAGGACGCCCCCGAACAGCCCGCCCCCAAGCGCCTCGGTGAGTATCTGGAGGTGCTGAAGGTCCCCGACGCCTGGTGGCTGATGCTGCTCTACAGCGTCACCTTCGGCGGCTTTGTAGGCCTGTCGTCCTCCCTCACCATCTACTTCAATTCGGAATATGGCCTGGACCCGGTGATCGCCGGCTTCTTCACCGCCGGTTGCGTCTTCGCCGGGTCCTTCGTCAGGCCGGTGGGCGGGGCCTTGGCCGACCGCTTCGGCGGGGTGCGGACCCTGATCGTGGTGCTGGGCCTCGCCGCCGTCGGCCTGGTGACCGCCAGCTTCCAGATGCCCAACGCCTGGCTGGCCCTGGTGGTGCTGCTGCTGAGCATGGCGGCCCTGGGCGCCGGCAACGGCGCGGTCTTCCAACTCGCCCCCCAGCGGTTCCGCAAGGAGATCGGGGTGATGACCGGATTCATCGGCATGACCGGCGGGATCGGCGGCTTCTATCTCGCCTCCACCCTCGGCATGGCGAAGAAACTGACCGGCACCTACCAGCTGGGATTCCTGGGCTTCGCCGCCCTGGCGCTGTTCGCCCTGGTGGCCCTGACCAGCCTCAAGAACCACTGGCGCGCGGTCTGGCCGACCCTGGCGCCCACCGACTCCGTTCCGGTCCGGGTCTGAGGGGCATGACCATGCAAACGTCCAAGCAACGACTCGTCGTCATCGGCAACGGCATGGCCGGCTGCCGGGTGGTGGAGGACATCCTCAAGCGCGATCCGGACCGCTACGAGATCACCATCTTCGGCGCCGAGCCGCGGGTGAACTACAACCGCATCATGCTCTCGCCGGTCCTGGCCGGAGAGAAGGCCTTCGAGGACATCGTCATCAATGACGAGGCCTGGTACCGCGAAAACGCCATCACCCTGCACGCCGGCCGCGCGGTGCTGGCCATCGACCGCGCCGGCAAGACCGTCACGGTGGAGGGCGGCCTCACGGTCGCCTACGACAAGCTGATCCTGGCCAGCGGTTCCGATCCGGTCCGCCTGCCGCTCCCCGGCGCCGACCTTGCGGGTGTGGTCACCTTCCGCGACCTGGACGATGTGGCCCAGATGGTCACCGCCGCCGAGGCGGGCGGGCAGGCCGTGGTGATCGGCGGCGGCCTGCTGGGGCTGGAGGCCGCCTATGGCCTGGCCCGCCGCGGCATGAAGGCCACCGTCGTCCACCTGATGGACGTGCTGATGGAGCGCCAGCTCGACTCCGCCGCGGGCTTCCTGCTCACCGAGGCCCTGGCCCAGCGCGGGGTGGAGACCGTGCTCTCGGCCCAGTCCGAGGCCATCCTCGGCCAGGACGGCAAGGTCAGCGGCCTGAAGCTGCAGGACGGCCGGGTGCTGCCCTGTTCGATCCTGATCATGGCCGTGGGCATCCGCCCCAATACGGCGCTCGCCAAGGCCTCCGGTCTCGCCGTCGGCCGCGGGGTCGTGGTCGATGACCAGATGCGCACCGACGATCCCGACATCTATGCGGTGGGGGAATGCGCCGAACACCGGGGCGTCGCCTACGGCCTGGTGGCCCCCATCTGGGACATGTGCAAGACGCTGGCCGCCGCTCTGACCGGCGACGAGGCCAGCGCCTATGGCGGCTCCATGCTCTCGACCCGGCTGAAGGTCTCGGGCGTCGACGTCTTCTCGGCCGGCGCCTTCGCTGGCGGCGAGGCCTGCGAGGACATCGTGTTCCGCGACGCCGGGCGCGGGGTCTACAAGCGCGTGGTGCTGGAGAACGGCAAGGTCGCCGGCGCCGTCCTGTTCGGCGACGCCACCGACGGCGGCTGGTACTTCGACCTGATGCGCTCACGCGCCGACGTCAGCGGTATCCGCGAGACCCTGATCTTCGGCCAGGCCATCACGGAGGGCCTGGCGGGTCTGGACCCTAGTTCGGCCGTTGCGGCCATGTCCGACGACCAGGAGGTCTGCGGCTGCAACGGCGTGTGCAAGGGCCAGATCACCGGCGCCATCACGGGGCAGGGGCTCTCGACCCTGGACGCGGTCCGCGCGGTCACCAAGGCCTCGGCTTCCTGCGGCTCCTGCACCCCGCTGGTGGAAAAGCTGCTGAAGCTGACCCTGGGCGACGGCTTCCAGGTCCAGACTGGCCCCGCGCCGATGTGCAAGTGCACCAGCCACACCCACGACGTGGTCCGCCGGGCCATCCTTGAGGGCGAGCTGAAATCCATGCCGGCCATCCATCAGGCCCTGGAATGGACGACGCCCGATGGCTGCGCCTCGTGCCGGCCGGCGCTGAACTACTACCTGCTGTGCGCATGGCCGGGGGCCTACCAGGACGACAAGCAGTCGCGGTTCATCAACGAACGGGTCCACGCCAACATCCAGAAGGACGGGACCTATTCCGTCGTGCCACGCATGTGGGGCGGCATGACCTCGCCGGCCGAACTGCGGGCCATCGCCGACGTGGCCGACAAGTTCTCGATCCCCGCGGTCAAGGTCACCGGCGGCCAGCGGATCGATTTGCTGGGGGTCAAGAAGGACGACCTGCCGGCAGTCTGGGCCGATCTCAACGCGGCCGGCATGGTCTCCGGCCACGCCTACGCCAAGGGCCTGCGCACGGTGAAGACCTGCGTCGGTTCCGACTGGTGCCGATTCGGCACCCAGGACTCCACGGGCCTCGGCATCCGGCTGGAGAAGTTCATGTGGGGCTCCTGGACCCCGGCCAAGGTCAAGCTGGCGGTCTCCGGCTGCCCCCGCAACTGCGCCGAGGCCACCTGCAAGGACGTCGGCGTGGTCTGCGTCGACAGTGGCTTCGAGATCCATGTCGGCGGCGCGGCCGGCCTGCACATCCGCGGCACGGAAGTCCTCACCAAGGTCGCCACCGAGGATGAGGCCGTCTGGACCATCTGCGCGCTGGTTCAGCTCTATCGCGAGCAGGGCTGGTACCTGGAGCGGATCTACAAGTGGATGGACCGCGTCGGCCTGGACGCCATCAAGGCGGCCCTGGCCGAGCCCGACGACCGCCGGGCGCTCTACGACCGCTTCGCCTATTCGCAGCGTTTCGCCCGCATGGACCCCTGGGCCGAGCGGGTCGCCGGCCGTCACACCGACGAATTCACCCCCCTCAGCCGCCGCCTGGAGTTCGAACCCGCATGAACGCCATCGTCAGAGAACCCGTCTGGATCGATGTCGGCGCCGTCACCGACATCCCCCGCCGGGGCGCCCGGCGCCTGCCCAGTCCGCGGGGCGACGTCGCCATCTTCCGCACCGGCGACGGCGCCGTCTTCGCCCTGATGGACGCCTGCCCGCACAAGGGCGGTCCGCTCAGCCAGGGCATCGTCCACGGCCAGTCGGTGACCTGCCCCCTGCACGGCCGGGTCATCGACCTGGCCACCGGGGAGGGGGTCGGCGCCGACAAGGGCGGCGGCTGCGCCCCGGTCGTGCCCCTGGAGGTGCGCGACGGCCGCCTGCTGTTGCGCCTCGACAGGATCTAGCGTGGCCGACGGCGCCCTGACCCCGGCGACAGCCACCACCTGCCCCTATTGCGGGGTCGGGTGCGGCGTCGAGGCGCGCGCCGAGGGGCGGACCCTGGCGGTGAGCGGCGACCTACGCCACCCGGCCAACGCCGGCCGCCTCTGCTCCAAGGGCTCGGCCCTGGGGGCGACGGTGGGCCTGGAGGGCCGGCTGCTCGCCCCGATGATCGGCGAGCGCGAGGCCAGCTGGAGCGAGGCGACGACCCTGGTGGCGCGGCGCTTCAGCCAGACCATCGCCCGGCACGGCCCGGACTCGGTGGCCTTTTATGTCTCGGGCCAGCTGCTCACAGAGGACTACTACGCCGCCAACAAGCTGATGAAGGGCTTCATCGGCTCGGGCAATATCGACACCAATTCCCGGCTCTGCATGGCCTCGGCGGTGGCGGCCCACAAACAGGCCTTCGGCGCCGATTTGGTGCCCGGCTGCTACGAGGATCTCGACCTCGCCGACCTGGTGGTGTTCAGCGGCCACAACGCGGCCTGGACCCATCCGGTGCTGTTCCGGCGCATGGAGGCGGCGCGGGGCAGGGGGCAGCGGCACGTCGTCATCGACCCGCGCCGCACCGACACCGCCGAGGTGGCCGACCTGCACCTGCCCCTGGCCCCCCAGATGGACGTGCGGCTCTGGAACGGCCTGCTGGCCGACCTGATCGGCCGCGGCGCGGTCGACCGGGCCTATATCGCCGAGCATGTGAACGGCTTCGCCGCCGTGGAGGCCGCGCTCTCCGAGGCCGACCAGTCCCTCTCGGCCGTCGCCGCCGACTGCGGCCTGGCCCTGGCCGATCTTGAGGCCTTCTACCGGATGTTCGCGGAGACGCCGAGGACCGTCAGCCTGTTCTCCATGGGCGCCAACCAGTCGGCGCAGGGGGTGGCCAAGGGCCTGGCGATCCTCAACGCTCACCTGGCCACCGGCCGGATCGGCAAGCCCGGCGCGTGCCCCTTCTCCATCACCGGACAGCCCAACGCCATGGGCGGGCGCGAGACCGGCGGCATGGCCAACACCCTGGCCGGTCACATGGACTTCGCCCCCGCCGATGTCGCCCGCGTGGCCCGCTTCTGGGGCGCGCCCGCCACCGCGGTCAAGCCCGGCCTGAAGGCGGTGGACATGTTCGAGGCGGTCCACGACGGGCGCATCAAGGCCATCTGGGTCATGGCCACCAACCCGGCGGTCAGCATGCCGGACGCCACCCGGGTCCGCGAGGCGCTGGCCAACTGCCCCTTCGTGGCGGTCTCCGACGGCATGGCCGACACCGACACCATGGCCTTCGCCCACGTGAAGCTGCCGGCCCTGGCCTGGGGCGAGAAGGACGGCACTGTCACGAATTCGGAGCGCCGGATCTCCCGCCAGCGCGCCCTGTTCCCGCCACCCGACCAGGCGCGCCCGGACTGGCGGATCATCGCCGAGGTGGCCGACGCCATGGGGTTCGGCGACGCCTTCTCCTGGACCAGCCAGGCCAGCGTCTTCCGCGAGTGGGCGCGCCTGACCGCCTTCGAGAACACCGACCGCACCCTCAACCTCTCGGGCCTCGTGGGTCTATCCCGCGATGAGTATGACGGGTTGCGCCCCGTCCAGTGGCCGGTGGCCGCCGACCGCGACGGCACGCCGCGCCTGTTCACCGACGGGCGCTTCCAGACCCCGGACGCGCGGGCCAACATGGTCCCGGTCCAGCCCAGGGGCCCGGCCAGCGCCTGCGATCCGGCCTATCCGCTCTCCCTGAATACCGGCCGCATCCGCGACCAGTGGCACACCCTGACCCGCACCGGCCTGGCGGCCGACCTGTGGCGCCATGCCCCCGAGCCCTTTGTCGAGATCCACCCGGAGGACGCCGCCGCGGTCGGCGTGGGGGAGGGGGCGCTCACTCGCATCCAGACGGCGCGGGGGGAGGCAGTGGCCGTCGCCCGCCTCACCGACCGCCAGCGGCGGGGCGGCGTCTTCATGCCCATGCACTGGACCGACGCCTACGCCCCGTCCGGCCGCTCCAACCCCCTGATCGCCCCCAACATCGACCCCACCTCGGGCCAGCCGGAGTTCAAGCACACTCCCGCGCGGGTGCGGGCCTATCGCGAGACCTGGAAGGGTTTCCTGATCGCCCGCCAGGCCTTCGCGGCCCCCGAGGGCGCCGACCTGATCTGGCGGCGCATCCCCCAGACCGCCTGCACCCTGCACGAGTTCGCCGGCCGCGGTGACGAGACCGAGCGCGAACACCTCCGCCGCGCCCTGGGCGAACCGGCCGGGGAACTGCTGACCTATGGCGACCCCGCCACCGGCGCGCGCCGGGAGGCCTGGATCGCCGGCGGCCGACTTGAGCGGGTGCTGTTCATCGCCACCGCCGGCGCCCTGCCGCCCCGCGACTGGCTGGCGGAGCTGTTCGAACACACGACCCTTCCTCCGGAGGCCCGCGCCACCCTGCTGTTCGGCCGTCCGCCCGGGCCGGTGATCGACAAGGGCCCCACGGTCTGCGCCTGCCTGAAGGTCGCCGCCCGCACCATCGACCAGGCCGTCCAGGCCGGCGCCGCCACGGTCGAGGCCGTCGGAGCGGCCACCGGCGCCGGGACCAACTGCGGGTCCTGCCGGCCCGAGATCGCCCGCCGCCTCGCCGCTTTCACCCCCGTTCGGGAGACCCAGGATGCCGCATGACATGGGACATGACATGGGAGAGGTTCTGCTGGTGGGCGCCGGCCCGGGACCGGTCGACCTGATGACCGTCCGCGCCCTGCGCGCCGTGGAGAGCGCCCAGGCCCTGCTCTATGACGCCCTGGTGGGGGCGGAGATCCTCGACCTGGCGCCCCAGGGCTGTATCCGCATCCAGACGGGCAAGCGCGCCGGGCGAACCAGCATGAAGCAGGAGACCATCAACCGCCTGATGCTGCGCCTGGCCCGCCGGGGTCTGCGCGTGGTGCGCCTGAAGGGCGGCGATCCGTCGATCTTCGGCCGGGTGGGGGAGGAGCGCGCCTTCCTGCAGGGCCACGGCGTGCCGGTGCAGATCGTGCCGGGCGTCACCGCGGCCTGCGCGGCGGCCGCCCAGTTCGGCTTCCCCCTGACCCATCGCGGCCAGGCGCGCCGCGTGGTGTTCACGACCGCCAGGCTTGAGGCCGGCAAGCTGGCCCTGGACTGGCGCGCCGCCGCCGATCCGGAGGCGACCTTGGCCATCTATATGGGCGGCGGCGCGGCCCAGGCTCTGAGCGAGGCCCTGATCGCCGCCGGTCGCGCGGCTTCGACCCCGGTCCTGGCGGTGGAGAGCGCCGGCGAGCCCCAGGCGCGCCTCGCCAGCGGCCGGTTGGACGGCCTCGGGGCGCTGTGCGCCCCGGTCAATGGCGGGCCGGTGCTGATCGTGGTGGGGGAGGTGGCCGCCCTGGCCGACGGCGCCCTCGACAGCTTGGCCTTTGACGGATCACCCTTGGAGCAACGCACCGCCTGAGTCCCGGAGACAGCATGGACATCGCCGCCTATGTCGACCGCTGGCGGACCTCGCCCTTTGGGTGCCTGACCGACTCGCCCTGGACCGTGACCCAGGCGGCGGAAGCCCACGTCGCCGCCGCGATCGCCGGCCTGACGGCCCCCTATGTGGTTAACGGCGAAGTGGCGATTCACGCCTCGGCCACCGTCGAGGCCGGCGCGGTCGTTAAGGCCCCCGCCATCATCGGTCCGCGTTGCTTCGTGGCCGCCGGCGCCTATCTGCGCGGCGGGACCTTCCTGGACGAGGACTGCATCGTGGGGCCGGGCGCGGAGCTGAAGACCAGCTTCATGTTCAAGGGCTCCAAGCTGGCCCACCTCAACTTCGTCGGCGACTCCATCCTGGGAGCCGGGGTCAACATCGAGGCCGGGGCCATCGTCGCCAACTACCGCAACGAGCTGGAGGACAAGGCGATCCGTATCGTCGCGGACGGCCGGATCATCGAGACCGGCGTCGACAAGTTCGGCGCTCTGCTGGGGGACGGCGCGCGCGTTGGCGCCAATGCGGTGATCGCGCCGGGCGCGGTGATCGCCCGCAGCGCCCGCGTGCCCAGGCTTTCCCTGGTGGACCAATATCCGCGCTGAGGGGACGGCGTGGCCCAGGGGGACCGTGGATCGCCATATCCATTCCTCGCCTAAGGAATATTATCGGAAATTGGAGAATGGCGCTGCGGCATGCCGTTGGGTGACCTTTGACGGCCCCAGGCCCGCTGCCTAGGCTCGCCAGCCGAACAGAAGTCCAGGAGTTCCGCCGTGAGCCCATTGCCCAAGGCCTGCATCATCGGCGCCGGCTGCTCCGGATTCACGACCGCTAAGCGGTTGAAGGATTTCGGGATTCCCTACGACTGCTTCGAGGTCTCCGACGACATCGGCGGCAACTGGTACTTCAAGAACCCCAACGGCATGTCGGCCTGTTACGAGAGCCTGCACATCGACACCTCGAAATGGCGCCTGGCCTTCGAGGATTTCCCGGTCCCGGCCGACTGGCCCGATTTCCCGCATCACGCCCAGCTGCTGCAGTATTTCAAGGACTATGTCGACCACTTCGGCTTGTGGGAGAGCATCACCTTCAACACCGGCGTCGAAAAGGCCCGGCGCACGCCCGATGGCCTGTGGTCGGTGACGCTTTCCACTGGTGAAACAAGAATCTACGACGCGCTCTTCGTCTGCAACGGGCACCACTGGAGCCCGCGGATCCCGGAGTATCCGGGCGAGTTCGACGGCCCGGCCTTCCACAGCCACGCCTATTGCGACCCCTTCGATCCCGTCGACATGCGCGGCAAGAACGTCGTGGTGGTGGGCATGGGCAATTCGGCCATGGACATCGCCTCGGAGCTGTCCCAGAGGCCCATCGCCAAGACCCTGTGGGTTTCGGCCCGGCGCGGGGTCTGGGTGATGCCCAAGTACATGAACGGCAAGCCGGCCGACAAGGCGTCGATGCCCGCCTGGATGCCCCGCAAGCTGGGCCTGGCCATGGCCCGCAAAATGATCAAGAAAACCCTTGGAAACATGGAAGATTATGGTCTTCCAAAGCCGGACCACGAGCCCCTGGAGGCCCACCCCTCGGTGAGCGGCGAGTTCCTCACCCGCGCCGGCTGCGGCGACATCAAGTTCAAGCCGGCCATCAAGGCCCTGGAGGGTAAGCGCGTCCGCTTCGCCGACGACAGCATCGAGGACGTGGACGCCATCGTCTTCGCCACCGGTTACGACATGCGCTTCCCGTTCTTCGACGATCCGGACCTGGTCCCGGACGCCGATCACCGCCTGCCCCTGTTCAAGCGGATGATGAAGCCCGGCGCGCCGAACCTGTTCTACATGGCGCTAGCCCAGCCCCTTCCGACCCTGGTGAATTTCGCCGAACAGCAGAGCAAGCTGGCCGCAGCCTATCTGGCCGGCCGCTACCTGCCGCCCTCGCCCGCCGAGATGGAGAAGATCATCGTCAAGGACGAGCAGACCCATCTGGGCCAGTACTACCAGTCCAAGCGCCACACGATTCAGGTCGACTTTGGGACCTATGTCGACGACCTGCACCGGGAGATCGCCCGCGGCGAGAAGCGCGCCCGGGCGGCGGGAAACCCCCTGCCCGTTCCGGCCCGCGCCAGCCTCGCGGCGGCCTAATCCGGCAGGGCCAGCTCGCCGGCGGCGATGGCCTGAAGGGTCTCGACGAAGAACAGCGGCTCCAGGGTCGTGATCCGCGCCTCCAGGCTGTCGACGGTCTCGCCGGGGTTCAGGGCCAGGTCCCGGCGCGCCAGGATGGGGCCACGGTCGTACTCCTCGTCCACCAGGTGGATGGTGACGCCGCTGGCCGGGACGCCGGCGGCGATCACCGCCTCATGCACGCGCCGGCCATACATCCCCTCCCCGCCGAACTCCGGCAGGCGCCCGGGGTGGATGTTGAGGATGCGGTTGCGGTAACGGGCCAGGGTCGCGGGCCCCAGCTTGCGCAGATAGCCCGACAGCACGATCAGCTCGACCCCGGCGGCCGTCATGGCGTCGCGCAAGGCCAGGTCGGCCGCCTCGGGATCCTTCTCCGTCGGCAGGCAGAGGCTCTCGATCCCGTGGGTCTGGGCGAACTCGAGGGCTGCGGACTTCCGGTTGTTGCTCACGACCAGACGCGCCGCCGCGGGCAGGGTCCCGGCGCCGATCGCCGCCACGACAGCCCGCATGGACGAGCCATTTCGTGAGGCGATAAAACCCATCTTAAGCGGCGGTATAGTCAAAGGAACCTACCACCCACTTCATGTTGGAATCTCAGGCCGTCATAGGCCGGCTCGACCCCGTCGGGAAGTTGCGCCTTCAGGTCTTCGTAGTCCAGGTCGATATGCATGTTGGTGAGGATGGCGCGCCGGGGCCGCAGGCGCTCGATCCAGTGCAGGGTCCGCTCGACGTGGGCGTGGGTCGGGTGGGGCCGCCAGCGCAGGGCGTCGACGATCCAGACGTCGAGGTCGCTCAGGGCCTCGAAGGCCGCGTCGTTTAGGTCCACCACGTCGCTGGAATAGGCCACGCCCCCGAACCGGTAGCCCACCGAGCGCACCAGGCCATGGTCCTGGTCGAAGGTGACCACGGGGATCACCCCCGAGGGGCCATCCACGCGCCAGGGTTCGCCGTGCGGCGGAATCGGCTGCAGGTCGGCGATGGGGGGATAGCCCCCCTCCCCCTCGAAGATGTAGCCGAAGCGGCGGCGGGCCGAGATCGCGGTGGCCTGGTCGCTGTGGCAGGGAATCCGCGTCCTCTGGCCGATGGCGAAGGCGCGGATGTCGTCGATGCCGTGGATCTGATCGGCATGGTCGTGGGTCAACAGCACGGCGTCCAGCCGCCGCACCCCGGCGTCGGAGGTCTGACCCACCAGGTCCGGCGAGGTGTCGACGATCACCGTGGTTGAACTCTCGGCGCTCTCCCCGGGGCGGCGGACCAGCAGGGAGCAACGCCGCCGCCGGTTCTTCGGATTGGCGGGGTCGCAGGCGCCCCAGTCGCCGTCGGCCCGCGGCACCCCGCCGGAGGAGCCGCAGCCCAGGATGGTGAACTCCAGCACGCCGCTCACGGGCGGGGAATCCGCTCAAACAGATTAAAGAAGGCGGTCTCGGTCCGCGCCTCGGCCTCGTCCCGCGACCAGCCGCGAATCTCCGCCAGCTTGACCAGGACCTCGGGCAGATAGGCCGGCTCGTTGCGCCGTCCGCGATGGGGAACCGGCGCCAGGTAGGGGCAGTCGGTCTCCACGATGATCCGGTCGGAGGGCATATCGCGCACGACGGACCGCACGTCCTCGGCGGCCTTGAAAGTGGCGATGCCGGAGACCGAGAACCAGGCGCCCAGGGCGGCGGCTCGGGCCGCGAGTTCCGCGCCGGAGGTGTAGCAGTGCATCAGGATGCGGAACGCCCCCTTGGCGTGCTCTTCCTCCAGCATGTCCCCCATCACCTCGTCGGCCTCGCGGGTGTGGACCACCAGGGGCAGGCCGGTCGCGCGCGCGGCGAGGATGTGCTGGCGGAAGACGGCGGCCTGGATGTCGCGGGGGCTGAGGTCGTAGTGGAAATCGAGCCCGGTCTCCCCGATCCCCACCACCCGTGGATCGGCGGCGTAGGCGATCAGGGCCTGGGCGGTCAGGTCGGTGTGATCCTTGGCCTCGTGGGGATGGGCGCCCACCGTGCACCAGATGTCCGGCTGGTCGGCCAGGGCGCGGACGGCTGGGAAGTTCGGGATCTTGTCGCAGATATTGACCATCAGCCCGACCCCCGCGGCGCGAGCGCGGGCGATCACGGCCTCGCGGTCCTCGTCGAATTGTGGGGCGTGCAGGTTGACGTGACTGTCGATCAGCATGACGGGCTCAGGCGCGCGCGGCGTCACGCAGTTCGGAAAGCGCCGTGAAGAGGGCGTCCGTGCGATCGAGGTTCACGGCTTCGACGTCGCGCGGCAGGCGCTGCAGCGTCTCCCACGCCGAGGCCCAGCGATCAAGGGCGCCATGGCCCTCATTGGCCCGGGCCAGGACCTGGGCGTGGACCCGCTCGGCCAGGCGCTCGAACAGCAGGTTGAACTGGTTGGCGCCCTCCCCCCCGCGGAACCTGTCTGCGAGGGACAGGGCGGCGGCCTCGTCGATCTTCGGCAGGTCACGCAGCAGCTCCTTGGCCGCGTCGTCGATGGCCACGGCGCCGGCGTTGGCCAGCGCCCAGGCCCGGCCCGGCGCCCCGCCCGACATCCGCGCCAAGCGGATGGCGTCCTCGGCGTTGGCCTGGGTGTGGGCCTGGACGAAGGCCGCGGTCTCGGCCTCCGGCAGGCCGTGGAAGGCGAGCCTGCGGCAGCGCGAGCGGATGGTGGGCAGCAGCCGGCCCGGCGAATGGGAGACCAGCAGCAGCACCCCGCTGGGGGGCGGCTCCTCCAGGGTCTTGAGCACGGCGTTGGCGCTGTTGGCGTTCAGGTCGTCAGCGGCGTCGATGATCGCCACCCGGTGCGGGGCGCTGGCCGGGGACTTGGAGAAGAACTCCGACAGTTTGCGGGCCTCGTCCACCGGGATGACCTTGCGCGGCTTGCCGTCCTCACCGACCCGCTCCAGGACCAGGATGTCGGGGTGGGACCGCGCCATCATCTGGCGGCTCACAGGATGGTCCGGATCGGCGCCCAGCACGCCGTAGTCGGGCGCCGGCGGGGCGCCCAGCAACCGGCGCGCGGCGCGATAGGCGAAGGTGGCCTTGCCGACCCCCTCCGGTCCGGTCAGCAGCCAGGCATGGTGCAGCCGGCCGCGCGCACGGCTGGCCTCGAAGGCCTCTTCCGCGGCCTCGTGCCCCTGCAGGCGAAAGACGTCGCGGGGATGGGGGATCTCGTCAGCCATGGGGGTGCAACCGATCCGACACCGCCGTCCAGACATCCGACTCCACCGTCTCGATGGTCCCGGCGGCGTCCACCAGGACGCAGCGCTCCGGCTCGGCCGCGGCGATCTGCCGGAAGGCGGTCCGCAGGCGCTCGTGGAAGGCTAGGCCCTTGGACTCAAACCGCGTCTCGGCGTGGCCGGAGGCCTTGGCGTGGACCTCCGCCCGGGCCAGGCCGACATCCACAGGCAGATCGAACACCAGGGTCAGGTCGGGCCGCACCGTCCCCAGCACGTGGGTCTCCAGGGCGGCGATCAGCTCCGGCGCCACGTCGCCGGCCCCGCCCTGATAGGCGCGGGTCGAATCGGCGAAGCGGTCGCAGACCACCCAGGCGCCGCGCTCAAGGGCCGGCGTGATGGTGCGCTCGATGTGGTCCCGGCGGGCGCCGTACATCAGCAGGGTCTCGGTGATCGGGCTCCAGCGGTCGGCCGAACCGGTCAGAACCAGGGCGCGAATGGCCTCCGCGCCGGGCGAGCCCCCGGGCTCGCGGGTGGCGACCACCTCGATCCCGGCAGCGTCCAGCCGCGCGACAAGGCGCCGGACCTGGGTGGATTTCCCCGCCCCTTCCCCGCCTTCGAACGTGATGAACCTGCCGCGCGCCACGGGCGCAACATGGCGGCTCCGCGCCGTTTGTCCAGAACCCTAGAAGGGACGCAGCACCCGGGCCTCGGCGAAGCCGTAGGAGGCGACCTTGTCACGCAGGCCCCAGGCCTCGCCCTCGTCGGCTCCGCCCTGCAGGACGACGCGATAGAGGGTCACCCCGTCGGGGCGCTGCAGGGGCTCGATGGTGGCCACCCCGGCGCCGGATAGCTGGTTGGCGACCCGCTGGGCATTGGCCGGGTCACTGAAGGCGCCGGCCTGTACCCGGTAGGCGCTGGCCGCGACAACCTTCGGCGCGCCGCCGAACACCGGCGCCGCCGAGGAGACCGGCGGGATCTGGGTCGGTGCGATGGCCGCCCCGGTGATCGGCGGCAGGCTCGCCGAGGCCACGGCCACCGGGGTCGGCGGCGCATAGGCTGGCAGCGGCGGGGCGTAGGCTGGAAGGGTCGGCGGCGGCGTGGCGCCGGTAGCGTAGCGCATGCCGGTGTCGGGGCCGCCCAGGGTGGCGGGGCCGACATACTTCACCCGCACATTGGCCAGGCCCTTGCGGTCATAGCCGAGTTGGCGCGCCGCTTCGTGGCTGAGATCGATCACCCGGCCGCCGATAAAGGGGCCGCGGTCGTTGACCCGCACCTGAATCCTCTTGCCGTTGTCGAGGTTGGTCACCTCGACGATGGACGGCAGCGGCAGGGTCGTGTGCGCCGCCGACACCGCGTGCATGTCGAAGATCTCGCCATTGGCGGTCGGCTTCATGTGGAATTCGTCGCCGTACCAGGAGGCGACCCCGGTGGCGTCGTACTTCGGATCCTCGTGCGGGACGTACCAGACGCCGGCCACCTGATAGGGCGATCCCACCTTGTAGCGGCCCCCGGCCCCCGAGGGCGCCGTGCCCGGCGTGACGCCAGGCAGCTTGCTGGCCAGCCGCGGATGGGGCGTGGCGCAGGCCGCGAGCGCGGCGCTGGACATCAGGATGAGAACGAGCTTGCGCCCGACGGCGCTGTGGCGATGGGCGAGCATGGTCGCAGATCCTTCCTCCCGGACGCCCCCCAGCGCACGGTTCTTGCGCC
>NZ_JAUSLW010000222.1 GCF_030645195.1 Phenylobacterium sp. | reverse complement strand
GCAGAGGAAGAGCGCGCTGGCGATCACCCCGTGGCTGAGCATCTGGAAGACCGCGCCCTGCACGCCGATGGCGTTGCCGGAGAAGATGCCCATGGTCACGAAGCCCATGTGGGCGACCGACGAATAGGCGATCAGCTTCTTGATGTCGGTCTGACGGAAGGCGACCAGCGAAGTGTAGACGATGGCGATGACGCTGAGGGCGAAGACCAGCGGGGTGAAGAACTCCGAGGCCTGGGGGAACATCGGCAGGCTGAAGCGCAGGAGGCCGTAGCCGCCCATCTTCAGCAGGATGCCGGCCAAGATCACCGAGCCCGCGGTGGGCGCCTCGACGTGGGCGTCAGGCAGCCAGGTGTGGACCGGCCACATGGGCATCTTCACCGCAAAGGAGGCGAAGAAGGCCAGCCACAGCCAGGTCTGAAGGGCGGGATCGAACTTGTAGACCATCAGCTCCGGGATCGAGGAGGTGCCGGCGATCCCGATCATGCCGAGGATGGCCGCCAGCATCAGCACCGAGCCCAGCAGGGTGTAGAGGAAGAACTTGTAGGCCGCGTAGACCCGGCGCTTGCCGCCCCAGATGCCGATGATCAGGAACATCGGCACCAGGCCGAATTCGAAGAAGGCGTAGAACAGCACCAGGTCCAGGGCGCAGAACACGCCGATCACCAGGGTCTCCAGGACCAGGAAGGCGATCATGTATTCCAGGACGCGGGTCTCGATCGTCTTCCAGGAGGCCGCGATGCAAAGCGGCATCAGGAAGGCGGTGAGCAGGACGAACAGGATGGAGATCCCATCCACCCCCATGCGGTAGTGCAGGCCCGCGAACCAGGGCGCGTCCTCCACGAACTGGAATCCCGGGTTGGCCGGGTCGAACTCCGCCACCAGCAGGACGGAGAGGGCCAGGGTCGCCAGGGTGGTGACGAAGGCGATCCACTTGGCGGCGCTGACGGTCTTGGCGTCATCGGTGCGCGCGAAGAACCGCAGGATGAGGATGGCGACGACGCCCAGCAGGGGGGCGAAGGTGACGCCGGAGAGAAGGCCGATCATGATCCCGCTCCCGCTCAAGCCTGCCACTGGAAGACGGCGAAGGTCAGAAGACCCAGCACGCCCAACAGCATGACGAAGGCGTAGTGATAGACGTAGCCGGTCTGCAGCAGACCCGCGCGCCGGCCGATGTCGTAGGACACCGCCGAGACGCCGTCCGGACCCAGGCCGTCGATGATCTTCTGGTCGCCGCCCTTCCAGAACAGGTCGCCCAGGAACCGGGCCGCCCGCACGAAGGTCGCCTCATAGAGCTCGTCGAAGTACCACTTGTTGTAGAGGAAGCTCCACAGTGGGCCCTTCTTGGCGGCGATCCGAGCGCCCATGCCCTCGTTGGCGATGTAGTAGTACCAGGCCGCCAGGAAGCCGATCACCGAGACCACCAGGGGCGCCCACAGCAACCATTCCGGCGAGTGGTGGGCGTGTTCCAGGACGGTGTTGGTGGGCGCGTTGAAGATGGCGCCGCGCCAGAAGGCGTCGCGCTCCTCGCCGACGAAGGACTCCACGAAGACATAGCCGGCGGCCACCGCCCCGACCGCCAGCGCGATCAGCGGAACCAGCATCACCAGCGGGCTCTCGTGGGGCTTGTGGTCGCCATGGCCGTGGTCGTCCGCCGCATGGGCGTGATCCTCGGCATGCGCGTCCGCCGCGTGAGCGTGGTCGTCGGCGTGATGTTCCCACTTCGGCGTGCCGTGGAAGGTCATGAAGGCCAGGCGCCAGGAATAGAAGGCCGTGAGGCCCGCAGCGCTGAGGCTGACCAGGAAGGCGAAGAAGGCCACCGGGTTGTGCTGGCCCGCGGCGAAGGCGGACTCGATGATGGTGTCCTTGGAGTAGAAGCCGGCGAAGCCCAGCTCGACCCCGGGGATGCCGAAGCCGGTGATGGCCAGGGTCCCGATGGTCATGACGGCGTAGGTCACCGGCAGGTACTTCCACAGGCCGCCCATCTTCCGCATGTCCTGCTCGTGATGCATGGCGTGGATCACCGAGCCGGCGGCGAGGACCAGCAGCGCCTTGAAGAAGGCGTGCGTGAAGAGGTGGAACATCGCCACCGGATAGACGCCCACACCAGCCGCCACGAACATGTAGCCGAGTTGCGAGCAGGTCGAGTAGGCGATGACGCGCTTGATGTCGTTCTGGACGAGGCCGACGGTCGCCGCAAAGAACGCCGTGATCGCGCCGACGGTGAACACGACGCTCATCGCGAAGGGCGAGGCGTCGAACATCGGCGACAACCGCGCCACCATGAACACGCCGGCGGTCACCATGGTCGCGGCATGGATCAGCGCCGAGACCGGGGTCGGGCCTTCCATGGCGTCCGGCAGCCAGGTGTGGAGCAGGAACTGCGCCGACTTGCCCATGGCGCCCATGAACAGCAGCAGGCAGACGACGGTCATCGCGTCGAAGTCCCAGCTGAGGAAGTGGATGGTCTTGCCGGCCTGCCCGGCGACCGCCGCGAAGGCATCGTCGAAGCCGAGGTGGCCGAGCACCATGAAGGCGGCGAAGATGCCGAGCGCAAAGCCGAAATCGCCGACGCGATTGACCACGAACGCCTTGATCGCCGCGGCGTTGGCGGAGGGCCGCGTGTACCAGAAGCCGATCAGCAGGTAGGACATCAGCCCCACCCCTTCCCAGCCGAAGAACATCTGCAGGAAATTGTCCGCCGTCACCAGCATCAGCATGGCGAAGGTGAA
>NZ_JAUSLW010000221.1 GCF_030645195.1 Phenylobacterium sp. | reverse complement strand
GGCGCTGGGGGTGACGCCTGCGGCCAGCGACATCAGCCGGTTCTCCACCGCCCCGTCGTCGAAGACCATGACGGCGAGCGCCTGGTCGGCCGAGAGCGAGACGAACTCCACGTGCTTGACCCCGGCGTCGCGCACCGGGGTGACGACGACCCCGGCGCCGCCCGCCAGGCCCGAAAGAATGGCGCTGGCCTCGTTCAGGGCGTCATCGAAGGTCTGGCCGCGGCCGGTGAGCCTGGCCTCGATGGTGCGCCGCTCCTCCTCGCCGACGTCGCCGACCTCCATCAGGCCATCGACGAACAGCCGCAGGCCCGCATGGGTCGGCAGCCGCCCGGCGCTGACATGGGGGGCCCCCAGCAGGCCGAGCTGGGTCAGGTCCTGCATGGTGTTGCGGATCGAGGCCGGCGACAGGTGGACCCCGCCCTTGGACAGGGTGCGCGAGCCGACCGGGTCGCCGGTCTCCAGATAACTTTCCACGACGCGGCGGAAGATGTCGCGGGCGCGCTCGTCCAGTTCGGCGAGCGACGGCCCGCCGGTCAACAGCGAGCTGGTCAAGGTTGGTGGCGTGGGCAGGTCAGAACCATGGACGGAACCTCTCCGATCTAGGATAAGCGCGACCCACTGCGGCGCAAGACGTCGCGCTCATATCCGAGCCCTTCCCATGCGTCCTTCCGACCGTACCCCCGAGCTTCTCCGCGCCGTGACCATCGAAACCGGGGTCAACCGCTACGCCGAGGGCTCCTGCCTGATCACCTTCGGCCACACCAGGGTGCTGATCACCGCCAGCGTGGAGGACCGGGTGCCGGGCTTCATGCGCGGCCGCGGCCAGGGCTGGGTCACCGCCGAATACGGCATGCTGCCCAGGGCCACCCACACCCGCGGCCGCCGCGAGGCCGCCGAGGGCAAGCAGTCGGGCCGCACCCAGGAGATTCAGCGCCTGATCGGCCGCTCGCTGCGCTCGGTGTTTGACCTGACCCTTCTCGGTGAGCGCACCATTCACCTTGACTGCGATGTCTTGCAGGCCGACGGCGGCACGCGCACGGCCGCGATCACCGGTGCCTTTGTGGCGGCGCACGATGCGGTGTCCCGGTTGCTGGCGCAGGGCAAGCTGCAGCTGTCGCCGATTCGTGACCATGTGGCTGCGATCTCGGTGGGCATCGTGGCAGGAACGCCCCTGCTCGATCTGGCCTACACCGAGGACGCAGCCTGCGACACCGACATGAACGTCGTGATGACCGGGGCCGGCCATTTTGTTGAAGTGCAGGGCACAGCCGAGGGCGCGGCATTTTCGCGTCAGGAAATGAATGCCTTGCTGGCGCTGGCTGAACAAGGCATCAGCGAGCTGGTCGCATTGCAAAAAATATCATTACTAAATTAATAGCTGCTCAGGCATGCTGTACGTGGGCTACAGCCTAATTTCATGAAAATCGTCTTAGCTTCCAACAACCCCGGTAAATTGGCCGAGCTGCGCGCCATGTTGGCGCCGCTCGGCGTCGAACTCATCAGCCAGGGCGAGCTGGGCATTCCCGAGGCGCCTGAGCCGTACCACACCTTTGTCGAAAACGCGTTGGCCAAGGCACGCCATGCAAGTAGCCACAGCGGCTTGCCCGCGCTGGCTGACGACGCCGGTTTGTGTGTCGATGCCTTTGGTGGCTTGCCGGGCGTGCAAACGGCCTTCTACGCCACCCAGTTTGGTTATGAGAAAGGCGACGACAACAACGTGCGCGCCTTGCTGGAGCAAATGCGTGATCTGGACAACCGGGGCGCTGCGCTGGTGAGCACGCTGGTGGCGGTGCGCTCGGAGCACGACCCGGAACCCTTGATCGCCGTTGGCCGCGTGGTCGGCGAGATTAGCCGCGCGCCGGT
>NZ_JAUSLW010000219.1 GCF_030645195.1 Phenylobacterium sp. | reverse complement strand
GGACACCGGCGTCCCCGCCGCCCAGGCCGCGCCGTCCAAGACCTTCACCTCCCAGACGGCCCTGAACCTGCGCAAGGGCCCCGACGCCAAGTTCGCCGTGGTCCGCACCCTGCCGCCGGGCTCGGTGGTCTATCCGACCGGCAACAAGGACGGCCTCTGGTGGGAGGTCGCCGACGAGAACGACAATGTCGGCTGGGTGCTCAACACCAAGCTCGAACCGACCCGCTAGAGCGCGTCAGGCGGAAGTGGATACCGGTTCCGCCGCCCGACGTGCTCTCATGTTTTGAATCTAGCCCCTTCTTGCCGTTTCAGATGAGTCCATCTGAAACGGTCAGAGTCTAGGAGCCCGCTAGGAGGGAGCGCCTGAACGGCCTGCAGGGGGTCGGTGGTTCGACTCCGCATAGGGCCGCCATGGCGGCCTCTCGACCGGACCTTGCCTCGACTCCCGATCACGCCAGAGGCGCCCAGACAGATCGCGATACCTATGATTGATTTGTCGTTTCAACACGCGGAAGGCGCAATACTCATTTCGGGGATAATAATTGGGCCCAATAGAGCCGCATACTCAATATGGGCTTGGCGTGGTTGCCGTGAAATTGTGATCTGCTCTTCACGTTAGGGGTTGGTTTACGGAAACTCTCCTAACACGACGCGTATCGGTCGATGCCGCCTTGGGCCATCAACTTGGCCCGACAACACCATTTGGGCGCAAACCTCGGCTGTTTGAACGTCGGGAGAGGCATCATGTTTGGCATCCATACGGGATCTGGCGGGAACGCCGGGGCGACGCTCGAGGCCCTTGGCCGATCCCTCGCCATCATCGAGTTCGATCCCAAGGGAAATATTCTGACGGCGAACGAGAACTTCTGCGCCGCCCTGGGCTACAGCCTGTCGGAGATCAAGGGCCGCCACCACAGCCTGTTCGTCGATCCTGAGGTGGTGCGCAGCCCCGACTACGCCGCCTTCTGGGCCAAGCTGGGCCGCGGGGAGTTCGACGCCCGAGAGTACCGTCGCATCGCAAAGGGGGGCCGCGAGGTCTGGATCCAGGCCTCCTACAACCCGGTGAAGAACGCCAAGGGCGTCGTCCAGAAGGTCGTCAAGGTCGCCACCGACATCACCGCCGAGAAACTCCGCAACGCCGACTTCGCGGGCAAGATCGCGGCCATCTCCCGCGCCCAGGCCACGATCGAGTTCACCGTCGACGGCGAAGTCCTCGACGCCAATGACAACTTCCTGAAGGCGCTGGGGTACGATCTCGCCGAGATCAAGGGCCGCCACCACCGGATGTTCGTCGAGCCCGCCTTCGCCCAGACGGCGGAGTATCATGACTTCTGGCGACGGCTGAACGGCGGGGAATTCGTGGCCGCGGAGTTCAAGCGCATCGGCAAGGGCGGCCGCGAGGTCTGGATCCAGGCCTCCTACAATCCGATCCTCGACGCTGACAATAAGGTCCTCAAGGTGGTCAAGTTCGCCACCGACATCACAGCCCGGGTCAAGGCCGTGGACGAGATCGCCGGGGGCCTGTCCAAGCTGGCCCACAACGACCTCAGCTACCGGATCACCCGCGCCATCGACCCGGCCTTCGAGAAGGTGCGCACCGACTTCAACGCGGCCATGACCACCCTGCAGGAGACCATGACCGCGGTCATGGCCTCCACCACCAGCGTCGGCGGCGGCGCCGACGAGATCGCCAGCGCCTCGGACGACCTTTCCCGGCGCACCGAACAACAGGCCGCCAGCCTGGAGGAGACCGCCGCGGCCCTCGACGAGATCACCGCCACCGTCAGGCGCAGCGCGACGGGCGCCAAGCAGGCCTCCGGCGCCGCCTCGAGCGCCCGCGCCGAAGCCCAGCGTTCGGGCGAGGTGGTGCGCGAGGCGGTCTCGGCCATGGGTGAGATCGAAGGGTCGTCCAAGCAGATCAGCCAGATCATCGGGGTCATCGACGAGATCGCCTTCCAGACCAACCTGCTGGCCCTGAACGCCGGGGTCGAGGCCGCGCGCGCCGGCGAGGCGGGCCGCGGCTTCGCCGTCGTCGCCTCCGAGGTCCGGGCGCTGGCCCAGCGCTCGGCCGACGCGGCCAAGGAGATCAAGGCCTTGATCGCCACCTCCGGCGCCCAGGTCGAGCGGGGCGTGAAGCTCGTCGGCGAAACCGGTGAGACCCTGCTGGGGATCGCCGAGAAGGTGGCCGAGATCGACGGTCTGATCTCCGAGATCGCCCTGTCCTCGCAGGAGCAGGCCACCGGCCTCGCCCAGGTCAACACCGCGGTCAACCAGATGGACCAGGTCACCCAACAGAACGCCGCCATGGTGGAGCAGGCCACCGCGGCGGCCTCCAGCCTGCGCGGCGAGGCCCGGGAGCTGGTGCGGCTTGTCAGCCGCTTCCAGTCCGGCGACGACGCTCATGGCGCTGCCCGCCTGGAGCTCGCCGACCCCGAACGGCATGCGACCGCCCGCAATCCCGTCGCTCGGCAACGCGCACGGCTGAGGGGGGCGTTCGGCTCGGCGGCCGTGGCCGAGGCGCCCGCCGGCGAGTGGACCGAGTTCTGAGCTGATGGGCGCCTGAACCGGTATCCACGTCAGCCTGTCACGCTCTAAGCTCGCCGCTTGGAAGGGGAGCCGGCCATGTCAATGTACCACGAGGGCCAGAGGCGCCTGCAGGAGGCCTTCGGCAGCCGCGCCCTGGCCGACCGGCTCGATGAGACCCTGCGCCACGACCTCTTCACCGACCGCGACTCAGCCTTCATCGCCCAGCAGAGCTTCTTCTTCCTGGCCACCGCCGACGACCAGGGCCGGCCCGACTGCTCCTTCAAGGGCGGGCCTGCGGGCTTCGCCCGTGTCATCGCCCCGGACGCCCTGATCTTCCCCGACTACGACGGCAACGGCATGTTCCGCAGCCTGGGCAACCTGACAGCCAATCCGCAGGTCGGCCTGCTGTTC
>NZ_JAUSLW010000211.1 GCF_030645195.1 Phenylobacterium sp. | reverse complement strand
CGACAGGAAGCCGATGGTCATCAGGATCTGCTGCTCGCGGCGCAGGCGGTCGGCATGCATCCAGGCGCGGCGGGCGCGGTTCTTCTCCCGGGGCTCGGCGGCTGCCTCAACCCGCCAGTAGGCGTGGTCGGTGGTGTGCTGCTGGAACTGGTCGACGAGGGAATAGGGCAGATAGCCGGCCTTCCAGCTGTCCTGGCCGGCGGCGCGCAGGGCGGGCTCGTAGTCGGCACGCGTGGGCGGCAGGGCGGCCAGGGCCGGTCCGCCCAGGATGCGGCCGTCATCCTCCAGGTCGACGAAGTGGCCCGGATCGCGGTTGGAGTCGTGGATCTTGCCCGAGCCCTTGGAGCGGTCGGGCTCGCGCGACAGCTCGCCGACGGCCGCCACCGCCGCGGGCGCGCGCAGGAAGGCCGGCAAGGTGGGCGGCAGGGCCCGCATGGCCTCCTCCCCCACCATGCGGTGACCGGCCCCACCCCAGGCGAAGGCGGGGGCCGGGACGGCGGCGAACAAGAGCAGGGCGAGGCGGAGCGGCTTGAGCGTCATGCCTGCGATTTGAAGCCCGCAGGATCGGAAGGCAAGCGCGGCTAGACGATGGCGAGCGCCTTTTCGACCCGGCCGATCCAGGTTTGGACCTTGGGATAGTCCGCCAGGCGGAAGCCGCCGTCCCCGGCCTCGCGGGTGTAGGCCACCAGGGCGACGTCGGCGAGGCTGACCTGGTCGCCCACCAGGAAGGGCTGGGCCGCCAGGCCGTCCTCCAGCCGCCGCAGGGCGGCCTTGCCGCGCTCCACCAGCCGCGGCTCCAGGTCGGCGACGGGCTTGCCCTGGAAACGCACCTGGAAGCGGGCGACGGCCACATAGGGCTCGTGGCTGTATTGCTCCCAGAACATCCATTCCAGCATGCGGGCCCGCTCATAGGCGTCGGCGGGGATCAGATCGGAGCCCTCCGCCAGGTGCAGGATGATGGCGTTGGACTGGGCCAGCGGCCGGCCGTCGTCCAGGATCACGGCGGGAACCTGACCGGCCGGGTTCATCGCCAGGAATTCCGGCGTGCGGGTCGCGGCCTTCATGACGTCGGTCTCGATCCAGTCATAGGTCAGGCCCAGATGATCGGCCGTCCACTTAACCTTGAGGCAGTTGCCCGAGATGGAGTCGCCGTAGATGCGCATGTGCAGGCCCCCGTTGCTGACGGCTGTTGATAGACCATGACTCTGGCGGCGCAATCGAAGCTGTCTGCAGGCGCCTGTGAGTAAGCCTAATAGCGGGGTTG
>NZ_JAUSLW010000210.1 GCF_030645195.1 Phenylobacterium sp. | reverse complement strand
CGCGGTCGTTCGGGGCGGCGGCCGCCGCGCACCAGCGGTCGATGGCGGCGGGCAGGACGAAGCCGCCGGAATAGTCAGTGTGCTCGCCGATGATGTTGATGCGGCCCGGCGCCTGGAACAGGCGGGGCGCGGCGCCGAAGCGGGCGCGGAAGGCGGCGGCGAGGTCGGCCAGGCTCACGGGGCGATCCGCTCCAGGCGGAAGACGGCGATCTCGCCGGCCCGCATCACCGGCAGGGGGACGCCGAGCTGGGCCAGCATCAGGCCGGTGGCGCGCAGGGTGTCGCCCTTCACCAGGGGGATGCGCCGCTTCATCACCGCGAAGGGCCGGGCCGGCGGATTGACCATGGTGATCTCGTAGGTCGCCTCGGGCTCCAGCCCGGCCAGGCGCAGGGGCAGCAGGCCGACGGTCAGGGGCGTCGCCACCTGGGCCGCGGAGACCAGGCCGAGGGTTTCCCCCAGCTGGGCGAAGGCCAGGCAGCCAGGATCGGGATGTTCCAGCCGCAGGGTGCGCCCGGCGTGCAGTTCCGCCCGCAGGGTCTTGTGCACGGCGATGGCGGCGGCCAGCGCGGCGCGCTCCGCCTCGGAGAAGGCCCGCAGATCGGCCTCGATCCCCATATGCCCGGAGAGCGCGGTCATGGCCCGCAGGTCCAGGCTGGCGGTGCGCGCGGTGGTGTGGCTGGCCGCGGCCCCGACGTGGGAGCCCATCACCTCGGGCGGGAAGAAGATGGAGAAGCCCCGCTGGATCGCCTGGCGCTCGATGGGGTCGTTGCAGTCCGAGGTCCAGATGCGGTCGGTGCGCCGCAGGATCTCGTAGTCGGCGCGGCCGCCGCCCGAGGAGCAGCTCTCGATCTCCACCCCCGGATGGGCGGCCCGCAGCCGGTCGATCAGGGCGTAGACGGCGAGCGTCTGGCGATGGACCGCCGCCCGCCCGCCGCTGAGGGCGTGGGTCAGGTCGCGGTTCATGTCCCACTTCAGATAGCCGATGGCGTTCTGACTTAAGAGGGCGTCGAGCTGGCTGTAGAGGTTGTCGCTGACCTCGGGCCGGGTCAGGTCCAGGACGTACTGACCACGCCCCAGGGGCTGGTCGCGGCCGGGATCGCCGAGGATCCAGTCGGGGTGGGCCCGCAGCAGGTCGGAGTCCGCATTGGCCATCTCCGGCTCGACCCAGAGGCCGAACTCCATCCCTAGGCCGCGCGCATGGTCGATCAGCGGCGTCAGGCCTTCCGGGTACTTGGCCGGATCGACGCTCCAGTCGCCGAGGCCCGAGCGGTCGTCCGGCCGGCCCTTGAACCAGCCGTCGTCCAGCACATAGCGCTCGGCGCCGGCCTCGGCCGCGAGGTCAGCCAGGGTCTTCAGGGTGGCCAGGTCATGGTCGAAATAGATGGCCTCCCAGCCGTTGTAGTGCACCGGCCGGGTCTTGCCCCGCAGCCGCCCGCCGAGGATCACGTCGCGCACGAAGGGGTGGAAGCGGTCCGACAGGCCGTTCAGGCCGCACGCCGATCGGGCCAGGTAGAGGGCCGGGGTCTCATAGGTCTCGCCGGGCGCCAGGATCACCTCGCCCGGGTGCAGCAGTTCGCCGGCCTGGACCTGGATGCGGCCGTCCCGCAGCCGCTCGGCGAAGATGCGGTGGTCGCCGCTCCAGGCCAGGTGCAGGCCGACGGCCTCGCCGTGGATCTCGCCGAACCCGGCCTCGCCGATCACCGCGAAGGGCGGGGCGTGGTGGGAGGTGCGGCCCGTGCGGTTCTCCTTGGCGATCAGGCCGGTGGAGAGGGTCTGGCGCACGGGGATGAACTCGCGCGTCCAGCGCCCGTCGAACAGCAGCAGGTCGGCGTGGGGACTATCGAAGGCGCCGGCCGCCAGCCAGTCGAGGGTCAGGGGTTCGTCCCCCAGGTTGCGCAGGGCCGCGCGGCTGGAGAGCACGCCGGTCGCCGCGTCGAGGGCGAGCGTCAAGGTCAGACGCACGCCGCCGGCGGCGTCCTCCAGCACCAGGCTGGCGGCGCCCGACGCCAGCTCCGAGGCGGCCAGGGTCATCTGGGTGACCAGCTCGGCGCCGTCGCGATGGGCCAGCAGGCCGGGATGGCCGGTGAACCCCTGCCCCGCCTCCGGCAGCCAGGTCAGCCGTTCGCCGCCGTCCAGCATGCCGTGGGGAATGGCGCGCAGGGAAAGCCGGGCCAGGGCCGGGACGGGATCGGCGGCGCCCAGGTCGGGGCCCCAATAGACCAGCCGCGGCGCGCCGGCCTCGGTGGTCAGGAAGACGAGGGTCTCGCCGCCGCCGTCCAGCCGGAATCCCTGGGACATCAGGCCTGCGCCTTCGGGGTCATGACCAGCCAGGGGGTGGGTTTGATGCGCCACTCCCAGACCGCCAGCAGGTGGTCGAGATGCCCCAGCCGCGCCAGCCAGTCCGGCAGGGGCGTGGTCTTGGGCCCCTGGTCGAGGCGCTGGATGTCGTGGGTGGCGGAAAACCGCTCCCGCAGGCGCTCCAGCACGCCGGGCTTGTAGACGTCGTGGGTCTCCACGATCAGGCTCATCTGGGCCAAGGCCGGCGAGAGGTCGGGGCGCAGCAGGTCGTCCTCGGCCCCCTCCACGTCCATCATCACCAGGCACTTGCGATCGGCGAAGGCCTCGAAGCCGGTGGGGGTGAAGAGCTCGCCGATGATCAACCGGTCCTCCACCCCGTTCTTGGCCGCCAGCTCGGCGCAGGCGATCCGCGCCTTCTCGACGATGTCGTAGGCGTAGACGGTGACCTGCGGCATCAGGCGGGCCAGGCCCACGGCGTAGTAGCCCTCGGCGCAGCCCACATCGATGACGCAGTCGAACCCCTCGGCGGCGAACCGCGCGATCGTGGGATGCAGCTCGGATTCGTAGGAACCCAGCAGGCGCGGGGCCAGGGCGCCCTCGGTGGCGTCCTTCACATAGTCCATGCCGGCGAAGGGGCCGTTGAGGATCTTTCCGTCGTGCAGCCGCGCCAAGGTGGCGGCGATGGACCGGGAGCGCCAGATGGCCAGCACCCGCAGCATGGTGCTCAGTTCGGATTCCTTGGCGAGGGGCGGATCGCGCGCCACTCGAGCCTTGATCCAGGCGGCCACTTCTTCGGCGTAGGTCATGGCGCGAACATAGGTTGAACCCGATACCCGAGGGAACCGCCCAGACGCTGCAATTGACAGCTTCGGCGCGGGCCGGTCTTGATCGGCCATGTTCCAACCCCAGGCGC
>NZ_JAUSLW010000208.1 GCF_030645195.1 Phenylobacterium sp. | reverse complement strand
CGTGCGACCCCGACCCTGCTCCGCAGGGCCACCTTCTCCCGCAAGGGGAGAAGGACAGCTGAGCCGCCGTCGCTCGGTCATCCTGACCAGCCAGGACATCACCGCGCCAGCAGGCGGGCGGGGATGTCGATGGGCATGTCGAGGAGTTGCTGGGCCTTGCCCTTGGCCAGCGGGTCCAGGCGCAGGCTGGAGAACTGGCCGCCGCCGAGCGCCTGGATGCAGTGCAGGTTCAGGGCCTGGAGGCCCGGCAGGTCGTAGGCGATCACCTGGGGCGCCTTGGCCCCCTCGAACTCGTGGGCGAAGAAGGCCTGCACCGCCTGGGGTGAGAGCGCCTTGCGGATCCAGGGCAGGTATTGCGGCCGGCGCGCGATGACCCCGATGTTGAAGGCGTCGCCCTTGTCGCCTGAGCGGGCCCAGGCGACGTCGATCAGGGGAACCTGGATGACCGCTTCGTCGGCCGGAGCGGTGGGGACCTCCGGGCGGGTGACCATGGCGGGGTCGAAGGGCTTGGCTGGCGGAACCGCCTCGACGGTGAAGGTTCTGTCCCCAACCGACACGACCGCCGGGACCTCGGTGCGGGGCAGCAGGACGGAATAGACCCGCGCCACCGGGGTGATGGTCGGCGCGCCGCCGAACCAGCCGGTGGAGCCGACGCTCATGGAGGTGGTGGGCGAGGCGAACTCGCGGGCCAGCAGACCCAGGGCCTCGGCGCTCTCGTGCTCGGCGCCGACCCGGGCGACCACCTCGCGCACGGCCATCGCCTCGGGACGGGCCTGGGCGCCGTAGGAGGACTCCGCCCCCAAGAGCTCGATGCGGCTGTCGCGCAGGGGCGGCAGGTTGCGGTCGCGCAGCATGTCGCCCAGCCGCTCCAGCAGGGCCTCGGCCTGGCGCTGGGCCTTGCGGGCGGCGTCGCGGCCCACCACCGGCATGGCCCCGATGAAGCGGTAGCCGTCCTCGAAGGTGATGCAGACCTTGTAGGCCCCGCTGGCGGGATAGCCCTTGGCGCCGGTGACGCGTACGCGGTCGGGCCCCACGGCCTCCACCTTCACCTGGGTGAAGTCGCAGACCACGTCGGGCAGGGCGTAGCCCTGGGGATCGCCCACCTCGTAGAGGATCTGCTCGGCCACGGCGGCCGGCGAGACCAGGCCGCCGGTGCCTGGCGGCTTGGTGACCACGAAGCCGCCGTCGGCCTGGCATTCGATCACCGGATAGCCGATGTGGGCCCAGTCGGGGACCTCCTCCCAGTCGGTGAACAGGCCGCCGGTGGCCTGGGCGCCGCACTCGATGACGTGGCCGGCGAGCGAGCCGGCCGAGAGCTTGTCGTGGTCGTCGTCGGTCCAGCCGAACTCGTGCATCAGCGGCCCGAGCGCCAGCGCGCTGTCCACCACCCGGCCGGTGATCACCATGTCGGCCCCGGCGGCGAGCGCCTCCGCGATGGGCCGGCCGCCGAAATAGGCGTTGGCGGTGAAGACGTGGGCGGGATCGGGGAAGGCCGCGTTCGTGAACATCTCGGTGAGGCCGCGGGCGGACAGGTCGCCCAGCCGGTCCATCAGGTCGTCGCCCTCGACGACGGCGATCTTGAAGCTAAGGCCCGCGGCGGCGGCCAGCTCCTCCATCCGCGCGCGGCAGGCCTGGGGGTTGAGGCCGCCGGCATTGGTGACGATCTTCACCCCCTGGGCCTTGAGCTCCTGGAGGTTGTCCTTCCAGACCCATTCGGTGAAGTCGCGGGCGAAGCCCTGGTCCGGCCGAGCGGCCTTGAGCTGGCCCAGCGCCGACATGGTGGCCTCGGCCAGGTAGTCGAGGATCATGTAGTCGAGCTTGCCGCCCTTGAGCAGCTGTGGGGCGGCCACGGAGGAATCCCCCAGGAAACCGCCGGCCCCGCCGATTCTGACCACCTTGCCCATGACCGGCGCCTCCCAACGCGAATGTCCGGGCGACAGCTAGTCCCCTGCCGTAAGGGGCGCCAAGAGGGGTTCGGCGGCAGGGCGCGAGGCCAAGGCGCGGCCACCCGCCCTGCCCGTATCCACGCCGTGAGGGGATTGCGACGACAGGGCAAACGCAGGGGCGCAACTGAATGCATTTTCACCCAAATTGGGGCCACATGCCGTCCGGCTGCTAGCCAGATAATTGCGCCTCGTCCAGCGCCGCCTCCATCGCGATCAACAGCTTGGCCGCGTCGATGGGCTTGCCGACCAGCCCATCCATGCCGGCCTGCATGTAGGAACTCAGATGATGAGCCATCACATTGGCCGTCAGGGCGAGGATGGGCGTCCGTGCGCCACCCCGTCCGGCCTCCTCCTGGCGAATGACCCGGGTCGCGGTCAGCCCATCCATGACCGGCATCTGGGCGTCCATGAGGATCAGGTCCCAGTTCGCCGTCCGCCAGGCGTCCACGGCTTCCTGACCGTCGTTGACGACCACGGGATTGAGCCCCGCCTGCTGCAGCATCGTCTGGATGACGATCTGGTTCACGGGATTGTCTTCGGCGACCAGGATGCGAAGCGCGCCAGGATCGTCGAATTCGGCTTCGTTGGCCGCCGCCTGCGCGGAGGCCTGCCGCGGGGCTTCCGACCGCGCCAGGGGGAGCCTCGCGGTGAAGGTCGAGCCGACACCTTCCTCGCTTTCGACGGTGACGTCGCCGCCCATCAGACGGGCGAGTTCGCGGGAGATCGCCAGGCCCAGGCCCGTGCCCCCGAACCTTCGGGTGATCGAGGGGTCGGCCTGGGTGAATTTCTGGAACAGTTCGCCGATCTTGCCCGCCGATATCCCTATCCCCGTGTCGCGGACGGCGAAGCGCAATTGACCGTCCGGGTTCGACACCACCAGCGCGACCTGCCCCTCGGTGGTGAACTTCAGGGCGTTGGAGGCCAGGTTATTGACGATCTGGCGGACGCGCGTCGGGTCCCCCTTGAAGATCCCCTCGGCCTCCGGCGCGATCTCCAGGGTCACGGCGATGTCTCTCTCGGCGGCCATGGCCAGGAGGTTGGCGAAGGCCGAGCGGGCGATCTCGGCAAGATCGACCTCACCCTCCTCGATGGTCAGTTTTCCGGCCTCGATCTTGGAGATGTCCAGCAGATCGTTGAGCAGGCTCAGCAGCATCTCGCCCGACTGCAGGATGACCTTCACCTGCCCATGCTGCCGCTCGGTCAGGTCCTCCTTCGCCAACACCTGTCCCATGCCCAGGATGCCATTGAGCGGCGTTCGGATCTCGTGACTCATGGTGGCCAGGAAGGTCGACTTGGCCAGGTTGGCGGTCTCGGCGTCTTCCTTGGCCCGCAGCAGGGCCTGCTCGGAGGCCTTGCGGGCGGTGATGTCCTGAAGGGCGCCGATCAGATGGAGGGGGCGGCCATCCGGGTCGGCGATCAGCCTGTTGGCGGCGGAGACCCAGACCTCCTTGTGGTCGGCGCGGACCACCCGGTACTCGGGGCGGTAGGGCGCGCCGTCCTCAAGGTGGCGTCGCCACGCCTCCTCGACGTCGGGGCGATCACGCGGATCGATGATCCGATAGATGTCCCGGTAGAGCTCCTCGTAGGTCTTTGGCTCGGTGAAGAAGGTGTCCTCGGCCCCGGCCTTGATCAGTTCGCGCCGGACATAGTCCATCTCGTAGACATGGACATCGGCGATCTCCAGGGCGAGCTCCAGCCGCTGCTCCGAGCGTCTGGTGCGTTCGAGCGCGGCCTGCACCTCGACCAACGCCGCCGCCTCGACCTGCGCCCGAGCCTGTTCGCTGGCCTCCAGATACGCGGCCACGGAGAGGTCGATGTCGAGCAAGACCGACTTGATCAGAGCCCCGATGGACGTCCCGGTCGACATGGCCTCGGTCGGGCGCGTCGCGCTCTCACGGACGATGGCCTCGACGAGATGCTGGAGCACCGTGGCGTATCCGCCAATGTACCAGCTGGGGTTCAGGCCGATCCGGGCATGGGCCTCGCCGATCCGTCGCGCGGCGCCCGCATAATCCTCGTCGAACTGAGCCTCGAAGATGCGCTCCCAATGAGACTGCTGGCGGTTCTTGACCCCGGAGAGGGCGGCGTCGTCTGGAAAGAACCGCGCGGTCTCCGGGAAGGCGAGTATCCGCTCGTAGAGGGCGTCCAGGGCGACCGGAATGGCCCCTTGCATCAGCGGACGGAGCCCTCGCAGAGCCGTGACGTCGCGGGCCCCGAGCCTGATGAAGTCGAGGCGCTGGCGCATATCGGAATGCGATGTCATGCGGTTGCTCCTCGACCTCCCGGAGTCCATCCCCGCTTCGACCAGGGTCCAGCGAGGTTAATCGGACCTTAGCCGCACCCGCGTTCTTCCAACTTATGTCGGCTCCGCGACACATGGTCACGAGCGTGGGACGATATCATCACCGTTCGGCGCGCTGTGGTTGCGGCGCCCGGGCGTCCCAGTCTTTGCGGAGGTGAAGCCCAGCCGGCGCCAGAACGGGACCGGCTCGAAGCCGAGCTCCGCGCTCGGCCACAGGCTGATGATCCGGCCGTGGGCGACCAGGATCAGGGCCGGCGGCTCCCGACGCGCGTCTTGGGGTGACAGTAACCCCCCGCCGAGACAGGCGCCTAGGAGCGCGATGGAGTCAGAGCAGATCCGAGGCGGCCGGTTCCTGGCCGAGCGCGATCTTGCCGGCGATCTGGGCGGTGCGGTCCCAGTCGAACATCACGTGGCCGCGCATCATCTGCAGGTCCCGCAGATGCCGCTGCAGCGGGGCGTTCAGGAATCCCGAGCTGGCCCCGGCCGCGGCGGCCAGGCTGTTCACCGCCTGGTTGGCCAGCCGCACGATGTCGGCCGAGGCCAGGCGCAGGGCCAGCAGGGTCTCCAGCGGGGTCTGGTGGCCAAGCGGCCCGTCGCGCTCCAGCAGGCGGACGGCGTCCTCCCACACCAGGCGGGCCGCGCGCACCGTGGCGATGGCCTCCCCCAGCCGCAGATGGGTGATGGGCAGGTCGCCCTGTTTCGCGCCGCTATAGGCCTGCAGCTTGATCTTCATCCGGTCGGTGAAGGCGCGCAGGGCGCCCTCCGCCGCGCCCAGGGCCGGGGTCGCGGCCACCAGGCCCAGGGTCGCCGACATCGGATAGTTGACGGTGGTCCCGGGATGGATCGCCTCGCCCGGCGACGGGGCGAACTTCAGCAGCAGGGCCGGGACCGTCCGGTGCTCCGGGACGAACAGGTCCTTGGCGACGATGGTGTTGCTGCCGGTGGCCGCCATGCCCGCCGTGCGCCAGACGTCCTCCACCGACACCTCGGCGAGCGGCAGGACGCAGAAGCGCGGCCCCATGGCGCCGGCCTCGACGCAATTGACGATCACCCAGTCGGAGTGATTGACGCCGGTGGCCCACTCCCAGCGGCCGCCGATCCGATAGCCGCCCTCGACCTTCTCCGCCTGGCCGGTGGGCGCCAGGGGGGCCGGGGCCAGCGGGACCGCGCCGCCGGCGAACAGCTCGGCCTGCAGCTGCGGGGTGAACTTGCAGAGGATCCAGGCGTGCAGGGCCAGGAAGGAGAGCGTCCAGGCGCTGGAGGCGCAGCCCTGGGCCAGGCGCCGCGACACGTCCATGAAGAGCGGGAAGCCGGCGCCTTCCCCGCCCACGGCGGGCGGGGTCAGGAGGCTGAAGAACCCCGCCGCCAACACCTCGTCCAGGGTCGCGTCGGGCAGGCGGCGAAGCGCCTCGGCGCCCTCGGCCCGCTCGGCCAGGCGTCCGGAAAGGTCGTCGGCCCAGGCGGCCCAGTCGCGGCCCGGCGCGGCGGTATCGGTCATCTCGTGGCCTCCCATTTCCTGCATGAGGGGCCTTAGAACCCGCGCGCGTCCAGCCAGCCGGTGACGGCGGCGACGGCGGTCGGCAGCAGGTCGGGACGCTCGATGTAGTAGTGGTCGGCGCCCTGGATATCGACATAGGTCTTGTCGGCGCAGGCGAGCGCCTCGAACAGGCGGCGCGCATGGCTGGGCGTGCAGGCCAGGTCGGCGGTGTTGTTGATGGTCAGGGTGGGGCAGCTGATGTTGGCGGCGTTCTTGACGCCGTTGGCCCGGCTCTCGTCATAGCTCCACTGCGACAGCCAGGAGCGCAGGGTGGTGAAGCGGCCCAGCCCCACCGGCCCGTCATTGGCGATCCGCGGCTCGCCCAGATAGCAGGTGTGGGGCCGGCGGTCGGAGGGGTCCTGGGTGGGGTCGGTCCAGCGGACGTCGCACATGGTGCCGTAGACCACGAAGGGCCGCTCCATGTCGGGATCGCCCGCGGCCTTGAGCTGCGCCAGGGTTTGTCGCGCATTGGCGGTGATCCTGCGGTTGCGCGCGATCTGGGCGGCGCGGAACCGAGCCACGAACTCAGGCGCGTAGGGCGACTGGTTGGGGCAGTCGGGGTCGTAGATGTTGAGCTCGCGGTCCCGCTCGAAGGGGTGGGCCTCGTCCAGGATCGAGGGGTCGATCCACTCGGTCATGGTGACCGAGCGGCTGATATGGGCGGCCAGCAGCAGGACGCCGTCGGCCGGTTGCAGCCCCGCGCCCACCAGGTCCACGGGATCGCCGGCCGGGGTGTCGGTGATCGTCGGGTGCTCGGCCTGATCCTGGTAGAACAGCGACAGCGAGCCGCCCCCCGACCAGCCGCCCAGCACCACCTTCTCGTAGCCGAACCGCGTCTTCAGGTCGGCGACGCAGGCGCCCAGGTCCAGGACGCACTTCTCCAGGATCAGGGCGGTGTCGTTCCCCCGGTAGCGGGTGTTGCAATAGATGACGTGCCGCCCGGCCCGGGCCAGGGCGGTCACCAGCGGCAGGAACGACCCGCCCCCGATCGGGTGGCTGAACAGGATGACGGTCTTGGACTCGCCCGTCTCCGGCCGGATGCGCATGCACTCGACGAAGACCTGCCCCTCGGGCCCGCCATAGGTTTCCTTCAGCCGGCTCTTCTCGGCATAGGCATAGCCATAGGGCTCGCGCAGGATCTTCATGAGGGCCTCCCACGGCCGTTGCTCCGGCCTGTGTTTCTGATTAGAAAGTCAGAAATCCTGACTGGGGAGTCAAGTCCATGCTGGAGGCCGTGGCCGCGCCGCCGACCCGCAAGGGACCGCAGACGGCCGGCCGCATCCGCGAGGCCGCCCTGGAGCTGTTCTCCCGCCTGGGCTTCGAGCGGGTGACGATGGGCGAGATCGCCGCGGCGGCCGGCGTCTCCCAGGCGACCCTGCACTACCACTTCGACGACAAGGCCTGTCTCTGGCGCGCCGCCATGCTGCAGCTGGGCGCGGTGATCGCCGAGGAGGAGCGGCTGCTGGAGGCGATGGCCGACGCCCCGCCCGAGGTCCAGCTGCGCATGGCCATGAAGCTGTTCCTGCGCATCAGCTGGAAACACCCGGCTCTCGGCCGGATCGTCGCGCTGGAGGGCATGGCCGGCGGCGAACGGCTGGCCTGGCTGGACGCCCATCTGACCGGCCCGCGCAACCGGCGGCTGGCGGAGATCGCCCAGGCCGCCATCGACAGCGGCGCCCTGAAGCCCTTTCCGGCCCCCATGCTGGTCATTACCCTGCAGGCGGCCAGCGCCGGGGTGATCAACCTGGCCCCCATGATGGGCGTCAGCTTCGGCATGGACCCCTCGGCCCCCGAGGCGCGCCAGGCCCACGAACAGATGATCCTGGACGCCATCCTTGGCGGCCTGCTCACCCACCCGACAACCCCATAGAAAACGACCGAGGAAACCCATGGGACAGCAACCGACCGGCATCCATCACCTGGCCTTCATGGCCGGGGACATCAAGAAACACATCGCCTTCTTTTCCGAGGTGATGGGCTGCCCGCTGGTGGCCCTGTTCGACATGCACGGCGTGCCGGGCGGATTGCACGCCTTCCTGCGGATGAACGACCACAGCTACTTCTCGATCGTCCAGCTGCCGGACGTGGACAAGATCCCGATCGAGCTCGGCAAGACCCATTCGGGCACCGGCGCCCTGCCCTGCGCGCCCGGGACCCTGCAGCACCTGGCCTTCCGCGCCGACAGCGACGCCGACCTGATCGCCATGCGCGACCGCATCCGCAGCCATGGGGTCAATGTCATCGGCCCGATCGACCACGGCATGTGCCGCTCGATCTATTTCGCCGGTCCCGACCACATGACCCTGGAGGTGGCCACCTCGAGCGAGGCCATCGATCCCGCCCGCTGGATCGATCCCACGACCCTGGAGAAGGCCGGCATCAGCGCCGAGGAAGCCGAGCGCTTCAAGGCGCCGGCCGCCTATTCCGGCCCGAGCCCGGCGCCCCAGCCCCCCTATGCCGCCGACAAGCCCCACATGGCCTATCCGGAGGCGCAGTACCGCGCGATGCTAGCCGTCCCCGACGAGGTGATCACCGCCTCGGCCTCCTATACCGAGCCGCCCGTGCCGGCCGGGTGAAGGCGGCTGAACCCGCCCTTAGGGATCGATGATCTCCAGGTCGCCATGTTCGGCCAGGACCGCCGCCGAGGTGAAGCCCAGCCTTCGCCAGAACGGGACCGGATCGAAGCCGAGTTCCGCGCTGAGCCACAGGCTGATGATCCGGCCGTGGGCGATCACAACCTTGGTCCCCTCCCCCGCCGCGGCGACCCGTTCCATGGCCGCGGCGAAACGCTCCCGGGCCGCCGCCCCCGTCTCCTCGCCCATGATCAGGTGATCGGGGTCGCGCAGGGCGCGCTCGATCAGGGCCTCGATCTCGGCGGCGGAGACGAAGGGATTGTGGTCGGCGCGGTGCTCGGCCAGGTCCTCGTCGGTCCGCACGGCCAGACCCAGGACCTCGCCCATGGCGGCGGCGGTGTCGTGGGCCTTGAGTTCGGGACTGGCGAACAGGAATTTCGGATCGAACCTGGCCAACTTGCCAGCCAACCGGGAGGCCGACGCCTGCCCCTCGTCCGATAGCGCCCATAGGGAGCGCGGCACGTCGGGCACGATGGCCGGCTTGCCGTGCTTGACCAGGATCAGGGCCGGCCGACGCGCTTGATTTCCCATTCCAGCTCGATCCCGGTCTTGGCCTTAACGTCGGCGCGCACCGCCTCGCCCAACCCTTCCAGATCGGCGGCGGTCGCCTCCCCGGTATTGATCAGGAAGTTTGCGTGCAAGGGCGAGAACATGGCGCCGCCGAAGGGTTTTCCGCGCCAGCCGGCCTCGTCCACCAGCTTCCAGGACGAGTGACCGGGGGGGTTCTTGAAGGTCGAGCCGCCGGTCTTCTCGCGGATCGGCTGGGTGGTCTCGCGCCGCGCGGTGATCTCGGCCATGCGGGCCTCGACAGCGGCGGGGTCGTCGGGGGTCCCCTCGAAGAGGGCGCCGGTGAAGATCAAGCCCCCCTCGGCGGCCTTGGCCGACTTGCGGTAGGAGAAGCCCATCTCGGCGTTGGAAAAGGTCTTCCGTTCCCCCGCCCGCGTCACCGCATAGGCCTCGACCAGGACATCCTTGGTCTCGGCGCCGTAGCAGCCGGCGTTCATCATGGTCGCGCCGCCGATGGAGCCGGGCACGCCGCGATAGAACTCCAGGCCCGCGATGCCGGCCTTGGCCGCCTCGCGGGCCACCAGGGCGTCCAGGGCCGCGGCGCCGGCATAGATGCGATTGTTCCCGCGCGGCTCAATCCTGCCGAAACTTCGGCCGGCCAGGCGGATCACCACGCCATCGACCCCGCCGTCGCGGACCAGGGTGTTGGAGCCGACCCCCAGGACCGTCACCGGCACGGAAGGGTCCAGCCCCTTCAGGAAGTCGGCGAGATCGTCCTCGTCCTGCGGCAGGAACAGCAGGTCGGCCGGCCCGCCCACCCGAAACCAGGTGAAGGGCGCCAGGGGCTCGTCGCTGAGCAGTTTGCCGCGCGCCTTGGGGAGGTTGTCGCGCCAGCTCACGTGGCGGCCAGGGCCTCAAGCTGGGCCGGCAGGGCGTAGGCCCAGCTGGTGATGTCGCCGGCGCCGAGGCAGACCACCAGGTCGCCGACCTTGGCCTCGTCGGCCACGACGCGGGCGAGCGCCGCCGGGCTCTCCAGGGCCACGGCGCGGCGATGGCCAAAACGGCGCAGGCCCTCCACCAGGCCGTCGCGGTCGGCGCCGGCGATGGGGCTCTCGCCGGCGGTGTAGACGTCGGAGACGATCACTACGTCGGCGTCGTTGAAGCAGCCGCAGAACTCGGAAAACAGGTCGTGCAGGCGCGAATAGCGGTGCGGCTGCACCACGGCGATCACCCGGCCGCCCGTGACCGCGCGGGCGGCTTTCAGCACCGCGGAGATTTCCACCGGGTGGTGGCCGTAGTCGTCGATGATGCGGATTCCGTTCGCGACGCCCACGGTGGTGAAGCGCCGCCCCACCCCGCCGAAGGTGGTCAGGCCCTTGCGGATGTCGGCCTCCGACACCCCCAGCTCGCGGGCGATGGCGATGGCGCCCAGCGCATTCATGACGTTGTGCTGGCCGGCCATCGGCAGGTGCAGGTCCTCCCAGCGCATGGGCTCGGCGTCGCGCGGCGCGATGACGGCGTCGAAGCGCGAGCCGTCGGGGCCCATGCTGATCTTCTCGGCCCGGACTTCGGCCTGGGGGTTGGTCCCGTAGGCGATCAGGCGGCGGTTGACGACCTTGGCGGCCATGGCCTGAACGTCGGGGTGGTCGGTGCAGACGGCGGCGAAGCCGTAGAAGGGCACGTTCTCCACGAAGTCCTGGAAAGCTTTCTTCACCGCGTCGAAGTCGCCGTAATAGTCCAGGTGCTCGGGATCGATATTGGTGACGATGGCGCAGGTGGACTTCAGCTTCAGGAAGGTGCCGTCGCTCTCGTCGGCCTCCACCACGATCCACTCGCCCTCGCCGACCTTGGCGTTGGTGCCATAGGCGTTGATGATGCCGCCATTGACCACGGTGGGGTCCATGCCGCCGGCGTCCAGCAGGGCGGCCACCAGGGAGGTGGTGGTGGTCTTGCCGTGCGTGCCGCCCACCGCCACCGAGAATTGAAGACGGGTCAGCTCGGCCAGCATCTCGCCGCGATGCACCAGGGGCAGGCGCCGGGCGCGGGCGGCGAGCATCTCGGGGTTGTCGGCCTTGATGGCGGTGGAATAGACGATGGCAGAGGCGCCCTCGATATTGGCCGCCCCCTGGCCGATGAAGACCTTGATCCCCAGCTTCTCCAGCCGCTCGGTGTTGGCGCTGGCCTTGGCGTCGGAGCCCTGCACGCTGTAGCCGATGCGCCGCATGATCTCGGCGATGCCGCTCATGCCGATCCCGCCGATGCCGATGAAGTGCACGGGGCCGACGGGGAACGGGACAGGGCGGCGATTCATGACAAGGAACCTAGTGTGCGTTTGTCCCGAGGGGGACCTCGATTATGCGTTCGGATCGATATGGCGGTGCGCCAAACGTCAACGATAGACCTCTCGTCGATGACCCACGTCGACGACGACGATGAGCAGTTCGGCGTCTTCGACCAGGTAGAGCACGCGATAGTCACCGACACGCAGCCGATAGTTGTCCTGGCCCTTCAGCTTCTTCACACCCGACGTGCTGAAGGGATCGGCCGCAAGCTGATCCAGGCGTTCGTAAATTCGCGCGCGGTCCCGCTTCTGGATGGCCCCCAGCGCCTTCACCGCGTCCCGCGTGATTGTCAGCCTGTACGTCATGCCCGCGCCCCGAACGTCTCTATCGGGTCGATCGTGCTGTCACGACGTATCGGAGCGGGAGACGGTTCGGGAGGCCCCTAGTCACCGAGTTCGCGCTTCGCCTCTTCCAGGGAGGTGACGTCCAGGCGGCCCGCGCGGAGATCCTGTCGAGCGCGCTCCAGGATTTCGCGGTCACGACGATCCTCCGCGCTTTCGCCCGGCACGTTGGCCGTTTCGGGCGGGCGGGCTGCAGATGACATGACGGTGCGACGGCTCATTGCAATTTCACATTACCACGTGGACGCATGGGTCATCAAATGGGCGTGGGAGAGTCAGGCTCTAGGACCTGGCTGCGGTCTTTTCGACCAGGTCGGCCAGGCGCTCGGCGGCGTCGGGCTTGGCGATGGAGCGGGCGCTGGCGGCCATGCGGGCCAGGCGGTCGGGATTGGTCAGCAGTTTCTCCAGGGCGTTGGCCATGGAGTCGACGGTGAGCTGGTGCTCGCGCGCCACCTGGGCCCCGCCGGCGTCGGCCATGACCTTGGCGTTCTGGCCCTGGTCGTCGTCCAGCGCGATGGCCAGCGGGATCAGGATGGCCGGCTTCCCGGCGATGGCGAACTCGCAGACCGTGCCGGCGCCGGAGCGGCCGATCACCAGGTGGGCGTCCTTCAGGCGGCCGGCCATGTCGCGGAAGAAGGGGGCGATCTCGGCCTCAACCATGGCGTCGGCATAGATCTTCCGCGCGTTCTCCATGCTCTCGGCGCGGGTCTGCTGCTGCACCTTCAGGCGCGCCCGCAGGGGTTCGGGCAACATGCGGATGGCCTCGGGCATCAGTTCCGAGAGCAGGCGAGCGCCCTGGCTGCCGCCGGTGATGAGGATGCGGATGGGCCCGTCGGCGGTGGGCGGGACGTAGGGCAGGTCGTAGAGGGCGCGAATCTCCGGGCGCACCGGATTGCCCACCACCACGGCGCTGTCGGCGACCTTGGGCGGGGCCTTCTGCAGCATGGGGAAGGCGCAGGCCACGGCCTTCACATGGCTCACCAGCCGGCGGTTGGCCCGACCCATGACCGCGTTCTGCTCGTGCATCACGGTGGGCAGGTTGAGCGTGATCCCGGCCAGCAGGCCGGGCACCGAGGGATAGCCGCCGAACCCCACCACCACGTCGGGCTTGATGCGCCGGAAGGCGGCGCGGGCCTGCATGACGCCGCGCAGGATCGAGAGGCCGGCCAGCGCCATGCCGACGGGATCACGGGGTTTGTAGGTGCGGGCCGACAGGCCGATGCGCTCCTCGGCCGGGAAGCTCTCGGCGAAGGCCGCCACCCGTTCGTCGCTGGCCAGCACGATGCGCCAACCACGGGCGATCAGGGCCTCGGAGAGGGCCTGGGCGGGGAAGAGGTGCCCACCGGTGCCTCCGGCGGCGACGACGGCGATCTTGCGCATGGGTGCGCTTTAGGCGAAGGCCGCGGACTTGGCGAGGCCCTCACCCTGGGAATAGGCCCCCGGGCGACGCCGGGTGAGGGCGAGCGCCAGGCCCAAGGTCAGGCAGATGGCCAGCATGGAGGAGCCCCCATAGGAGATGAACGGCAGGGTCATGCCCTTGGTGGGGATCATGTTGAGGTTCACCGCGATGTTGATGAAGGCCTGCTCCCCCACCAGGACGAAGAGGCCGGCCGCGGCCACCTGCTGGAACGGATCGCTCAGCTTCATGGCCTTGTAGAGGCCGCGGATCACGATGAAGGCGAACAGGGCGATGAGGATCAGGGAGAAGACCAGGCCGTACTCCTCGGCCGCCACCGAATAGATGAAGTCGGTGTGCAGGTCGGGAACGTGGCGCTTCATGACGCCCTCCCCCGGGCCGCGCCCGAAGAAGCCGCCGGCGGCGATGGCCTCGGCGGCGCGGTCCACCTGGTGGGTGTCGGCCCGGTCGGGGCTGATGAAACGGTCCACGCGGCTGGCCACGTGGGGGAAGAGGAAATAGGTCGAGGACAGGCCGGCGAGCGCCGTGCCGCCCAGCAGCATCACCCAGGAGAGCGGCACCCCGGCCATCCAGAAGGCCGCCCCGAAGGCCACGGTGATCAGCACCGTCTGGCCGACGTCCGGCTGGATCAGCAGCAGGCCCACCGACAGCAGGTAGAGCCCAAACGCGATGGTGACGCCGGGCACGCCCTGGCCCTTCTGCCCCTCGGCGAACATCCAGGACACCAGGATGATCAGGGCCGGCTTCATGAATTCCGACGGCTGCAGGGTGAAGCCGGCGAACTCCATCCAGCGGGTCGCGCCCTTGGCGTTGTGGCCGATGAAGGGCAGCACGGCCATGATCGCGATGGCGGCGATGTAGATGAAGAAGGCCGCCCGCCGCACGCCCTTGGTGTCCAGCATCGAGGTGGAGACCAGGATCACCGCGCCGACGGCGGCGAACAGGCACTGGCGCACGGCGAAGTGGAAGGGGTCGCCGACATTCATCCGCGCCGCGGCCGAGGGGCTGGCGGCGAAGGACAGCATCACCCCCAGGATGATCAGCACCCCCAGGGCGCCCAGCATCCAGCGGTCGATGGTCCACCACCACACCCCGACCGGGGTGCGGTCGCTGCGCGCGAAGGCGTGCGCCTGGGTGGGATTCATGCGCGCGCGCCCTTGGCCGCGGGCGCGGTCAGGCCCTGGACGGCGGCGCGGAACGCCTCGCCCCGGGCCTCGAAGTCGGCGAACTGGTCGAAGGAGGCGCAGGCCGGCGAGAGCAGGACCACGGCGTCCTGGCCCTTGGCGGCCGCGTCGGCATAGGCCTTGGCCACGGCGACCTCCATGGTCCCGCAGGCCACGGTCTGGGCCTTGCCCTTCAGTGTCTCCTCGAAGGCCTCGGTGGCCTCGCCGATCAGATAGGCCGTCTCGATCTTCGGGAAGAGATCGGCCAGGGCGTCGATGCCGCCGGTCTTCGGCTGGCCGCCGGCGATCCAGTAGAACCTGGGATAGCTCGACATGGCCTGGCGGGCGGCGTCGGTGTTGGTGGCCTTGCTGTCGTTGACGAAGCGGACCCGGCCGAGCTGGCCGACGGTCTCCATCCGGTGCGCCAGGCCCGGGAAGCTCATCAGGCCCTCGGCGGCGTCCTCGGCGGAGATCCCCAGGCCGCGGGCGGCGGAATAGGCCGCCGCCGCGTTCTGCCAGTTGTGGCGGCCCGGCAGGGAGCGGGCCCGCAGCAGGTCGGCGACCTCGACGGCGCGCTCGCCGGTGGCGTCGTAGAGCAGGCCCTGCAGGGCGTAGACGCCCCGGCCCATGGCCTTCGACGCCGAGATCGGCACGATGGTGCGGCGGTTGGCGGCGGTGATCTCGGTGCAGATCCGCTGGCCCCAGGGATCGTCCACCCCGATGACCGCGGTGTCACCCTTGCCCTGGTTGAGCAGGATGCGGCGCTTGGCGGCGACATAGCCCTCCATGCCGCCGTGGCGTTCCAGGTGGTCGGGGGAGACGTTGAGCAGGATGGCCACGTCGGGCTTCAGGCTGGAGGTCAGGTCGAGCTGGTAGGAGCTCATCTCCAGGACGTAGACCGCCCCGCCGTGCATGTCCTCCAGGCCCAGGACTCCGATGCCGATATTGCCGCCCACCCGGGTGTCGCGGCCGGCCGAGGCGCAGATGTGGCCGATCAGGGCGGTGGTGGTGGACTTGCCGTTGGTGCCGGTGATGGCGACGATCTTCGGGCGCTTGTGCTCGGGCGCGGCGTTCACGGTGCGGGCGAACAGCTCCATGTCGCCGACGATCTCGACCCCGCACTCCTGGGCCTTGGTGACGGTCCAGTGCGGCTCGGGATGGGTGAGCGGCACGCCGGGCGACAGCATCAGGGCGGCGAAGCCGCTCCAGTCGGCGGTCGACAGGTCCACCAGCGGCAGGCCCTCGGCCTGGGCTGCGGCGCGGCCCTCGGGCCGCTCGTCCCACAGCGCCACCTGGGCGCCGCCGGCCACCAGCGCGCGCGCGGCGGCCAGACCCGTGCGGGCCAGGCCGAAAACGGCGACCGTCCTGCCTTCGAAGCCGCGGACCGGGATCATGACCTGCTCACGCCCTCCCTACCGCAGCTTCAGGGTGGCGAGGCCCAGGATGGCCAGCACCACGGCGATGATCCAGAAGCGGATCACCACGGTGGATTCCGACCAGCCGAGCTTCTCGAAATGGTGGTGGATCGGGGCCATGCGGAACACCCGCTTGCCTGTCAGCTTGAAGGAGGCGACCTGGATCATCACCGACAGGGTCTCCAGCACGAAGAGACCACCGATGATCCCCAGCACGATCTCGTGCTTGGTGGCCACGGCCACGGTGCCGATGGCCCCGCCGAGCGCGAGGGAGCCGGTGTCGCCCATGAAGATCTTGGCCGGGGGCGCGTTATACCAGAGGAAGCCCAGGCCAGCCCCGATCATGGCCCCGCAGAACACGCCCACCTCCCCCACGCCGGGGACGAAATGAAGCTGCAGGTAGCGGGCGAAGACGTAGTTGCCCACCAGATAGGTGATCAGGCCGAAGGCGGCGGCGGCGATCATCACCGGCACGGTGGCCAGGCCGTCCAGGCCGTCGGTGAAGTTCACCGCATTGGCCGCGCCGACGATGATGAAGGCCCCGAAGGCCAGGTAGAACCAGCCCATGTCCAGCAGCAGGCCCTTGAACACCGGGAAGGCGACGGAGGTCGCCAGGTCCGGCGCCTCGGGCGGACGGCCGCCATAGATGACGATGAGGGCCACGGCGGCCAGCGCGATCACCGCCTCCAGCACCAGCCGCACCTTGCCCGACACCCCCTCGGTGGTCTGCTTGGTGACCTTGGCGTAGTCGTCGGTGAAGCCCAGGATCCCGTAGCCCACGGTCACCAGCAGCACCGCCCAGACATAGACGTTGGACAGGTCGCTCCACAGCAGGGTGCCCACCAGCAGGCCAGCCAGGATCATCACCCCGCCCATGGTCGGCGTGCCGGCCTTCTCCACCACGTGACGGGCGATGCCGTCGGCGCGGATCGGCTGGCCCTTGCCCTGCTTGGCCTGCATCCAGCGGATGAAGCGCGAGCCCATCAGGGCCACCACGATCTGGGCCGTGAACAGCGCCATGCCGGTGCGGAAGGTCAGGTATTTCAGCAGGTTGAGGATCGGCACATGGCCGCCCGCCGACATCTGCTCATACAGCCAATAGAGCATCAGCCCGCCTCCCCGGAACGCGCGTCGAGGGCGACCAGCGCGGCTGTCACCGCGCCCGCCTTCGAACCGTTCGACCCCTTCACCATCACCAGGTCTCCGGGCTCTGCGGCCCGGGCGACCTGCGGCGCAAGCTCGGCCGCGGACTTGGCGTAGCCGCCCCGCCGAGTCGACGGAAGGGCGTCCCACAGGGATTTCATCAGGGGACCAGCGCAGAACACCAGGTCGATGGCCGCTTTTTCGAGTGGCTCGGCCAGGCCGGCATGGAAGGCGGGACCGCCCTCCCCCAGCTCCAGCATATCGGTCAGCGCGACGATCCGCCGCCCCGAGGTCTTGCGGGCGCCCAGGGTCGCGAAGGCCGCGGTCATGGAGATCGGGTTGGCGTTGTAGCTCTCGTCGATCAGGGTGAAGGCCCCGCCGGCCAGGCGGATGGTCTTCTCGGCCCCCCGGCCCTCGAGGGGCTCGAAGGACCCCAGGGCCGCCAGGCTGTCGCCGAGGGACACGTCGAGCGCCTCCAGCATCAGCAGCACGGCCATGCTGTTGGGGCCCCAGTGGAAGCCGGTCTGCAGGATCGGGAAGTCGAGCGCCTTGCCATGCAGCCGGGCCTGGACCACCGCGTGGCCGGCCTGGGGCTGGAAGTCGATCAGGCGGGCGTCGCAGGCCTCGCCGGCGCCGAAGCTCAGCACCTTGCCGCCGGCGGCGCGGGCCGCGTCGCTCAGCAGGTCGAACCATTTGTTGTCGGCGTTGAGGATCGCCACGCCGCCCGGCTCCAGGCCGTCGAAGATCTCGGCCTTGGCGCAGGCCACCCCGATCTCGCCGTCCGGGAAGTTCTCCACATGGACCGGGCCCACGGTGGTGATGGCCACAGCGTGGGGCCGCACGAAGCGGGTGAGCGGCGTGATCTCACCGGTGTGGTTCATGCCGATCTCAAACACGGCGCGCTCGGTGTCCCGGGGCATGCGGGCCAGAGTCAGGGGCACGCCGATGTGGTTGTTGTAGCTCTTCACCGACGAATGGGCCTTGCCCGCCAGCATCAGACCGGCGCGGACCGCCTGGGTGACGCTGGTCTTGCCCACCGAGCCGGTGACGGCCCCGCGGCGGGTTTGGACTGCGCGAATCCGGGCCGCTTCCCCCAGCAATTCCAAGGCCTTGAAGGTGTCTTCCACCAGGACGTGGGGACCCTCGACCGTCTGGCTCACCAGGGCGCCGGCCGCGCCCTTGGCGAGCGCCGGGGCCACGAACTCATGGCCGTCTCGGACGCCGGCCAGGGCCACGAACAGATCGCCGGTCTCGATGGAGCGGGTGTCGATGGAGACGCCGTCCACGGCGAAGTCGCCGACCACCTTGCCGCCGGTCGCCCGGGCGATCTCGTCTGCGGTCCAGAGGCTCATGGCTTGCCTCGCAGGGCCTGGTCGGTCTCGATCACGTCGTCGAAGTGGTGGACGACGCCGGCGATGGTTTGGGTCTGCTCGTGGCCCTTGCCGGCCACCACCAGGACGTCGCCGGCCGCCAGCAGGGCGACGCCGGCGCGGATGGCGGCGCGGCGGTCGCCGATGTTCCGCATGCCGGTCGTTCCGGCCATGACCTCGGCGCGGATGGCGGCGGGGTCCTCGCCGCGGGGATTGTCGTCGGTGACGATGGCGACGTCGGCGAAGTTCGCGGCGATGGCGCCCATCAGGGGACGCTTGGTGCGGTCGCGGTCGCCGCCGGCCCCGAACACCACGATCAGCTTGCCCTCGACGTGCGGCCGCAGGGCCTTCAGCACCGTCTCCAGGCCGTCGGGGGTATGGGCGTAGTCGACATAGGCGACGCCGCCCTTCGCGCCCGTCCCGATCAGTTGCAGCCGGCCCGGCGCGCCCTCCAGGGTCTCCAGGGCTTTCATGACGCCGGCCACGGGTTCGCCAGCGGCGATGCAGAGGCCCGCGGCCACCAGGGCGTTGGAGGCTTGATAACCGCCCACCAGGGGCAGGTTCACCTCATAGGTCCGGCCCTGGGCCAGGATGGTCAGCCGCTGGCCTTCGGGAGACGGCGTGCGAGAAACGAGCGTCAGCCCCTGCCCCGCCTCCCCCACCGACATCACGCTCTGGCCGTGGGTCACGGCGGTGGCGGCGAAGGCGTCATAGGCGTCGGAGTCCGCGTTCAGCACGGCGGTCCCGCCACGCGGCAGCAGGGTCGTGAACAGGCGCAGCTTGGCGTCGCGATAGGCCTCCATCGTGACGTGATAGTCGAGGTGGTCCTGGGTCAGGTTCAGGAAGCCGGCGGCGGCGATCCGCGCCCCGTCCAGGCGACGCTGATCCACCCCGTGGGACGAGGCCTCCAGGGCCAGATGGGTCACCCCCAGCTCCACCAGCCGGCTCATCAGCTCGGCGACGTCGGCGGCGTCCGGCGTGGTCAGGCCCGGCGGCGTGAGCTGGGCCTCGAAGCCGTCCGGCCCGGTGGCGTAGACCCCGAGCGTGCCCATGCTGGCGGCGCGATGGCCCCCGGCGTTGAAGATCTGGCGGCAGAAGGCGGCCACCGAGGTCTTGCCGTTGGTGCCGGTCACCGCCACCACCGTGGCCGGCTGGACCTTCCAGAAGGCGGCGGCGGCGAGCGCATAGGCCCGGCGCGGGTCGGAGGTCACGACGAAGGGGACGTCGACGCCGGGCGCCTCTGCCGTCGCGATCACGGCGGCGGCGCCGGCGGCGACGGCGCTCGGCACGAAGGCCAGGCCATCGGCCTTGCTCCCCGGCAGGGCGGCGAACAGGAAGCCGGGCTTCACCTTGCGGCTGTCGGCGGTGACGCCCTCGATCATCGGATCGACGGCCAGGTCGCGGGCCACCAGGTCTGAAAGCCGCACGCCCATCAGTGTTCGCTCTCGATGGGAACGACGGCCTCGGCGGGCGCCGCGGTCACCAGGTCGGGCCGACGGGCCACGCCCAGGAAGGGCGCCACGCGGTCGATCACCCGGCCGGCCGGCGGCGCGGCGGTCCAGCCGCCGGTGGCGAAACCGAAGGTCTCGGGCGTGCCCTTGGGCTCGTCCATCAGGATCAGCACGAAATAGCGGTCGGCCTCCAGCGGCCCGTCGGCAGGGAAGACCGCGGCGAAGGACGAGATCAGCAGGTTGTTGGAGTAGCGGCCGCCGACGATCTTGTTGGCCGAGCCGGTCTTGCCGCCGACCCGCAGGCCCGGCGCATTGGCCTTGCCGCCGGTGCCCCGCACGACATTGACCCGCATCAGGTCCAGCATGGCCCGCGAGGTCGCCTCGGAGACCGCGCGGGTTCCCTCGGGCCGGGTCCCCGGCTTCATCGGCCGGATGGTGAGCGGCACATAGGTCCCGCCGTTCAGGATCGCGCCCATGCCGGCGGCGACCGCCAGGGGCGAGACCGAGATGGCGTGGCCGAAGGAGGTGGAGGCGACGTCGTTCTCGTTCCAATGGCGGGGCACGATCGGTCTGGCGCTCTCCGACAGCTCCACCGGGGCGGCGCGGGTCAGGCCGAAGGCCTTGAAATACTTCTGCACCGTGGCAGAGCCGGCCTGCAGGGCGAGCTTGGTGGTGCCGATGTTCGACGAGTGGATGAAGATGTCGGCCACCGACATGATCTTGTTCTCGGCGTGGTAGTCGTGGATCACCTGATTGCCGATCTTCACCGGCTGGCGGGCGTCGAAGGTCGAGGCGAGCGTCGCGGTCCCGGAGTCCAGCCCCATGGCCACGGTGAAGACCTTGAAGGTCGAGCCCATCTCATAGACCGAGGCCGCGGCGTGGTTGATCAGCTGCTCGGGCGTCGCCTTGCCGGCCAGGTTGGGGTCGAAGGTCGGATAGGAGGCGATGCCCAGGACCTCGCCGGTGTGGACATTGGTGATGATCCCCACCGCGCCCTTGGCCTGGTGCGCGGCGGCGGCCTTGTAGAGTTCGTCCTCCAGGGCGGCCTGCACCCGCAGGTCGATGGAGAGCGGCGTGGCCACATGGTTGGGGGCGCCGCCGCGAATGGCGTCGTTCAGGGCCAGTTCCGCCCCCGACAGCCCCTCGCCGCCGGTGTCGGCGAAACCGATCAGGTGAGCCGCCGTGACGCCCAAGGGATAGAGCCGGCGCTGTTCGGGCTCGAAGGTGACGCCGGGCAGGCCCAGCTCGTGGATGCGGCCGCGCACCTCCGGCGTCAGGCCGCCCGCCAGGAAGCTGCGGCGCTCGCCGCGCAGGGCGCGCTCCAGCCGCGCCGGGGACAGGCCCGGCAGGGCGGCGTGCAGGGCGCGGCGGGTCTCGGCGGTGTCCCAGATCTCGCGCGGATCGACATAGAGCCCGTAGTGCAGCAGGTCGGCGGCCAGCATGGCGCCGTTGCGGTCGGTGAGGTCGGCGCGGGCGGCGCCCACCGGACCGGCCAGCCCATTGCCGCGGCCGGCGTCGGAGAACAGGGCCATGCGGGTGGCGCCGATCCCCAGGGTCACGAAGCCGGCGGCGAACATGGCGGCCACGAAGAAGATGCGGATGCGGGTGTCGTCTTCGGCCTTGCCGGCCGCCTTGGCGCGCTCGAAGGCGTGCTCCAAGCCCCAGAGCCGCGCCTTCAGCCAGCCCCAGCCGGGCGCCTGGAAGTTGGGATGGGCCAGGCTCAAGACGCGGGCTCCTTGCGCGCGATCTCGGCCAGGGCGTCGGGCGTGACCTCGCGCTTGGCGGAGATGGGCGCCAGGCCCAGATAGCCGGTGGAGAGCTGCTCGATGCGGGTTGGCTGCTCCAGATGGCTGACCTCGGCCTTCAACAGGCGGATGCGGGCGTGCTCGGCGGCGATCTGGCGCTCCACCAAGGCGATCTCGGAGCGCTCGCGGCCGGCGATGGTCTTGGCCAGATAGACCGACATCACCAGGGCCATCAGCAGGGCCAGGGCCACGACGTCCACGAGGCGGAAGCCTCGGACCCGGCGATCCAGCAGGCTCATGCGGCCTCCTTCCAGACCGGCGCGGCGGTGCGGACCGCGGCGCGGAGCTTGGCCGAACGGGCGCGGGGATTGGCCGCGATCTCGGCCTCGGACGGGGGGTGAGCCCCCTTGAAGATCAGCTCGAAACTGGGGGCGGCGCCGGCCTGGGCCGGCGGCAGGTGACGCGAGCCGGCCGGGGTCTGGCCGGCGCGGGGGGTGAAGAAGGACTTCACGATGCGGTCCTCCAGCGAATGGAAGGTCACCACCGCCAGGCGGCCGCCCGGCTTCAGGACGCGCTCGGCCGAGACTAGGCCCGCCTCCAGCTCGGAGAGCTCGTCGTTCACAGCGATGCGCAGGCCCTGGAAGGTGCGGGTGGCGGGATGGACCTTGGCGCCGCGGCGTCCGCCGAGGACCCGCTCGACGAAGTCGGCGAACTCCAGGGTGCGCTCGAAGGGCTGCTCCTCGCGGCGCCGCGCGATGGCGCCGGCGATGCGGCGGGCCTTCTTCTCCTCGCCATAGACCCAGAAGATCCGCGACAGCTCGGCGGGTTCGGCGGTGTTGATCAGGTCGGCGGCGGTGGGACCCTCGGCCCCCATGCGCATGTCCAGCGGCCCGTCGCGCATGAAGGAGAAGCCGCGGTCGGCCTCGTCGAGCTGCATGGAGGAGACGCCCAGGTCCAGGGCGACGCCGTCGACGGAGCCCTCGCCCAGCCGCTCGTCCATCTCGGAGAAGCAGGCCTCGATCAGCTGGAAACGCTCCCCCAGGCCCTCGGCGAACCGGCGGGCGGTGGGGTCGCGGTCGAAGGCGATGACCTCCGCCCCCGTGGCCAGCAGGGCCCGCGAATAGCCCCCGGCCCCGAAGGTGCCGTCGACGATCCGCTGGCCGGGACCCGGTTTGAGGGCCTCGATCACCTCCGCCATCAAGACGGGGACATGGGGGGCGCTCATGAACCGACCCCGGCGCGGGCGGCGCGCTGGGCGCCGCGCAGCTGGGCCAGGCCCTCGCGGGCGATCTCGCGCTGGGCGGCGCGGTGGGCCTGGAACGCCTCGCGCTCCCAGATCTGGAACCGGTCGCCGAGCCCCACGACCACGACCCAGTCGCTGAGGCCGAACATGTCGCAGAGCCCCTCGGGCAGGGTCACGCGGCCGGCGGTGTCGAAGCTCATCTTGGCCAGGCCGCCGAGGATCGAGGTCTCCAGGGCCGAACGCAGGGGGTCGCCGAAATCCATCTCGTCGATCACGCCTAGGTAACGGTCCAGCAGGGCTTTGCCGCCACCCTCGATGCAGTCGGCCTCGATGGAAGGAAAGCAGATGATTCCGTCGAAGGGGCCAGAGGCGAGAGCGCGGAACTCCTGCGGCACAACGATGCGCCGCTTCGCGTCCAGCTGTTTCTCGAACGTCGAGACGAACATCCCGCCGCCCCCCAGTTTCTCGCCCCCGATCGGGCCGCCCTCACGCCGCCTTGAGGACCCAAACCGACGCGGCCCCAGCACCCAGCGAACAAGAACTGGGTTAACACGGGCTCAACTGGGCGACAATGCCTCTGAATGACTATTTAGCGCGGATTCAAAGATGTCGCAGACAACTATGGTTAACGCCGGTAAACACTCCACAGAACATACAGAGAACTCGTTAAATATAGCGGCGGAACGTCGCATAGGTTGTGGATAGCTAGAGTCGCGCGCGACGGCTGAGTTCGCGCCCTTGCTCTGCGTATCTCGGCCTGTGGGAAATGATGGACCAGACGGCCTGTAAGCCGGGTTCTGTGCCGCCCGCCGAGGCGGGCATTGGCGATCATTCCTCTGGACCGCCCATCGCTGGACGGTTCTCGCGACCTACCCGGGTGTCTCGGGTCTACGACAACCCTACCGGCGAACCGGCGCGACACCCCTATTCGGTCTTGCTCCTGGCGGGGCTTGCCATGCCGTCCCCATTGCTGGGTCCGCGGTGCGCTCTTACCGCACCCTTTCACCCTTCCCGGCGCCGAAGCTCCGGAGGTCTGCTCTCTGTGGCGCTATCCCTAGGGTCACCCCCGGTGGGCGTTACCCACCGCCATGTCGTCGTGGAGCCCGGACTTTCCTCGCCTGCCGAAGCAGGCGCGACCGCCCAGCCATCTGGTCCGCGCGTTAGATGGGCGCAGACGCCTCGCGGGTCAATCGGCCAGCCGACCGTAGATCAGCTGGTCCCAGTAGCGGCCCTTCCAGTGGGCGTGGTCGCGCAGGGTCCCCTCCAGGGAAAAGCCGTGCCGTTCCAGCAGGGCGCAGGACCGCGCGTTGCCGAGCGTCACCATGGCCTCGATGCGCCGCAGCGACAGGTCGTGGAAGCCGAAGGCCAGGACGTGAGGCAGGATCTGGCTCATCACCCCGCGCCCCCAGTCGGCGCGTCGCAGGTCGTAGGCCACCTCGCCGCGCCGCGCCCGGTCGAACACGAGGTTGTTGAAGCCCACCGTGCCGATCAGGGCCGGATCGCCGGCCCGCCGGATGGTCCAGCGCACCCCGCCATCGCCGTCCGCCAGCTCGGTCCCCCAGTCGATGATCTCGTGAGCCTGCGCCAGGGTGGTGAGCGGGGCGATGTCCATGTACTCGGCCACCAAAGGGTCACCGAACAACTCAAGCAGCCCCGCCGCATCGTCGCGTTGCAGGGGCGCGAGCCGGTAGTCGCCGACGACAAGGGCGCAGGTGGCGAGCCCGAGGCTCACAGATCCCGCATCCGCCGGCCGATGGGATGGTCGGCCAGGGCGGCCATGACCCCGGCCCGGTCGGCGGCCGCCTTGTTCTGGGAGAGCTTGTTGGTCCCCTCCAGGCGGCTCACCGCCATCCGCGCGCCGACGATGCCCCCCAGCAAGCCGTCGAACTTGCCCGGGCTCATCTTGTGGCGCGTCCAGGGCGCCTTGGGCAGGAGGCGGGCCTCCTCCATCGCCGAGAGGTCGTCCAGCAGGGCGATGGTCCCGGCCGTGTCCAGGGCCGCGACCAGCCCCTCCGCCTCGACGGCGACGTAGTTCCAGGTGGGGACGGAGTCCTTGTCCTCGTACCAGTCGGGGCTGACATAGGCCTCGCAGGCCAGGCTGACCGCCACGGCGGGAAAGCCCTGGGCCACAGCCGCCACCAGGGCGTTTCCCCGCGACAGGTGGAAGTCGATCGCCAGGCCGGCGGCGGTCGGCCGCGCGATCACCGGGGCGTGGGCCACCAGGATCCGCCCGTCCACGCCGGCGGCGATGGTGCAGAAGGGAAACGCCGCCAGATGGGCCAGCAACCCGTCCTCTTCGCTCAGCTTGAACAGGGCCGAGGGGTGCATCAGGCGCCGATCCGCAGCAGGGCGATCAGCCGGGCCCGGGTCTCTCCGTCGGCGATGCCGTCCACCACCTCGGGCCGCCAGTGCCGCTGGAAGGCGGTGACGACGGCGGTGGTGTGCGCGTCGAACTTGCCCGAGGGCGCGCAGTCATAGCCCAGCCGCGTGAACCCGGCCTGCAGGGCGAAGACCGCGGCCCCCTCCTCCCCCTCGCCCAAGGGCAGGCCCGGAGCGGCGGCGGGTTCGGCCCACAGGCCATGGCCGGCCTGCGCCAACCGCTTCCAGGGGAACAGCTCGCCCGGGTCCTGCTTGCGGTCGGGGGCGACGTCGGAATGGCCGACGATGGCGCCGTCCTCGATGGTCCAGCGGGTGCGGATCTCGCTCACCAGGTCGATCACCGCGGCGATCTGCGCGTCGGGGAAGGGCCGGTAGCCGAACTCGTGGCCCGGATTGACGATCTCGACGCCCACCGAGCGGCCGTTGATGTCGCGCTCGCCCTTCCAGGAGGAGACGCCGGCGTGCCAGGCCCGCCGCTCCTCGGCCACCAGGGTGAAGACCCGGCCGTCCTCCTCCACCACATAGTGGGCCGAGACCTTGGCCTGAGGATCGCGCAGGCGCGCGATCGCCCCCTCCCCGGTCTGCATGCCGGTATAGTGCAGGACGATCATGTCCGGCGGGGTCTTGCGAACGTCGAAATTGGGCGAAGGCGCCGGGATCGGAGTCATGGGCCGAAGGTTATTGCGAGCGGTTGCGCAAGGCCACCAGCAAAGCCACCGCCTGGCTAGGCCGCAGGGCGATCACCAGCACCCCGGCCAGGGCGATGGCCGTGCCGAAGGCCATCCGCAGGTCGAAGACGTCGTGGGTGAAGATCACCCCCATGCCGATGGTGGCCAGCGGGGTCATCAGGGTCAGGGGCGAGATCAGGTTGGCCTCATACTTCTGGATCAGGCTGTAATAGAGGGTGTGGGCCAGGACCGAGACCACCAGGCCGGAGAACAGGGCCGAGGCCACGAAGGGCCAGCCGGCGGCGATCCCCGCCTGGACCTGCCCCGGCTCCAGGGCCGCGCTCAGCGCCACCATGGGCACGAGGGACGACAATCCCACCCAGGCCTGCAGGCGCAGGGGCTTCACCCCCTCCATCTGCTTCATCATCACCGCCCCCAGGCCGCCGAGGAAGGAGGCGGCCACGATAAACAGCAGGCCGCCGGAGATCTTGAAGCCGTGCGGGTCCCACATCACCGCCAGCACGCCGGTGAGCGTCAGGACCATGCCTGCGATCCGCCGCCCGGTCAGCCGTTCGCCAAGGATCAGGAAGGACAGCAGGGTGGTGATCGGCACGCCCACCTGGCTGACGATGGCCACGGCCGAGGGGCTGGCGGTCTTCAGGCCGATGAACACCAGGGCGAAGGTGCCCGCCCCCATCAGCACGCCGACCACCAGCATCCGCCAGCGCGGACGCGGCATGGGCAGCAGCCAGGGGAAGACGGCGATCAGCACCACGGCGAAACGCACCGCGGCGTAGAACATCGGCGGCACGCCCAGATGGGCGACCACGAACTTCGACACGATATTGTTGGCCGCCCAGACGACGCAGACGAAGGCCAGCAGGGCGAAATCCCGGAGCGACATGATCCGGGCTTAGAGCGTGTTTGCGACAGCCTGCAAACCGTTGTCGGCCCCAGGGACGGAAAGACGCACGACCTGCCTACCTGCGTCGGGTGAACTTGAGCGCAGTGAGGGTGTCGGAGAAGCCGACGACCTTGGAGTCCGTCAGGCCGTGGGCCTTGGCGACGGCCATCACCTCCACGTCCTTGAGCGCAGCCGCCTTGCCCTTGCGCGAGACGATCCAGAGGGCGCCCTTGTCGGCCAGGGCCGGGATCAGGTCGGGGATGCGGTCCAGCTCGGCGGCGCTGTCGGCGGCGTAGAAGAGGATGTCGAGATCGGCCAGGTCGCTGACGGGCGCGGCGTCCCGCTGCGCCAGTTCATCGGCCAGGGCGTCGTCGGCGACGTTCAGCACGGCCACCCGCAGGCCGGGCTTCACCCCCAGCTTGTCCAGCCGTCCCTTGGGATTGAGGATCGCCTGGGCCCAGCTCGCCGCGGCCTTTTCGCCCAGGGTGAAGCGCGAGCCGTCGGACAGGACCAGGTCGCCGGCCTCGGCGCGGACGCCCTTGAGCTCATCGCCCTGGAACACCCGGCGCTCGGCGCCCCGGAACAACAGCCTGGGCGGCTCGTACTGCAGCCGCCCGGCGTCCGCGCCGTGCGCGAACCGCGCCTGAACCTGAGCGTCCTTGCCCATGAAATCCTCCCGCCTCGCGACCCATGTGAGCCGACGACACGGGAGGAAGCAAGCTAGCCCTTGGCCTTGGCGTCGCGAGCCTTGGGTTCGGGCGGCGGCTTGCCATGGTTGCGCCGCGCGGGCGCGGACAGGTTGCCCAGGAAGGCGAAGGACAACAGGGCGTGGTCCATCTTCGTCACAGTCATTTGGCGTCTCCTTGACCAGCTGGTCGAGCCAGAAAGAGACGCGAAGCGGCTTCCAGGGGCTTGCACCCTCCTAGTCGTCAGCGCGTCGGAGACAGAGGATGCGCCAGCGCCCGAAACTTGCAAGAAAAACATCCGCCTACGGACTAAATCAGCCTACGGAATATCCGCCTAATGGTCTGATTTTAAAAGGCTTCAACTTTCGACCAAGCGACATATCGCGACGAGGTGTCGCGTTCGAGACACACCGTCGAAGGCCCCATTTTGACGCGAATTCGCGCCACGCGGACTCCGACTTCGATAATCCGTATGCGACCTATATTCGCGCCGCGACGCGAGCGGCTCCTTCCCCCTTGGACAGGGAGAAGGAGCGCTTGAGTCCTAGGCGGCCTTGCCCAGGGACAGGGTCTCGTAGCGGGCCAGGTGATGGTCGGTGGAGCCGAAGGCGCCCTCGATCATGGTGGCGCGCTTGAAGTAGTGGCCGATGGCCATCTCGTCGGTCATGCCCATGCCGCCATGGATCTGGATGGCGTTCTGGCCGACGAACTTGCAGGCCTTGCCGATCTGCACCTTGGCGCCCGACACGCCCTTGGCGCGCTCGACGGCCGGTTCGCTCAGCTTGATGTCGGCCATGTAGGTCATGGAGATCGACTGTTCGAGCTGGATGAACATGTCCACCATTCGGTGCTGCAGCACCTGGAAGCTGGAGATCGGTTGGCCGAACTGCTTGCGCTGGCGGGCGTATTCCACCGTGCCCTCGTGCAGCTGGCGCAGCACGCCGCAGGCCTCGGCGCAGGTGGCGGCGATGGCCTCGTCGATGACCTGCTCCACCAGGGGCAAGGCCTGGCCCTCGGGGCCGACGATGGCGTCGGCGCCCACGGCCACGTTCTCGAAATAGACTTCCGAGGCGCGGAAGCCGTCCACGGTGGGATAGTCGCGGGTGGTGACGCCCTTGGCGGCCTTGGGCACGATGAACACCGAGACGCCCTGGGCCTCGCGCTGGCCGCCGCCGGTGCGGGCGGTGACGATCAGGTGGGTGGCGTAGGGGGCGCCGATCACCACGGCCTTGTGACCGTTGATGACGTAGCCCGCGCCGTCCTTCTTGGCCGTGGTCTTCAGGTCGCTCCAGGTGTAGCGACCCTGCGGCTCGGCATGGGCGAAGGCGAAGATGGCGTCGCCGCTGATGATCTTGCCGATCAGGTCGTCGGCCGCGGCCGGCTTGCCGTGCTTGAGGAAGCCGCCGCCGATCACCACGGTGGGCAGGTAGGGCTCCACCACCAGCGCCTTACCCAGCTCTTCCATGATGACCATGTTGTCGGTGGTCCCGCCGCCCAGGCCGCCCTGGGCCTCCGAGAAGGAGGCCCCCAGGATGCCCAGTTCGTCGGCGAAGGCCTTCCAGACCTGCGGCCGCCAGCCGGCCTCGGTCTTCAGCGCCGCGCGGCGCTGGTCGAAGCTGTAGTTGTCGGCCAGGTAGCTGGCGATCGTGTCGCGCAGCATCGACTGTTCTTCGGTGAAGCTGAAATCCATCGTTCGTCCCCAAGGGTAGGGGCCGCCGGTGTCCTCCCTGGCGGCCTGTCAGTGTTCTTTGCGGCGGTCGGCTAGAGGCCCAGCACCATCTTGGCGATGATGTTGCGCTGGATCTCGTTGGAGCCGCCATAGATCGAGGTCTTGCGGCCGTTGAAGTAGTCGCCCGCGGTGTCGATGGCGTGCAGGGGGCCGACGCCGGAATTGTGCCCGCCCTCCCCCAGGAACGGCGCGCCGTAGTGGCCCGCGGCCTCCAGGGCCAGTTCCTGCAGGCGCTGCTGGATCTCGGTGCCCTTGATCTTCAGGATCGAGCTTTCCGGGCCGGGGCCCTTGCCGCTGCTCTCGCCGGCCAGGGTCCGCAGTTCGGTGAACTCCAGCGCCGTCAGGTCGATCTCCAGCTCGGCCACCTTGCGCTTGAAGAAGGGGTCGGCGATCAGGGCGCCGCCGGCGTCCGACAACTCGGTCGAGGCCATCTCGCGCACCCGCTCCAGGCCGCGCTTGGAGCGCGCCACCCCGGCGATGCCGGACCGCTCGTGGGCCAGCAGGGCCTTGGCGCAGGTCCAGCCCTGGTTCTCGTGGAAGACGCGGTTCTCCACCGGCACCTTCACATTGTCGAGGAAGACGTCGTTGACCTCGTGGCCGCCCTCCAGGGTCGTGATGCGGCGCACCTCGATGCCCGGGGTCTTCATGTCGATCAGCAGGAAGGAGATGCCCGACTGCGGCTTGGAATTGGGATCGGTGCGCACCAGGAAGAAGCCCCAGTCGGCGTGCTGGCCCAGCGTCGTCCACGTCTTCTGGCCGTTGACCAGGTAGTATTCCTTGCCGTCGTCCCCGGTGATCCGCTCGGCGCGGGTCTTCAGGCTGGCCAGGTCGGAGCCGGCGCCCGGCTCGGAATAGCCCTGGCACCACCAGATCTTGCCGTCGCGGATGTCGGGCAGGAACTTCTCTTTCTGCTCCTGGGTGCCGAAGGTGTAGAGCACCGGCGCCAGCATGGCGACGCCGAAGGGCAGGATGCCGATGGTGTCGGCCCGGGCCTGTTCCTCCGACCAGATGTACTTCTGGGTGGGGGTCCAGTCGGTTCCGCCGAACTCCTTGGGCCAGGACGGAGCCGACCAGCCCTTCTTGGCCAGGATGCGGTGCCAGGAGAGATAGTCCTCCTTGCCCAGGGTCTCGCCGCGCGCCTGTTTCTCGCGCAGCGCCTTGGGGTAGTTGTCGGCGATGAAGGCGCGGGCCTCCTCACGGAAGGCGTTATCTTCGGGCGAGAAATCGAGGTTCATCACAAGGCTCCCTGGCGCTTCCGCTTACAGCGTATTGCGTGCGGCCGGAACATACGCAAACGCCCACGCCTTGGGAAGATGACGCTGACGTCAGCGTCAACCAAAACCCTTGGACGGCGTCAGCTTCGGGCCACATAGGCGTCCACCTCCGCCACCCTGGCCGCGATCTCGTCGGGCGCAAGGAACGACCCCGTGAAGCTGTTGCGGGCGAGCGTCGCCAGCTCGTCGCGGGTCAGGCCCAGCGCCTGGGTGGTCTCCATCCAGTTCTGGGCCAGGTAGCCGCCGAAATAGGCCGGGTCGTCGGAATTGATCGTCGCCCTCAGCCCCAGGTCCAGCATGCGCTTCAGCGGGTGGTTCCTCAGGTCGTCGACGACGCAGAGCTTCAGGTTCGACAGCGGGCAGACGGTGAGCGTCATGCCGTCGGCGACCAGCCGCTTCACCAGGGCCCGGTCCTCCAAGGACCGGTTGCCGTGGTCGATGCGGTCGACGGCCAGGCCGTCCAGCGCCTCCCAGACATAGGCGGGCGGACCTTCCTCGCCAGCATGGGCCGACAGCTTCAGGCCCCGTTCGCGCGACGCCTTGAACACGCGGGCGAACTTGGAGGGCGGATGGCCCAGTTCCGAGGAATCCAGCCCCACCCCGACGATCCGGTCCAGATAGGGCTCGGCCTGTTTCAGAGTCTCGAAGGCCGCCTCCTCCGACAGGTGCCGCAGGTAGCTGAGGATCAGCTTGGAGGTGACCCCCAGTTCCTTCCGCGCCTGGGCCATCCCGGCCAGCAGCCCCTCGGCGGCCACGGCGAACGGGAGGCCTCGGTCGGTATGGGTCTGGGGATCGAAGAAGATCTCGGCATGGACCGCGCCGTCCGCCGCCACCCGCCGAAAATAGGCCAGGGCCAGGTCGCGGAAGTCCTCCTCCGTCTGGAGCACGCCCGCCCCCTGGTAATAGATGTCCAGGAAGTCCTGCAGGTTGGAGAAGGCGTAGGCGGCGCGGACCTCCTCGACGCTCTTGAACGGCAGGTCGATCCGGTTGCGGCGGGCGAATTCGAACATCTGCTCGGGTTCGAGGCTGCCCTCGATGTGCAGGTGGAGCTCGGCCTTGGGCAGGCCCGCGATGAAGTCGGCGGTCGGTTGCATGACGCTATCTCCGGGCGCGGGCCGCCCCTCGTCAAGGCAGCTTGAACTTCATCTGGATGACGATCGCGCCGTTCTTCACCCGCCGGTCGTGGGGCTGGATGCGATAGGCCTTCACCAGCTTGAGGGCGAAGGCGCCGACATTGGCGCCGGCCGGGGTCTCGGAGACCACCACGCAGGCGCGCAGGGCGCCGGCCGCGGTCACCTGGCACCGCACCACCGCCAGGCCCTGGCGTTCGGCGGCGCGGGGCGGGACGCTGAGCGCCGCGGCCAGGGCGATCCAGATCATGGTCGGTCTCCGGCGATTTGGCCTGCGCGAAGAACCATCGCCGCGCGTGAGCCGTTGGTCATCTTGCCTCGGCCGCGCGAGGCGCGCATCCCTGGGCCATGCCGCGAATCCTTACCTACAACGTCCACCGCTGCGTCGGCGCCGACCGGCGGCTGGACGTGGGCCGCATCGCCGACGTGATCGCCAGCCTCAAGCCCGACATCGTGGCGCTGCAGGAGCTCGACGTCGGCCGTCTGCGCACCAAAAATGTGGACCAGGCCCATGAGATCGCCCAGCGCCTGGACATGGCCTTCCATTTCCACGCCGCCATGCAGGTGGAGGAGGAGCTCTATGGCGACGCCATCCTCACCACCTATCCCGAGCACCTGGTCCAGGTCGGGCCCCTGCCCGGCTACGGCCGCATCCCGCAGCTGGAGCCCCGGGGCGCCCTGTGGATCGAAGTCGAGATCGACGGCGCGCCGGTGCAGATCATCAACACCCATCTTGGTCTCGTATGGCAGGAACAGCAGGCCCAGGCCGCCTGTATCGCCGGGCCCGACTGGCTGAGCCATCCTCGCTGCCAGGGGCCGACCATCCTGCTGGGGGACTTCAACGCCACGGCGAGCTCGGTGGTCTACCGGACTCTCGCGGCCAAGCTCGAACCCGCCCGTCCGTTGTCGCCGCGCAAGACGCCGACCGCGACCTTCCCCTCGGCCCTGCCGGTGCTGCGCATCGACCATCTGTTCGTCAGCCCGCAGATCAAGGTGACCGACGTCTTCGCTCCCTATGCCCCGCTGACGCGGGCGGCGTCGGATCACCTGCCCCTGGTCATGGATTTCGAGGTCTTGGCGGCGGCGGCTGACCCGCCGCGGTGAACAGACCCCGCTGCCCCAGGGACCGGGCTTCGGCATAGAGACGTTCGCGCCGCCGGCCCGGCCGCCAGGAGTCACTGACGTTCACCGGGTCGCCCAGGTGGTAGGCGGCGACGAACTCGCCGAAGTGGGTCATCTTCATGGGCCGGATCGGCAACAGCCGGCCTTCCCGGTTGAGCGCGTCGATGGCGCCGATCAACCCGCCGCGCTCCTGCCGGGCCTTGGCCACCGCGTCCCCCGTATAGCCCAGGAAGTGGCCCACGGCGCGGTCGCGGAAGGCCGCGATGTTCAGCCTGGCCCGCTCGGTGGTGGCCTCGATGGCCAGCTCCAGCTCGGTGTCGAATCCACCGGAGCGGTTGTTCAGGTTCGCCGAGCCCACCCTGGCCAGGGTGTCGTCGATGACCGTGGTCTTGGAGTGGACGATGATCTTCGTCCCCGCCGGGGTGACCGGGTAGTAGGCCCGGAAGCGGCCGAACACGTCGGCCGCCCGCAGCCGCCACAGCATGTTGGACCGCGCCCGGTCCATGGTCAGCTGATCGAACCAGCTGGGGCTCGCCCCGGTGGAGACCAGCACGATCTCAGGTCCGTCGGGCTCGGCCAGCCGCGTGGCCAGGGCCTCGGCGATCAGGGGCGAGGTGAAGTACTGGTTCTCCAGATAGATGATCTTCCGCGCCGAGGCGATGGAGGCCTGAGTCAGGTGGCGAATCTCCTCCACCGAGGGCTCGCGACGCCAGTTGGGCATGGTCCGCGCGATGCCGACATCCATGTCCAGGATGTGGGCCGGAACGTGGGCCGGCCACGGATCGCCCTCCAGCTCGGCCGGCGGCGACAGGGCCTGCTTGGTGGCCCGCAGCCAGCGCTCCCGCGCCAGCTCCCCCAGCGCCTTGGCCGCCGGCCCGTCGACCATCATCATCACTTCGTGCCGCGGCGGGTGGTGTTCCTGGTCGGGCATGATCCGCCGCGGTTCGTGATCGCGGTGGCCCGGCGTGTCCCAGCGGTCGACGCTGATGTCGCCGCTAGCGCAGATCGCCAGCTTGTCGTCCACCACCAGCAGCTTCTGGTGATGGCAGGCGCCCAGCGGCACGGCGTCGTCCAGGCGGAAATGCACCCCGGTGCCCTCGAACCACTTGCGGGCCTTGTGGGGGAAGAACTCCTGGCTGGCGGCGATCGGCAAGGCCGACTTCCAGATCAGCAGCCGGATGTCGAGGTCGGGACGGGCGCGCGACAGCTCCACCAGGACGCGGCCGGCCTCGTCGGGATCGTCGGGACTTTCCTGGCCGTCGGGGAACAGCCGCGTGCGCGGATCGAAGCCCCAGCCCAGCAGCAGGACGGAGCGCTTGGCCTTGCGCAGGGCCTCGAACACCGCGGCGTAGTAGGCCTCGGTGTCCACCAGGAAAGCCGCGCGGTTGGCTCGGGCGACACGCCACACCGTGTCGTCGGGGATCAGTACGCTCATCGCCCGTTCGAAACCCCACTACCCGGCACTCTGCGGGAAAGCCTGCGCCCTGGTCGGGTTCCCGTCGAGTCCGCGCAAGGCGCCGACCGCCCGTCGCCCGAAAAAGAAGGCGCGCCCGGACTGGGGGCCGGACGCGCCTGAGGATCAAGGACCGGTTGGGTCGGGATTAGCCCTTGAAGGCTTGGCAGGGGCCGCTCAACTCGGCGGCCAGGCGGGTCTTGCGTTCGGCGTTGGTGGTCTTGGCCTCGCGGCGGGCGCGATCTTGCTCGTTGGCGCCCATGGAGACCACCACGCTGGTGCGGGTCCGGCCTGCGGCTTTCAGCCAGGCGTCCAGGTCGGTGGTGTCAGCGGCCGAGACCTCCGCCAGGCCGCGGCAGCGGTTAGCTTTCAGATAGTCGACATCGGTCACCCGATCGGCGGCCAGGGCCGATCCGGCGGTCATCAGGGTGACGGCGGCGAGCGTGAGAGTGGCGAGACGCATGGTGTTTTCCCTCGAAATAAGATGACGGGAAACTGCTCTCGGGGCGGTGGCGCTTCAAATGAATTCGCAGCAACATTAAGTATTCATAGATTACGGATTCTTAATCGACGAGCATCGTTACTTAGGTAACATAAATATCTTGTAATGTTACGCGTCGTTCGGCAGAACATGGATATGGCCCAGCCCGACCTCAAGCTCGACGTCGCCGGCGTGAACGCCCTGATGGCGCGCGCCTTTCCCGATGCGTCGCCTCAGGCCCTGCCCCAGGTGACGGAGCTGGCTCCCGGCCGCGCCCACATCGTGCGGCCCTACGGCCCGGGCATGCTGCGCCCCGGCGGGGTGATCGCCGGCCCCAACCTGATGAGCCTGGCCGACAGCGCCGCCTACGCCCTGATCCTGGCCCATATCGGCGACCAGCTAATGGCGGTGACCAGTTCGCTGCTGATGAACTTCCTGCGCGGCGCGGTTCCCGGCGACCTCCATGCCGAGGCCAGCTTCCTGCGGCTGGGCCGCCGCATCGCCGTCTGCGACGTGCGCCTCTGGACCGAAAGCCAGGACCGGCTGGCGGCCCAGGCCACGGTGACCTACGCTATCCCCTCATGAGCGACGCGCCCCTCCGCCCCCCCGCCCCGATCAAGACCCCCTGCATCAAGGTCTGCGTCATCGACGGCGAAACCGGCCTCTGCATGGGCTGCTACCGCGAGCTGACCGAGGTCGCCGCCTGGCAGAAGCTCAGCGACGACGAGCGCGCCCGGATCATGACCGAGCTGCCGACCCGGCGGTCAAAGATCCGACCCGAAAAGCTGGCCATGTTCAGCTAACCCAAGGCGGAATTAAGCGTCCGGATTCACCGGTTGCAAACACCCGCCCCGTAACCTGCCCGTTCAACAAGGCCGGGAACGGTCGCGAACGCCGGGTGGCGAGGGTGTCAGGTATGATCAAGTTGGCCGCCATGGCCCTGATCGGTGCGGTGTCGGCCGTGGGCGCGGCCCAGGCCGTGGTCAGCCTTGACCCGACGACGCGCTCCGATGGCCTGCGCGCCGCGGTCGCCTCGCTCAATCCGCAACCCCAGCCGGCGCCGGCCGTCGGCGGCGCGGCCTCCATCGCCAAGGCCAGCGACGGCCACTATTGGGCGCAAGGCACCGTCAACGGCGCCAGCGTCCGCTTCCTGGTGGACACCGGCGCCAGCGCCGTGGCGCTCACCGCCGCCGACGCCCAGCGCCTGGGCTTCGATCCGGACAAGCTGAACTACGCCTACAAGGTGATGACCGCCAACGGCGAGGCCAGGGCCGCGGCCGTCAAGCTGGCCTCGGTCTCGGTGGCCGGCGCCAAACTGGCCGATGTCGACGCCCTGGTGCTGGACAAGGGGCTCGACGCCTCCCTGCTGGGCATGACCTATCTAGGCCGCCTCTCCAGCTTCCAGGCCACCCGCACCGCGCTGATCCTTCAGCCCTGAGACCGCCGCCAGAGCCCGGTCGACCACGTCCAGGCCAGCCCCCAGCTTCACGCTCTCGACCGTCAGAATCCGCCGCCAGGTCCGCGCGCCCGGCGCGCCGTGGAACAGGCCCAGCATGTGCCGGGTGATCCCCGCCAGGTGGACGCCGCGGGCCAGCTGGCCGGCGATATAGGGCTTGTAGAGCTCCACCGCCTCAAAGGGATCGACGTCGGACGCCGACCCGAAGATGCGCCGGTCCACCTGCCCCAGGATCCCGGGCGTGTGATAGGCCGCCCGGCCCAGCATCACCCCGTCGACGAGCGGAAGCTGCGCCTGCGCCTCGTCCAGCGTGCCGATCCCGCCATTGATCTCGATGCTCAGGCCCGGCCGTTCGCGCTTCAGCCGGTGGACGAGGCCGTAGTCCAGGGGCGGCACGTCCCGGTTCTCCTTGGGCGACAGGCCCTTCAGCCAGGCCTTGCGGGCATGGACGATGAAGGTGGAGACGCCCGCCTGGGCGCAGAGGTCCACCAGGGTGAAGAGGCTCTCTTCCGGGTCCTGGTCGTCCACCCCGATGCGGCACTTCACCGTGGCCGGAATGGAGACGGCCGCGCCGATCGCCGCCATCCCCTCGGCCACCAGGGCCGGCTCGCGCATCAGGCAGGCGCCGAAGCGACCGCTCTGCACGCGGTCGGACGGACAGCCGACATTGAGGTTGATCTCGTCATAGCCGAGGTCGGCGCCGATCCTGGCCGCCGCCGCCAGGTCGGCGGGCTCCGAGCCGCCGAGCTGCAGGGCCACGGGATGCTCCCCCGCGTCGAAGCCCAGCAGCCGCTCGCGGTCGCCATGCAGCACCGCCCCGGTGGTCACCATCTCGGTATAGAGCAAGGCCTCGCGCGTCAGCACCCGGTGGAAGGCCCGGCAATGCCGGTCGGTCCAGTCCATCATCGGGGCGACGGACAGTCTATGCGATTGAACTTGCCGCAATTTTCCTGAGTCTCGACGAGTTGGGCCGCAGCTTGCGCACGGGCTTCTACGCTATTACACGCCGCTTTTCGCGACCTTTCGACGTCGTGACGCGCACGGGGCGCGCACCAGATCGTCTCCCGTGCGATCAAGCAGGTTCCACCGGAGGCGCCGAGTTGGCCTATCTCTCGACCAAGACCTATGGCGCGGAGCGCGGCCTGTCATGCGCCCTGCGCCAATGGGCCGCCGACAGCCACTGCAATCTCATCCATGGCTACTCCCTCGGCTTCAAGTTCACCTTCGCGGCCGAGCAGCTCGATCATCGCGGTTGGGTGGTGGACTTCGGGAAAGGGGGCTTTGGCCCCATACGCGACTGGCTGCACGAGGTCTTCGATCATAGCCTTCTGATTGCGCAGGACGATCCGGCCCGGGAGACGTTTCTGAACCTCCGCGACCTCGGCCTGGCCAATGCGCGCCTCGTGCCCGGCACAAGCTGCGAGGCGATCGCGCAATATGTCTTCGCGCACACCCAACCCATGGTCGCCGCGGCCACCAAGGGGCGATGCTGGATCGAGAGCGTCGAGTGCTTCGAGCACGGGGCGAACAGCGCGATCTATGCGAACCCCGACTCCGTCCTGCGCCAGGTTTCCGCCGAGGCGCTTCAGGGACTGATCCAGGCCGGGACTTGACCCTATCTGGCCGGCTCAAGCTCCGACAGCGAGGGGTAGTCGGTGTAGCCCTCCGCACCGGGCGAATAGAAGGTCTCCGGGATCCACTTGTTCAGGGGCGCGTCGGCGCGAAGACGCTCCACCAGGTCGGGATTGGCCAGGTAGGCCTTGCCCCAGGCCACCGCGTCGGCCCAGCCGGCATCCAGGGCCGCCTGGGCGCTCTGCTTGGTGAACCTCTCGTTGGCGATATAGACCCCGCCGAAGGCCTTCTTCAGTTGCGGGCCCAGGCTGTCGGGACCCTCGGCCTCGCGGGCGCAGAGGAAGGCCAGCTTGCGCTTGCCCAGCTCGGTGGCGACGTGGGTGAAGGTGGCCGCCAGGTCGCGGTCGCCGACGCTGTGGGCGTCGCCGCGCGGCGCCAGGTGCATGCCCACGCGATCGGCGCCCCAGACGGAGATGGCGGCGTCGGCGCAGTCCAGCATCAGGCGCGCCCGGTTGGCGATGGAGCCGCCGTACTGGTCGGTGCGCTGGTTGGCGCTGTCCTGCAGGAACTGGTCGAGCAGGTAGCCATTGGCGCCGTGCAGTTCCACCCCGTCGAAGCCGGCCTTCTGGGCGTTCTGGGCGCCGAGGCGGAAGGCTTCCACCACGTCCTGGACCTCATGGGTCTCCAGGGCGCGCGGGGTCGGATAGGGCCGTTCGGGACGGAGCAGGCTGACATGGCCCCTGGCGGCGATGGCGCTGGGACCGACTGGCGCGCGCCCGTCGAGGAAGGTCGGATCGGAGATGCGGCCGACGTGCCAGATCTGCATGAAGATGCGCCCGCCGGCCGCCTTCACCCGGGCGGTGACCTGCTTCCAGGCTTGCGTCTGCTCATCGGACCAGATCCCGGGCACGCCGGCATAGCCGACCCCCATGGGGTCGACCGGCACGCCCTCGGAGATGATCAGGCCGGCGGTGGCGCGCTGTTCGTAGTACTGCGCCATCAGGGCGTTGGGGATGCGGCTGTCGCCCGCCCGGCTGCGGGTCAGGGGCGCCATGATCACCCGGTTGGGCAGGGTCAGGTCGCCGATGACGAGGGGATCGAAGAGCGAGGGCATGGGCGGTCCTGGGGCTGGCGCGCGGATCGGCGGCCCCTCCACATAGGCGCCCCGCCCGCCCCTGCCCAGGGGACGGCGCGGCTTTCGCCGTCCCCGCCCGCGCCTTCGCCTCAAGCGGCCCTGGCCGCGGGCCGGCGGGTGCGCCAGACGGAGTAGCCGATCCCCCCCGCCAGCAGGGCCGCGGTGACCCCCAGGGACACCGGGGCCGGGAACTTCTCCCACCCCATGGCCTCGGCCACGAAGACCTTGCCGCCGATGAACACCAGCAGGGCGGCCAGGGCCTGCTTCAGATAGGCGAAGCGGTCCACCACCGCGCCCAGGGCGAAGTAGAGCGCCCGCAGGCCCAGGATGGCGAAGATGTTGGAGGTGTAGACGAGGTAGGGGTCGGTGGTGATGGCGAAGATCGCCGGCACGGAGTCGACGGCGAAGATCACATCCGCCAGCTCGATGGTCACCAGCACCATCAGCAGGGGGGTGGCGAACAGCATCGGCCGGCCGCCCGGCCCCGGCTCGCGCACCACGAAGCGCGACCCGCGGAAACCATCGGTCAGCCGCAGGTGGGAGGCGGCCCAGCGATAGAGGACGTTGTCCCGCGGGTCCTTGGCCTCCCCCTTGGCCAGGAACATCTTGGCGCCCATCAGCACCAGGAAGCCGGCGAAGACCAGCAGCACCCAGTCGAAGCGCGCCACCAGGGCCGCGCCGAACCCGATCATCACGCCCCGCAGCAGGATCACCCCCAGGACGCCCCAGAACAGCACCCGGTGCTGGTAGGCCGCCGGAACGGCGAAGGCGGCGAAGATGCTGGCGATGACGAAGACATTGTCCAGGGCCAGGCTTTTTTCCACCAGGAATCCCGTCAGGTACTCAACCCCGGCCTGGGGGCCTAGCTCCCCCCAGACCCAGACCCCGAAGCCCAGGCCCATCGAAAGGTAGCCGGCCGACAGGGCGAGGCTCTCCCGCACCCCGATGGTCCTCTGTTTCCGGTGCAGCACCCCCAGATCCAGCACCAGCAGGAGCGTCACCACGCCGGCGAAGATCAGCCACATCCAGAGCGGCTTGCCCATCAAGGGCGCGAGAAGCATGTCCAAGATCTTGTTCCCCAGAACAGGGGGCGCGTCGCACCCCGTCGCGGTCCGACATCACGATCACACGATCGCCAGAGGGGCCCGGTCCGCTGAAAGATTGGTGGGTCGGCGGCGCGGCGTCGCCACGCACCGGGCGGTGGGAAATTGTGCCGGCCGGGCCCGCGGGGGACCCACAGCCCGTCCGCCTCACACCCGGATGTCGAGGGTGTGGCCGGTCGCCCGGCGCGGCGCGAGGTTGGAAGCCACCGGCGCGGGCCCCTCCACCGGCCGGCCGGTGGGGGAACTGGCGTGGGAGGCCGCCAGTATCGTGGCCTGGGCCAGGACCCGGGTCTCCAGCTGTAGCCAGGCCCTCGGTGGCGGAGACGCCGAGACCCTCATCGCCGGCCCCTGGCGGCCACCAGGTCGAAGGCCTCGGCCTCCAGGTCCAGGAGGTGGCAGATCCTCAGGATCGCCGCCCGTTCCTCGGCGTCGAAGCCTCCGTCGGCGGCGGCGATGGAGCAGGCCGCGGCCACCAGCAGATGGGCGGGACCAGCCCGCCCGCGCAGCCGTAGGATCGCCGCCTCGGCCACCGCCTCGCCATCCTCGGGGTCCTTGTCGAAGCGGTCGATCAAGGCCTCGAAGGCCTGCATCGCATCATCCACGCCGAACACGCCAAAGGCCGGCAGGCCCTGGACCCGGGCCACCAGGCGCCGCCGCTCCTCGGCGGTCACCCAGCCGTCGGCATGGGCCACCAGGGCGCAGGCCCCCACCAGGGCGTCCAGCTGCAGGCTGTCGCCCGGGGTCCAGGCCTCGGTCTTCAGGCTGGCGCTGGTGGGCCGCCTGTTGGTGAGCTTGTGGGACATGTCGCGTACCTCCTCTGTTGGGAGGATGCGCCCGGCGCCGGGGGCTGGAGATGGACCCGGCATCGGGCGCACCCGATGCGGTCCGACATCACGATCACGGCGATCGTCAGAGGGGCCCGGCCCGCGCCAGGGATATGGGAACGCGCGCAACGACCTCAAGACCCTGGCGAGGATTTTGCCGCATGCCTGTGATCAGGTTGGCGTCAACCGCCGCCGAGGCGCGACGCCAGGTCGGCGACCAGGTCCTCGAGCTGATCGAGGCCGGAATTGGTCCCCGCCTCGAAGCCGCCGCCGATGTGCATCTTCGCGATCTCGTGGTCGGCGAACACGGTGTGCATGGTCAGCCGGGTCTTCCCGTCCACCTCGTCGAAGGTGACGGTGACCACCATCATCTTCTCGAAGTTGAAGCCGTTGTCGTAGACGATCTTCTTGTCTGGAACGATCTCCAGATAGGTCCCGCCGAAGGGCTCGTTCTGCACCCCGCTGGGCCCCGTCATGGCGAACTTGAACGTGCCCCCGACCCGGAAATCGATCTCGGCCAGGGTAACGGGCCAGCCCACGGGTCCGAACCACTTCATGATGTGCTCGGGCCGCGAATAGGCCTCGAACACCAGGGCGGCCGGGGCGTCGATCACCCGGGTGATGGTGAACTCGCGCTCGGGTTCGACGGAACTCATGAGGGCTCTCCCTTGGCCTGCAGGTCTTTCACATAGGCTTCCAACTGATCGAGGCTCTCGTCCCAGAAGCGGCGGTAGTCGCCGATCCAGCGGGCGGCCTCGGCCAGGGGCTTGGCGTTCAGCCGCACGGGCCGGAACTGGGCGTTGCGGCCCCGGGAGACCAACCCCGCTCCTTCCAGGACCTTGAGGTGCTTGGAGATGGTCGGCTGCGCCAAGCCGAAGGGCGCGACGAGCTCGTTCACCGTCGCCTCCCCCTGCGCCAACCGCGCCAGGATCGCCCGCCGCGTCGGGTCGGCGAGCGCCCCGAACACCAGATCCATCTGCACCGCCTGCATATATCGTCATCCAGCTATATTGCTAATTCTCTATATTCGGATGAGCCAGCGCGTCAAGCGTTCCCCTGCATGGAGGACAAGCTCAACAAACGCGCAGTTTCTTCCCGCCTGGCCCGGGGCTGTCACCGCGCCATTGCAGGAGGTCCCCGCGCGCCTAGCCTTCGGCGCCGCGGTGGTGAGGCTGAACCTCTAGGATCAGAAGTCCGGCTTGGCGGTCATCAGCCAGAGGATGGTCAGCACGGCGCCGAAGGCCGGGAACCCGCACGCGAACCACAGCCGCCAGAGCCGATGATAGGCGGCGCCCAGGGGCTCGCCCGCGCTGGCCGCGGCGCGCGCCAGATCGCGCAGGCGCAGCTGGATCCGGACCACCGGCCCCCAGAAGGCTCCGGTCAGGACGTAGAGGAAGAGGCTGGCGGCGATCCAGCCTTCGGTGAGGCTGTAACCGGCGATGCGGGCGAGCGCGACCCCCGTGAGAGGCTGCAACACCACCGCCGTGGCGGTGAAGATCGTGTCGGCGATCACGACGACGCTTGCCGTATGGGCGATCAGCCGGGCGTCCCCCGTGCGGTGCGCCATCAACATGAAGAAGGCGATGCCGGCGCCCGTACCGAACAGCACCGTGGCGCCGATGATGTGGGCGAGCTTGAGCAGCAGATAGAGGCTCATCGTTCGTCCATCATGGCCAGGGCCGCCAGGGCCAGGACGGCGGCCGGGATCGTCTTGACCAGCGGCCCCAGGGGATCGCCCCAGAGATCGGGCCGCCACAGGGTGGCGCCCAGCAGGTAGGCGAGCGTCACCGCCACCATCCCCTTCAACGCCCAGGGCGCGGTGCGGCGCGCGCAGACCAGCAGACCGAGCGCCAGGTCCGCCACGCCCCCGACAAGGACAAAGCCGTGAGCCAGCCGCCCATCCACGCCGGCCTCCGTCAGCACACGGGCCGCCGTCCCGGCGCGCGCCAGGCCAATCGCTCCAGACAGGCTCCAGAACGCGGCGAGTGTCGCCAGCGCCAGGGGCTTCACGAAGTACAGCCGCCCGTACCACCGCTCCTGCGCCCCTGCGGGCCAGCCTGCGAGAATCGCATCGAGACTGCGCGGTGCAAAGCCGAGCAGGCGCGGCCCGTCGCCGGCCTCGGCTTTCACCCCCGCCACCAGCTCGGCCACCGCCGTGCTGCGCATCGGACTACGCCAGCCCAGCCAGGCCAGGCCGTCGGCGGCCAGGGCGGTGAGCCGCGCGAAGTTTGACGGCAAGGGCGTCGCCCGCGCCGGCGGCAGGCCCAGCCAGGCCCGCAGCGAGGTGAGCACCTGCGCCAGCGTCGTCGTTTCCGGAGCGGCCAGGTCGACACAGACCTTCCGTGGTCCGTCGGGGGCGAGGGCCCGCGCGACGCCCTCGGCGACATCCTCGACCGAGACCACCTGCACGGTCGCCGCCGCATGGCTCAGAGGGATCAGGCCCGGGAAAGCCGCCAATCCCCGCAACAATCCGCTGCCGCCATAGGCCGCCGGCGCCAGAACCAGCCCCGGTCGCAGGATCACCCAGTCGAGGTCCCGCGCCCGCAGGGCGGCGTCGCCTTCCCGCTTGGTGCGCCGGAAGGCGCCCTCCCCCTGCTCGACCCCCGCCGCCGAGATCTGCACGAAACGCCGCACGCCCGCCGCCACGCAGGCGTCGGCCAGATGCGCCAGGCCGCTCACATGGACGGACGAAAGGTCGTCGCGCGGACTGTCCTGCAGGGCCCCGGCGCAGTTCACCACCGCGTCCACGCCGACCAGCAGCGGCGCCCAGCCGTCGCTATCCAGGCGCCCGAGGTCGGCGCGGACCCAATGCGCCTTCGGCGTTCGCCGCGCCGCAGCGGTCACGTCGCGGCCCGCGGCCACCACCTCGCGACCATCGGACAACAGGCGCGCGGTCACATAGCCGCCGATCAGGCCATAGGCTCCGATAACCAGGACTCGCATGCTCGCTCCACCGCCGTCCGCCCAACCTGACCCGGATCGGCCTTGCGCGCTACGAGGGCTAGTCCCGCCGCCGCGCCGCGGCCACCAGGGCTTGGATGGCCCAGGACTTCACGGCCTGGGCCTCGGCGTCGTCGATCCGCAGCACGTCCTTGAACACCACCATGGCCTCGGTGCCGACGATGAGGGCCAGCGCCGCCTCCAGCCGGGCGAGCACCACGGGATCGAACTGGTCCCTGGCCGGCGCCAGGGCCGCCTGGATCAGGGGGGTGCGGCGGTTCTGGCGGGCCGGCGTGTCGGCGTCGCTCTCCCGCAGGGAGCGCTCCAGGGCGTTGATCAGCATCATCCGCAGCGGCCCCTCATGGGCCGCCATCATCTGGTGCAGGGCCTGGTTGACCCGCTCGACGCGGGCCACCGGCCCCTCCCCCTCGGCGCCCTGGAACAGGACCTCCGGCTCGGGGGTCACGACGTCCAGGGCCGCCTCCACCAGCAGGGCCTCCACGCCGGGGAAATAGCGGTAGGCCGTGGCCCGCGAGACCTGGGCCTCGGCGGCGACCTCCTCCAGGTCGGGCTTGCGGCCGGCGGCCATCAGCCGGGCGGCGGCCTGCAGCAGGTCCTTCCGCGTGCGGTTTCGCTGGTTGGGACGGCCGGTCTTGGCGGGGGCGGCCATCCTCAGTCCTGCGGCAATTGCTGGAAGATGGCGCCCATGTCGAGCCAGACGTTCTCGCGCTTGATGTCGCCGCCGCCCGCGAATTCGATCACGTGCAGCAGACGGAAGGCCAGCGGCCGGCCGCGCCCCTCCAGGCCGAAGGGCCGCCCCACCGCCCGCCCCGACCACAGGGACTCGTCCACCAGGAAGTCCTCGCCATAGAGCCGCCTGAGCACCTTGATCTGGCCGTCGGCCAGGTCGGCGAACAGTTCCTCATAGAAGGGCCGCGCCCCCTCCGGACCATGGGTGGGGCCGGTGGGCCAACCGACGATGTCGTGCTCCACGTCGGGCGACAGGGTGGAGAGCACCCCCTCCACATCGTCGGTCGCCTCGAAGGCGAAGTGTTCGTCGATCTTCCGATCCATCTCCTGACGGGTCAGCGCCATCTCTCGTGCTCCTTGCTTCGCGATGTCGCAGCGACCCTTAATGAGACTTATATCTCATTGCAAGATTACAATCTCGTCACGAGGCGCGAAGCGTTGCGATCCGTTCGCCCCGGGAGACGGTCAGGGTCTAGGCGGCGCGGGCCGCGCGGTCGGCGCGGGCCAGTTGCCGGAAGGAGATCAGCCGCTCGCTGGCCTCGTCCCACAGCGACAGCGGGATGGCCCGCAGGCTCTGGGGCACGCTCAGCCGGCTGACCTTGCTCAGCTCCGGATGGTCCCGCAGCACGGCGGGCAGGCGGTAGAAGGGGATGCGGCTGGCGATATGGTGCACGTGGTGCACCCCGATATTGGCGGTCATCCAGCGCAGGGGCGCCGGCAGGTGGTAGTGCGAGGCGCCCTTCAGCGCCGCCTCGGTCAGGTCCCACTCGCCGCGGCGGGCCCAGTAGGTGCCCTCGAACTGGTGCTGGACATAGAACAGCCAGACCCCGATCGAGGCGGCGATAACCAGGGTCGGCAGGTTCACCAGCAGCAGGGCCTGCCAGCCGGCCAGCAGGCCCACCGCCAGCAGGAAGGCGGCGATGGCCAGGTTGGTGCCCATGGCGCTGAGCCAGGGCCGCCAGCCGCCCTTCATCAGGCCGCTGGGCAGGCGCTGCTCCAGCAGGAAGACATAGGCCGGGCCGACCCCGAACAGCACCACCGGGTGGCGATAGAGGCGGTAGCCCAGCCTGCGCCAGAACGGCAGGGCGCGGTACTCCGCCACGGTCAGGGTCATGATGTCCCCCAGGCCCCGGCGGTCGAGGTCGCCGGAGGTGGCGTGGTGGATGGCGTGGGTCTGGCGCCAGCAGTCGTAGGGCGTCACGGTCAGGACCCCGATCACCCGGCCGATCCAGTCATTGGCCGCCCGGTTGCGGAAGAAGGACCTGTGGCTGCAGTCATGCTGCACCATGAACAACCGCACCAGGAAGCCCGCGGCCGGAACCGCCAGCAGCAGGGCCAGCCACCAGAGGCCGAAGGCCGCCGCCACCCAGGCGCCGCCCCAGATCGCCGCCAGGGGGGCGGCGCTCAGGACGATCTCAAGGATGGAGCGGGAGGCGCTCGGCTGCTGATAGGGCGCCAGGCGGTTGCGCCAGGGGCGCGTGTCGGGAGTCGGCAAGGGAGGGAGTCTCACAGTGTAGGACGCCCGACCTAGCACGCCGATTGAGTCGAAATGACGAACGACCTCGTGATCAGCCGCCGCCCGCATCGCCGCCAGGTCCAGCCTGGTCATCCGCGGCATGGCCTGGGTGGCCCGCTGCGCCCGGCCGGGCGCGACCTCCCTCGGGGGCTTCCCCAGGGACAAATCGAACCGTCGCTCCCCGACAAGCCGCCTGCAGAAAATCCGTCAGGTCGACTGGGTGTTGTCGGGCAGGTTCAGGATGCGCTTGGAGATGATGTTGTTCTGGATCTCGGAGGAGCCGCCATAGATCGACATGGCCTTGCCGCCCAGCCAGCTGCGCACGGTCTCGATCTCCTCGCCCGTGAAGTCGTCGCCGCTCCAGCCCAGGCCCTGGTGGCCCATGATCTCCAGGGTCAGTTCAGCCCGGGTCTGGGACACCGCCGTGGCGGAGTTCTTCAGCACCGAGGCGCCGTTGGTGGCGCCCGAGGCCTCCTTGGACTCCGCCATCACGCGCGCCAGGGTCAGGCCGTGGATCTTGGCGTCCATCAGGTGGCGGGTCAGGCGGGTGCGCAGGTCGCTATCGGCCAGGCGGCCGGCGGCGTCCACGCCCACATAGCGCTTGGCGATGTCCTGCAGCGGGGTGGCCCGGCCGCCGTTGGAGGCGCCTGTCTGGCTGGCCCGCTCGTGCTGCAGCAGGCGCTTGCCCACCGTCCAGCCGCCGTTCAGCGGGCCCAGCAATCCGTCCTTCTCGGCCCGCGCGTCGGTGAAGAAGGTCTCGCAGAAGGGCGAGGCCCCGGCGATCAGGCCGATGGGCCGCGGATCGATGGCCTTCTGGTGCATGTCGATCAGCATGAAGCTGATCCCCTCATGCTTCTTGGC
>NZ_JAUSLW010000207.1 GCF_030645195.1 Phenylobacterium sp. | reverse complement strand
CGCCTACTTCCGGCTGCGCGCCAGGGCCGCCTTGGCCCGTTGCAGGTCGTCGGCGCGGGCGATGGCGCCGGCGATGGTGCTGTCCGGCGCCGGGGCCAGGCCCTGGGCCTGGCGATAGAGGGCGAGCGCCCGCACATAGTCGCCGTTGCTCTCGGCGCAGACCCCCAGGTCGTAGATCGTGTCCAGGTTGCCGGGCGCGGCGGTGTTGACGCTGCCCCACAGGCGGCAGGCCTCCCCCATGTTCCCGCCCGAGGCGGCCTTCACCGCGGCGGTGAAGGTGGGCTTGATCTCGGGCGACAGGCCCACGCCCTTGGTCTTCAGGGTGGCGTCGAGGGTGGTGTTGTAGGGGGCGATGTCGCGGCGGATGTCGGCCAGGATCTCCCGCTGGGCGTCGGTCACCAGGGCCAGGTCGCCGGTCGACGGGGTCTGGGGCGCGCACCAGGAGGTCTCCCGCCGCGCCCGCTTCTGGCTGGAATAGACCACCCGGCCATTGGCCACGCTCACCAGGCTCGGCGTCACCATCAGGTCCACGCTCCGGCGCCAGCAGGGCACGGGGAAGGACTTGTATTCCTTACATTTGTCCCCGTCCCAGCGGACGCAGCGGCTCTCGCTGCCCTGGTAGGTCGAGGTGTTGAAGTCGGTGCCGACCGTGCCGTAGATCACGCCTTGGGCGCCCACCGAACGGCCATAGGGACCGATGGCGCTGGGATCGCGCGGACCGCCGGTGGCCACCACCGTGAAATAGGGCCGCCCGTCGAAGGTGGCGGAGAACAGCTCGGCCTGCAGGGCCGACTGGAACTCGGGCCCGCCATAGCCGTCGAAGCCCGCCACCGCGATGCGGCGGATGTCGGTGGTCTCGGCGTAGCGGGCCGGGAAGCGGGCGCTGATGCCCACGGTGGTGGCGCAGCCGGCGGTCAGCAGCAGGGCCGCGCAGGCCAGCCCTCGGGCGATGATCCTGAAGTCCATGGTCTTGAGCCCCGAATTCGTTAACCCCGACGATAACAGCAGAGCTTGCGAATTCAACCGCAGGTTCGGCGGCGGAACGCGGCGCGGTCCAGATGCTCCCCCTTTGGGGGAGCTGTCAGCGAAGCTGACTGAAGGGGACTTTGACCCTTGTTTGCGGGTGTGCGCCCCCTCCGTCACGCATCTATCGACGCGCGCCACCTCCCCCAAACCGCGCTCCGCGCTGGGGGAGGACCTGAGTCCTATTTCGTCACCACGTCCCGGAAGCCGTTGACGATGGGATAGCGCCGGTCGCGGCCGAAGGCGCGGGCCCCGATCTTCACGCCGGGCGCGGCCTGCCGGCGCTTGTATTCGGAATTGTACAGCAGGCGCTGCACCCGCTCGACGGTGGCCGGCGCATGGCCGCGGGCGACGATCTCGTCCAGGGTCGCCTCCTCCTCCACCAGGCCATGCAGGATGGCGTCCAGCTCGGCGTATTCTGGCAGGCTGTCCTGGTCCTTCTGGTCGGGCCGCAGTTCGGCCGAGGGCGCCTTGGTGAGGATCCGCTCGGGGATCGGCGAGACGGCCACCCCGAAGGGATCGTGGGCGTTGCGCCATTCGCAGACGGCGTAGACCTGCGTCTTGTAGACGTCCTTCAGCACGTTGAAGCCGCCGCACATGTCGCCGTAGAGGGTGGCGTAGCCCACCGCCATCTCGCTCTTGTTGCCGGTGGTCAGCAGCATGGAGCCCAGCTTGTTGGAGAGCGCCATCAGGGCCAGGCCCCGGGTCCGGGCCTGGATGTTCTCCTCGGTCAGGTCCGGCGGCCGGTTGCCGAAGTGCGGGGTCAGCATCTGCGCGAAGGCGTCCACCGCCGGCGAGATGGCGATCTCGTCAAGCCGCACCCCCAGGCGCTGCGCGCAGCCCGCGGCGTCGTCCAGGCTGTCCTGGCTGGTGTAGCGCGACGGCAGCATGAAGCAGCGCACCCGGTCGGGGCCGAGCGCGTCGGCGGCCACCACCGCGACGATGGCGGAGTCCACCCCGCCGGAAAGTCCAAGCAGAACACCGGGGAAGCCGGACTTGTTCACATAGTCCCTCAGGCCCAGCACCATGGCCCGGTAGACTTCCTCGGGGCCCGACACCCAGTCCAGCATCGGCGCCTCGACGCAGATCCAGACCCCGTCGTCGGCCTTCTCCCAGACGCTGATCGCCAGGTGCTCCTCGAACATCGGCAGGCGCATCACCACCTCGCCGCGGGCCGACAGGGCGAAGGAGCCGCCGTCGAAGACCAGTTCGTCCTGGCCGCCCACCTCGTTGACATAGACCAGCGGCAGGCCGGTCTCGGCCACACGGGCCGTGGCCACGTCCATCCGCTCGGTCTCGGCCAGGCGGCGGAAGGGCGAGCCGTTGGGGACCAGCAGGATCTCGGCGCCCTTGGCCTTGAGGTCGGCGCAGACGCCCGGCGCCCAGATGTCCTCGCAGATCGGGACCCCGAACTTGACGCCTTTCCATTCGAAGATCGACGGGCCCAGGCCCGGCTCGAACACCCGCTTCTCGTCGAACACCCCGTAGTTGGGCAGGTCGCACTTGAAGGCCACGCCCTTGATCTCGCCCTCGGCCAGGAAGGCCAGCGCGTTGCGCGGCTTGGCGCCGCGGTGCTCGGCGGGCCAGATCAGCCCCACCAGGGCCGCGCAGCTGTCCTTGGTGGCGAGCGCCAACCGCTCGACGGCGGCCTTGCCCGCGGCCCACAGGGCGGGCTTCAGGGCCAGGTCCTCGGGGGGATAGCCGGTCAGGAACAGTTCGGAGAACAGGGCGATGTCGGCCCCGGCCGCGTGGGCCTGCGCCAGCCGCTCGCGGGCGAGGGCCTCGTTGGCGGCGATGGCCCCCACGGTGGGATTGGCCTGGATGGCGGCGATGACGAGACGATGGGTCATGCCTCGTCATGTAGCCGCGCCGCCCGCCGCTCGCCACCCCGGAAAGCTAGAGCGCAATCCGACGAAGTGGACGCCGGTTCGCCGGAAAATTGCGCGACCAAGCAAGAACCTGGAGCGCCGCTCCGATCCAATCGGAGCGGATCACGCTCTGGGCCCTGGACGGCCCCAACGTCAGCCGTGGCATGGAATCGCCGCCAGCGACCCAGGAGACCACCATGTCCGATCCCGCCGCCGACGCCTATGCCGGGGTGTCCGACACCCTCCCCCGCGCCATGGCCCTGCCGCGGCAGGCCTTCGCCGACCCGGCGGTGTTCGAGGCCGAGCAGGCGCGGGTATTCCGCACCGGCTGGCTGCCCGTCGCCCGCGAGAGCGCGCTGGCGCAGCCCGGCGCCTACCGCTCGGTCGATGTGGCCGGCGTTCCCCTGGTGGTCACCCGCGACACCGGCGGGCAGATCCACGTCCTGTCCCGCGTCTGCCGTCACCGGGGCATGCCGGTGGTGGAGGGTTCGGGCGTCGCCAAGGCTCTGACCTGCCCCTACCACCTGTGGCGCTACGGCCTGGACGGCCGCCTGGTCGCCGCCCCGGGCATGGAGCGCTCCGACGCCTTCGACCGCGACCAGTGCGCCCTCCCCGCCATCGCCACCGCTCATTGGGGCGGCTGGATCTTCGCCAATCTTGATGGCCAGGCCGCGCCGCTCGCGCCCCAGGTCGCGCCCCTGGCGCAGCGTCTGGCGGCCATCGACCCGGCCAGCCTGGTGACCGCCGACATCATCAGCCTGGAGTCGCCCTGGAATTGGAAACTGATGGTGGAGAACTTCCTGGAGTCCTACCACCACATCGGCCCCCACGCCGGCAGCCTGCAGCAGAGCAATCCGGGGCTCGGAACCTATGAGGGCCTGGGCGGCGATCTGTTCACGGTGCTGGAGAACCCGCCCGCCGACGACAGCCACGGTCCCTTCGTGGTGGCCGCGATCTTCCCGCTGACCCTGATGTTCTTCACCGAGGGCCCCGAGCCCCTGGGGGTCTGGTACGAGCTGGAGACCATCACCCACGAGGGCTTCCGCCTCAACATCCACCTGCTGACGCGGCCGGACTTCGCCGCCAGCCCGGAGATGGTCGCCTATTACCGCGACCAGGTCATGGCCATCCACGCCGAGGACATCCCGGCCTGCGAGGGCGCGCAGAGGGGGGTCGCCAGCCCGCTGTACGCGCCGGGACCGCTTAGCCACCTGGAGGCCTGCCTCTGGCGCTTCCACCGGTTCCTGAAGAGCAGCTTCGGAGGCTAAGGGCCTGATTTAACTAATTCGCTTGCCCATCACGTCATCCCGGCCGCAGCGAAGCGGAGACCCGGGACCCAGGGGCCGCAATCAATCCCCCTGGGTCCCGGGTCTCCCCTGCGGGTCGCCCGGGATGACGGGCGCCGTGATCCCGGCGCGCCTGCGCGCGCCACCTTCTCCCCCAAGGGGAGAAGGATAGGTCAGTCGCGACCCAGGCTCGTCAGAGCCCCCCGCCTAGTCGTCGCGGTGAACGCGTTCCCGGCGCTCGTGGCGTTCCTGCGCCTCGAGGCTGAGGGTGGCGATCGGCCGCGCGTCGAGACGGGCGACCCCGATGGGCTCGCCGGTGTCCTCGCAATAGCCGTAGGAACCGTCCTCGATCCGACGCAGCGCTTCGTCGATCTTGGAGATCAACTTACGCTGGCGATCGCGGGTCCGGAGTTCCAGGGCTCGGTCGGTCTCCGACGTCGCCCGGTCCGCCAGGTCCGGATGGTTCTCGGTTTCGCTTTGCAGGTGGACGAGAGTCTCGCGGGATTCCCGCAGGATGTCCTCTTTCCACGCGTTGAGCTTCTGCTTGAAGTAGTCAAGCTGACGCTCGTTCATGAAGGGCTCATCCTCGGAAGGTTGATAGCCCGGCTTGTCAGCCATCACTGCGGCTGTGCTCATTTACGCCTCACGCCCCCTGGAGTAACGCCCCTTAGACACGCGGGCCGCTTATACCAAAACGAATTCACGATACAACGCGGCTCGCTCGTCGCGGACGATTAAGCCGCAGCCTTCGCGCACTCAAGTTTGGCCAACTCAACGGCGGCCCGGGTTTCGATCTCGTTTAGAACGCCTTCCAGGCCAACGTCCTCGGTGCCTTCCCGCTCGTCGCGGATGGCGATTCGCAGGCGATCGAGCTGGTCGGCGGACATCTCCCCCGACAGCAGGCTCACCTTCACATCATCGAGAACATCCAGAATCCGGCCCGCGCGGCGCACGGCGCGGCGCTTGCGCTCCAGCGGGCCGCCCATCTCCTGCAACGCTAGGATGGCGTCCACGTTCATGACGCCCGACAGGCCCGAGGCCCGCGCCAACTGGGCCGGCGCCGGGGCCGCCTCGGCGGTGGGCAGTCGGAAGCCCGCGCCGTCGCCGGCCGCCCGCGCCTTTCCAGGCCCGCTCGCCGATCCAACGCCGCTTGTTCCGTTGACCTTCATGGGTGAGTCGAACTCTTGACCTGACGCTTCGCCCTCAGTCATCGCCCCGGCATGCTTAGGGTATGGTTAATGCCGGGCAAATTCTGCCGCCGCGCCGCGGCCTGCCGCGCCGACTTCCGGCTCAACCACTGGAATCCTTGGGGTTTTCTTGGAAGCCCATCTGGCACGTCCGTCGCAAGGGCGAGGAGAGCCTATTTCCGTTCGCCCCCGGGGTTTCATGCGTCGACCGCTTCGCCTCTTCAGCGCCGTCCTGCTCGCCGCGGCCCTGGCCGCCGGCCCGTCCTTCGCGCGGTCGCGGATCAAGGACATCGTTGAGTTCGAGGGCGTCCGCGAGAACATGCTGGTGGGCTACGGCCTGGTGGTGGGCCTGAACGGCACGGGCGACAGCCTGCGCAACGCCCCCTTCACCAAGCAGTCCCTGGAAGCCATGCTGGAGCGTCTGGGGGTCAACACCCGCGACGCCAACCTCAACACCAAGAACGTGGCGGCCGTCATGGTCACCGCCAAGCTGCCGGCCTTCGTGGCCACCGGCTCCCCCATCGACGCCAGCGTCTCGGCGCTGGGCGACGCCAAGAGCCTGCAGGGCGGCACCCTGCTGGTGACCCCGCTGCTGGGCGCCGACGGCCAGGCCTACGCCGTGGGCCAGGGCACGGTGCAGACCGGCTCGGTCTCCGCCGGCGGCGCCTCCGGCTCCTCGATCTCCAAGGGCGTCCCCACCGCCGGCCGCATCGCCTCGGGCGCCATCGTCGAGCGCGAGATCGGCTTCCAGCTGGCCAGCATGGCCCAGCTGCGCATGACCCTGCGCAATCCCGACTTCACCACGGCCAAGCGCATCGCCGACGTGATCAACGCCAAGTTCCCCGGCTGCGCCCGGGCCGACAACCCCACCATCGTCACCATCCAGCCCGCGCCGGGCACGAACATGGTGGGCTTCATCTCCCAGATCGAGAACCTCACCGTCGATCCCGACGACGCCGCCAAGGTGGTGATCGACGAGGTGGCCGGGGTGGTGGTCATGGGCGAGAACGTGCGCATCTCCACCGTCGCCATCGCCCAGGGCAACCTGACCATCACCGTCCAGGAAAGCCCCGCCGTCAGCCAGCCCGCCCCCTTCAGCCAGGGCCGCACCACCACCGTCCCGCAGTCGGCCGTCTCGGTCGACGAGGAGAAGGGCAAGAAGCTGATCACCCTGCGCGAGGGCGCGTCCCTCGCCACCCTGGTGGCCGGCCTCAACGCGCTCGGCGTCACGCCGCGCGACATGATCTCCATCCTGCAGGCCATCAAGGCCGCCGGCGCCCTGCAAGCCGACATCGAGGTCATGTGATGGCCGACATCGCCGCCCCCGCCGTGAACCTGCCGCCCTCGCCTGCGCCCATGAGCGCGGCCGAACTGTCCAAGCGCGGCCAGATCGCCCAGACCGCCAAGGACTTCGAGAGCTCCTTCCTCTCGGTGATGCTGGGGTCGATGTTCAAGGACGTGAACATCTCCGAGCCCTTCGGCGGCGGTCACGGCGAGGACGCGTTCAAGTCCTTCATGACGGAGGCCATGGCCAAGCAGGTCGTGAAGTCCGGCGGCCTCGGCATCTCCGACGACGTCGCCAAGGAAATGCTGAAGCTTCAAGGTTTGAGTTAGGAAATCACGATGGCCCTTTCCGCCATGGACGCCGCCGATCGCGTCGAGCAGCTGGTGATCCTCACCGAGCGCCTCACCGAGCTGATCCTGCAGGAGGCCCAGGCCTTCGAGCAGCACCGACCCCAGGACGCCATGGCCCTCATCGAGGAGACCTCGCGGCTGGCCAATATCTACCGCCACGAGTCCGCCCGCGTCCGCGCCGACCCCACCATGGTGGCCGCCGCCCCGCTGGCCCAGCGCACCCGGCTGATCCGCGCCACCGAGGCCTTCGACAGCGTGCTGGCCCGCCAGGGCCGCGCGCTGGACGCCGCCCGCACGGTCACCGAGGGCCTGGTCCAGACCATCGCCAACGAGGTCGCCGCCCAGCGCAACACCGGCGCCGGCTACGGCCCCAAGGCCGCCCCGTCGGCCCCCGGCTCGGCCAGCGCCATCACCCTCAACAAGCGAGCCTAGCTCAGGCGGGATCGCGCGCGCGCGTCAGGCCGCGCAGCAGCCGGGCGAGCTGCGCCTGGCTGTAGGGCTTGGCGAGCCTCGGCACGTCCTCCCCCGCCCCCGGCGGCAACTCGGCATAGCCGGTGGCCAGCACGATGGGCAGGTCCGGGTGGCGGGCGCGGATCTCCTCCAGCAACTGCAGGCCGGTCATCTGCGGCATGGCGTGGTCGGTGATCACCAGGTCCACCGGGTGCTCGCCCAGCGCCTGCAGGGCCTCGAAGCCCGAGCAGACCGGGATGGCCCGGTGCCCCAGGTCCTCCAGCATGGCCACGGTGTTCATCAGCACCAGGCCGTCGTCGTCCACCGCCAGCACCACCAGGGACCGCGACCACGCATCCTCGGCCGAGGGGGGCGTTTCGGGGGCGCCGGGCGGCGCCAGGGCGTCGGCCCGCCGCAGCCACAGCTCCACCTGGGTGCCGTGCCCCGGCCGGCTGTTGAGCACCAGGCGTCCGCCCGACTGCTCGGCCAGGCCGTAGACCATCGGCAGGCCCAGGCCCGTCCCCTTGCCCACCCCCTTGGTGGTGTAGAAAGGCTCGGCGGCCCGGGCGAGCGTGTCCTCGTCCATCCCGGTTCCGGTGTCGGTCACCGCCAGCCGCACATAGGCGCCGGCCGGCAGCCCCACCTCCGAGGCCGGCCCCAGGGTCTGCTCGGCGGCCTTGATGGTGATCCGCCCGCCCTCGGGCATGGCGTCGCGGGCGTTGACCACCAGGTTCAGCAGCACCGTCTCCAGCTGGTTGGCGTCGGTCAGCACCGGTGGCAGGCCGGGCGGGAAGCGCGAGGTCAGCTCGATGTCGGGGCCCAGCGACCGCTCCAGCAGGCCGGTCATGCCCCCCACCAGGGCCGGCAGGTCCACCCCCTCCAGCTTCAGGTCCTGCTTGCGGGCGAAGGCCAGCATCCGCTGGGTCAGGGCCGCGCCGCGCTGGGCGCCGTGGACCGCGTTCTCCAGCAGGGCCAGCGCCTTGGGATCCTCCGGCAGCCGCTTCTTCAGCAGCTCCAGGCTGCCCATCACCGCCATCAGCAGGTTGTTGAAGTCGTGCGCCACGCCCCCGGTGAGCTGGCCGATGGCGTCCAGCTTCTGGGACTGCAGCAGGGCCTGGCGGGCCTGGTCCAGGGCGCGCTGGGCGTCCCGGCGCTCGGTGATGTCGCGGGTGATCTTCGCATAGCCGATCACCGCGCCTTCCTCGTCGCGGATGGCGTCGATCACCACGTGGGCCCAGAACCGGGCGCCGTCCTTGCGCACCCGCCAGCCCTCCTTCTCGAAGCGGCCCTCGGCGGCGGCGGTCGCCAGCGCCGCCTGCGGCTCCCCGGCGGCGCGGTCGTGCTCGGTGTAGAAGGCGCTGAAATGCTCGCCGATGATCTCGTCGGGCAGGTAGCCCTTGATCCGCTGGGCCCCGGCATTCCAGCTGCTCACCAGCCCGCCGCGGTCCAGCATGTAGATGGCGTAGTCGGTAACCCCCTGGACCAGCAGCCGGAACTGCTCCTCGCTGCGCTTCAGACTCTCCTGGGCGATCTTCCGCTCGGTGAGGTCGCAGGTGATCTTGGCGAAGCCGATGAGCTGGCCGGTCGGGTCGCGGATGGCGTCGATCACCACGTGGGCCCAGAACCGGCCGCCGTCCTTGCGGACCCGCCAGCCCTCGCTCTCGAAGCGGCCGGTCGCCGCCGCGGTGGCCAGGGCCCGTTGCGGAACCCCGGCCTCCTGGTCGGCCTGGCTGTAGAAGCGGGTGAAGGACTGGCCGATGATCTCGGCGGCCTCATAGCCCTTGAACCGACGCGCGCCCGGGTTCCAGCTGGTGACCCGGCCGGTGGGGTCCAGCATGTAGATGGCGTAGTCGGTTATGGCGTCGACCAGCAGCCGATAGCGGCCGTCGTCGCTCGGGGACGTGCTGGAATTACTCGGTTTCGCCATCTCATCCCGGTGCGCCACAGGGTGTCACCCGCGATGACGCAACAACGCCCCCGTCACCGCCGAGTTCCCCCAACCCGGCCCCGTGCGGGGGGAGTTAGGGCGCAGCCGCCGCCCCGCGCAAGCCCCCCGCGCACCGTCGCCCGGCGCCGCTCAGGCGGCGGCCACCACCAGGTCGCGCAGGGTATTGCGCTGGATCTTGCCCATCAGGTTGCGCGGGATGGCGTCGAGCCGCATCAGCCGCGGCGGCCGCTTCAGGGTGTCGGTGAAGATCGCCTCGAGGGGCGCGATGTCGAAGCCCGCCTCGCAGACATAGGCCACGTGCGGCGCGTCCAGCCCCTGTTCGTCGGGGGCGGCGAAGGCCGCGGCGTCGAGGATTCCGGGCAGCCTCAGGACCAGGCCCTCCAGCTTGGAGGCCACCACCTTGGCGCCGCCGATGTTCATCAGGTCGTCCACCCGCCCCAGCACCTGCAACCGCCCCTCCGCCGTCAGCACGCCGACGTCGCGGGGATAGAACCAGCCGTCCTTGAAGAATTCCGCCGTGCCCACGGGATCGTCCAGATAGCCCTCCACCACCTGGTCGCCGCCGATCCGCAGCTCGCCGATCCTGCCCGGCGGCAGCGGCATCCCGGCGTCGTCCAGCACCTCCACCCTGGCCCAGGGGTTGAGATAGCCCGCGGAGTCCTCGGCGCCCTCCAGGCTGTCGACATGGCCCACCGTGACGCTGCCGGTCTCCGTCGCCCCATAGGTCAGGATGATGTAGGGCGACAGCCGGCGCCGGCATTCCTGCGCCAGCGGCTTGGACAGCGAGCCGCCGGCGATGCCGACGATCAGCTCGGGGTCGGGGGCGTAGTCGTCGGGCAGGCTGCGCAGCAGCACCTGCAGGTGATAGGGCGAGGTGATCATCAGGTCGATCTCCAGGTCCTTCAGGGTCTGGGCCCAGGTCCCGCGCGGATCGTGGCTGCACAGGGTCCCGGCCCGCGTCCAGCACAGGAAGGCCAGCTGGATCCCCGCCAGCGACCCCACCCCGATGTCGGAGATCCCCCGCGGACTGCGGGCCGGGGCGAAGACCTGGGTCACGGCGGTCTCGGCCACCCGGCGGTCCATCATCGCCCGGGTCAGCAGGACCTTCTTGACCTCTCCCGTCGTCCCCGAAGTGGCCAGGATGCGGAAGCCGTCCTCGCCGCGCCGCGGCCGGTCGCCGGCCCAGATGGGGGAATAGTGCTGCAGGCCGTCCAGCCAGGCCTGGTCGATCCGGTGGACCGGCACCCCCAGGGCGTTGTCGGGAACGTCGCGGGCGAACAGCACATGGGCCCCGATCAGCCGCAGGTCGTCGGCCACCCCGCGCAGGGGGCTGGCGGCCGCGGTGATCACCCCGGCGGTCTCCAGGCCGAAGGTCAGCACCCAGTGCAGATAGGGATGGGGCACGGCCAGCAGGGCCCGCGACCCCCACGGCAGCTTCAGCTCGGCGGCCCAGGCCGCGCAGCGCCGAATGTCGTCGGCCATCTGCCGATAGGTGAACCGGTCCCAGGCCGAGGCGATGGCCAGGCCCTGCGGCTGGTGCTGGGCTTGGAAGGCGATCAGCCGTTCGAACATGGGCGCTCACGAGATAGGGAGAATCTGGACCGGCGCGACCCTACCCGCCGCACGTCCCGGACCCTAGCCCCGCCCCAATCAAAACGCTTGTTTGAACGCGGCCTTTGGGTCTAGCCTGATCCCATCGCCGGGCTGTTCCGGCGGACGCGTTCTCAGGGCGGGGTGAAAGTCCCCACCGGCGGTAATGCCGGCCTTCCCTCTCCAGGGGGCGGCCGGACGAGCCCGCGGGCGCCTGGCGGGCCTCAAACCCTCCAGGGACAGCAGACACCGGTGCGATCCCGGGGCCGACGGTTAGAGTCCGGTTATGAGAACCACCCGTGGTCTGCCGCCGCGCGTTCACGCGTGGAGTCCGGCGGGGCGCGGGTGTCTCCCTGAGTCGTGGTTCACCCACCCTAGGGAAACGACCATGACCCACACCACCCAAGTCACCCACGAACTGCCCACCGCTCACGGCGCCTATCGCCCGGCCCGCATCGCCTTTGTCCAGTCGTCCTGGCACCATCAGATCGTCGATCAGGCCCGCAAGGGCTTCCTGGCCGAGATGGCGAAACTCGGTTTCCCCGAGGCGATGATCGACGTCTACGAGACCCCCGGCGCCTTCGAGATCCCGCTCCACGCCCAGACGCTCGCCAAGACCGCCAAGTACGCCGCCGTCGTCGGCTGCGCCCTGGTGGTGGACGGCGGCATCTACCGCCACGAGTTCGTCGCCGAGACCGTGGTCTCCGCCCTGATGCAGGTGCAGCTGGCCACCGAGGTGCCGATGTTCTCGGTCGTCCTCACCCCGCACCACTTCCATGAGCACGACATCCACCAGGCCTTCTTCGCCGAGCACTTCGTCACCAAGGGCGCCGAGGCGGCCCGGGCCTGCGCCATGACGCTGGAAGGCCTGCATCGCGTCACGGCGGCGGCGTGATGGAGACCTGCAGCATTCCGACGGGCTTTGCGCGGCATGACCGCCAGAGCCCGCTGACCGCGCCCTGGGAGCCCCTCTACAGCCGCCGCACCGAGGGCGCGGTGGTCCTGGGCCTGCCGGCCAGCGCCGCCCACACCAACAGCCGCGGCTTCGTCCACGGCGGCCTGATCACCGCGCTGGCCGACAACGCCATGGGCCTGTCCTGCGGCCAGGTCCTGGGCGCCGGCGCCAGCCTGGTGACGGTGAACCTCACCGTCGACTTCCTGGCTGTCGCCCGCACCGGCCAGTGGCTGGAGTTCGACACCATCTTCGTCAAACCCGGCAATTCCCTCTGCTTCGCCCAGGCCTTCGTCACCGCCGACGGCGAGCCCTGCGCGCGGGCCAACGCGGTGTTCAAGGTGGTGAAGAAACCGCACTGAGGGGACGGCGAAGCCGTCATCCCGGCTCTCCGCTTCGCTGCGGCCGGGATGACGGTGAGCGGATGCTCCCGCTCTGGGGGAGCTGTCAGCCGCAGGCTGACTGAGGGGGATTTTGACTCTTGTTTCCCGGCGCCCTGCCGGCCGCCCCCTCCGTCTCGACGCTTCGCGCCGATCCACCTCCCCCAAACCGCGCTGCGCGCTGGGGGAGGATCTAAGGGTCCAGAAGCTCGCCCTTCGCCGCTTGGCGGACCATCGACAGCACCCCGTCCATCTCTTCCAGCACGTAGCCCGCCCTCAATCTCAGGGTTCGCACCCCCTGCTCAGCGAGCCAGCTGTCCCGTCGCGCGTCACGCTCCGGCCGGTCTTCGGTTCCGTGGCTTGCGCCGTCGATCTCGATGCAGAGCTTCGCCCGTTCGCAGTAGAAATCCAGGATGTAGGGGCCGATAGGATGCTGTTTTCGGAACTGCAGTCCGTCCAGCTTCCGCCCCTTGATCTGAACCCACAGCAGGACCTCCGGAAGGCTCATCGTGCGCCGGAGCTCCTTCGCAAATCGCCGCGTCCGCGCCGGCGCCTCCATGCCCGCCCCCCACAGATCTGACGCCCCACAGATGCTCCCCCTCTGGGGGAGCTGGCGCGAAGCGCCTGAGGGGGACTTTGACCCTTGTTTTAGGGCCGAAAGATTGTCGACGACGTCGATCCCCCTCCGGCACGGACCTGCGGTCCGCGCCACCTCCCCCACATCGGCCTGGGGGAGGATCGCCCACCGCTACTTCCCCGCCACCGCCTTGCGCCGCTCCTCGATGAACCGGGTCAGGTCGGCGTCCATCGTCTCGTACCAGTCGAGGCTGTCGACGAAGTTGGCGTAGGTGGTCTTCCCGATGGCGCTGAAGTCCATGTACTCGTTCAGGTCGCCATCGGCGTCGATCGCGATCTTCAGGAAGCGGTTCTCCCAGTTCCAGTCATTGGCGAACCCCGCCGTGAACAGGGGGTCGGCCTTGTACCAGCTGCGGAACTGATAGGACGGGCAGTCCTTCACCCCCGAACAGCCGTAGAATTCCACGGTGAACGCCGAGCCGTTGGCGCTGCTCAGCACATAGGGCTCTCCCTTGCTGTTGGCCTTCATCTCGGCCTTGTAGCCCGCCTCCCGCAGGGTCTGGGCCACCACCTCCGGCTGCCGCAGATCCAGCAGGCGATCCGCCGCCCAGGCGGGCGCGGCCAGCAGGCACGCGGCGGAAAACGCGATGACGACACGGCGCATGACAGCTCCTCCCAAGGTCAAGCTCATCTGGCGACAGGAACGGGGTTTCGACAAGCCGCATGCGAGCCACGCCGCCCCGCCCCATCGTCATCCTCCGGCTCGCCCCGGGGATCCATGATCAATCGACCCGTTGCGGAGGTTGGCGCCGTCCGCCTACCGTCACCAAGGCATGCCCCGTCAACTCCACCAGCCCGACCGCTACCCCCTGACCTCCAAGTACGACGCGGCCTGGCTGCTCGACCTGGACATGGGACCCAACCCGCTGTGGCTGCTGGAGGACCTGGCGCGTGATCTCGCCTTGAAGCCGGGCATGCGGGTGCTGGACCTCGGCTCGGGCCGCGGCGCCACGTCGGTGTTCCTGGCGCGGGAATTCGGGGTCGACGTCGTCGCCGCCGATCTCTGGGTGGATCCTGCCCAGGCCGCGGCGACGTTCGCCCAGGCGGGGGTGCAGGTGGAAGCGATCCGGGCCGAAGCCCACGCGCTCCCCTTCGAGGCCAACGCCTTCGACGCGATCGTGAGCATCGACGCCTACGAGTACTTCGGCACGGCCGACAGCTACCTCGCCTACATCACCCGGTTCCTGAAGCCCGGCGGGCGGCTCGCCATCGCCACGCCCGCGATGCGCCAGGAGATCCGCGACCTCGGCGAAATCCCCGCCCACATCAAGGCTTGCGTCGGCTGGGAGGCGGTCGCGTGGCACACCGCCGAGTGGTGGCGGTTCCATTGGGCGATCACCGGCCTGGTCACGGTCACCGCGGCCCGGCTGCAGGAGACCGGCTGGGCCGACTGGCTGCACTGGGCCCGGGCCGGACGCTCGCCCGGCCGAGACAGCGTGATCGCCATGCTCGAAGCCGACCGCGGCGAACTGCTCACCTTCGCGCTGGTGACCGCCATCAAATAGGCGGCGGGCTTCGGCGGGCGCCACGGTGACCCTCCCCATCGTCATCCCCGGGCTTGTCCCGGGGACCCATGGTCTCCGAGGTGCAATAGGGTTCGCGGGCCGGGCCTTTCGGCCCGGGCTCACATTCCTATGTTTACGGAGCGGTGCTATCGTCTGACTCAAGGAGTGCTGATCCATGGTCAAAGTTGTC
>NZ_JAUSLW010000193.1 GCF_030645195.1 Phenylobacterium sp. | reverse complement strand
CCGCGCTCCAGGGGGTTGGCCTGGCTGATGGCGATGTGCTGCAGCTTGCAGACCTTATGGGCGGGCGTCGAGGCCAGGTAGAACTTCGCCGGGCTTGCCGGATCCACGCTCTCGAAGGTCACATCCGCCACCCCCATCGGGACGTAGAGCCCGTCGCGGGGCGCCATGTCGAAGGCCTGGCCGTCGACGGTGATCCGGCCTGCCCCGCCCACGTTCACCACGCCCAGCTCGCGCCGCTCCAGGAACGGATGGCCCGCCGCCGAGGCCGGTTCGCTCTGGACCGGCAGCTTCACAGGCCTGGAAACCGGGGCCGCCCCGCCGATCACGAAGCGCTCATTGTGGCTGTAGTTCAGGCTCACCGTGTCGGGGCTGAACAGGTCCTGCACCAGGTAGCGGTCCCGCAGCTCGTCATTGCCGGCGCCCTTCATCATGTCCGGGTGGGTGGCGTGATAGGTTTTCTCGAACATGATCAGGTCCTTGGAAGGTCGCTTCTAGGCCGCCAGTCGCCGGGCGGAATGGACGAGAACGACGGCCGGCTCCGCCTCCTGGCGACCACAAGGTAACCGGTGTCATAGATGGGAGCAACGGCGATGTCCCTCGACGCAGGGACAAGGGCCGCCTATGTTAGCTAGCTAACAATCTAGCTAGGAGTGGGCGATGCACACGGTCGGTGTCTTCGAGGCCAAGAACGGGCTCTCCGCCCTGCTCGACGAGGTGGAGGCCGGCGGCGAGGTGATCATCACTCGCCGGGGCAAGCCGGTCGCCCGGCTGGCGCCCATGGAGTCCGGCTTCAGCCGCGCCAAGGCCCGCGCCGCCGCCGCGGGCCTTCGCCACGCCAGCAAAGGTCAGACCCTGGACGGCCTGAGCCTCAAGGATCTGATCAGCGAGGGCCGCCGATGACCTTCGTCATCGACAACTCCGTGGCCCTGGCCTGGTGCTTCGAGGATGAGCAGACCGACGGGGTCATGGCGCTGCTGGACCGCGTCGCCGAGGACGGGGCCGTGGCGCCGCAGCTCTGGCCGCTGGAGGCGCTCAATGGCCTGCTGAACGCCGAGCGGCGCGGCCGCGTCAGCGCCCAGGCGCGCCGCAGGCTCGCCGGCTTCCTGCAGGACCTGCCAATCGTCATCGACGACGAGACGGCGGGCCAGGTGTGGGGCGCCACGGCGCCCCTGGCCGAGGCGCACCGCCTGACCGCCTACGACGCCGCCTATCTGGAACTGGCCCTGCGCCTCAACCTGCCCCTGGCGACCCGAGACGCGGCCCTGATCGAAGCCGCCAACGCCGCCGGCGTGCCCCTGCTGGCGACGGCCTGACCGCGAACTCATCAAGCTTCGCGCCTCAGCCCGCATCTGCCTCGAAGCACGGGAGCGTCCTGTCCACCGCATGCCAGGCTGGCGCCGAGCGGAGCCAGACGTGAGCGTGGGGCGAAAATCGGTCAGGGTCGTCCAGGCTGCCGGCGCTAATCGGGATCAGGTCCGCGACCCTAGGATTGAAGGCCGAGATGCCCGTGCCGCAGGCCTCGCAGAACGAGCGTCCGACCAGGATCCCGCTGTCGGCCAGGGTCCGGGATTCTCGCAGGGCGCCTCGGGTCAGCCGGAAGGCGGCGCGCGGAAGGGCGATCGTCGCCGAGGGTCCGCCCCCCGACCGGTACTGGCAGTCGCGGCAGTGGCACAGGCCGCCCCCGAGGGGTCTGGCGTCAATCTCGTAGCGCACCGCGCCACACAGGCAGCCGCCCGTGATCATGGGTCTATCTCCATCGCTTTCTTGGGAAGGGCGCCGGAGGGAGCTTGCTCAAACCGTTCCAGCGGGCCGACCTTAGGGCGGCCGTTGGGCGACTGTAAACGACCGGGGGGTGAAATGGCCGACTTCAAGGACCTCGACGACCGCGCCTGGGCGATCCGCCGGCTCTATGCCGAGCTGGAGACCCAGCGCTACGGCCGCCCCTGGAGCCGCGAGGAAATCGCCCTGGGTTTCATGGGCGACGTCGGTGACCTCGCCAAGCTGGTCCAGGCCGCCGAGGGGGTGCGCGCCATCCCCGACGCGAAGACCAAGCTCGCTCACGAACTGGCCGACTGCCTGTGGAGCGTGATGACCCTGGCGCGGCTCTACGGGGTCGATCTGGAGGCGAGTTTCCTGAGCACGATGAATGAGTTGGAAGCGCGGTTGAAACCATGATCGCCTTCCGACCGCTGGCGGCCGCCGACTTCCGGATGCTGACCCGCTGGCTGGCGGAGCCCCACCTCCGGCGCTTCGTCCAGAAGACGCCGATGAGCCTCGACGAGGTCACCGCCAAATACGGCCCGCGGGTCCGGGGCGAGCAGCCGCTGGTCTGCCACGTCGCCTGCGATGACGACGTCCCCTTCGGCTACCTGCAGGCCTATCGCAACCGCGACTGGCCGGACGCCGCTGACGGCCAGACGGACGGCATCAGCCTGGACCTCCACATCGGCGAGCCGACCTTCCTCGACCGTGGGCTGGGCCGCGCCATGCTGGACGCCTATGTGCGCGGCCTCGCCCTGCCCCACTTCGCGCAGACCACCGCCTATATCGCCCACGACCTGGCCAACACGGCGGCGCTGGCCTGTTCGAAAGCTGTGGGCTTCAAGCCTGTGCGCGAGTTCGTCGAGGACGGCGAGCCGATGCTGCTATTGCGGCTGGAGCTATAGCCCAGGGTGTCATCCCGGAAACGCGAAGCGTTGTCCAGGACCCAGACGCGCGGGGCGTGCCGGATGGATCGGTGTCTATGGGTCCCGGTCTTCCGCGTGCCACGGAAACCGGGATGACAGCTTGGGGCGGAGTTACGCCGCTTCCAACCTTCGCGCCTTGCTTCCGGCCTTGTTGGAGAACTCCAGCACCCCGTCCTCGATCTTGGTGAAACGCAGGTTCAGCAGGTCCAGGGCGTAGTTCTGGTGCAGCTTCCAGGGGGCCTTGGTCCCCTGTTTGGGGAAGCTGGCCATGGCCCGCTGGACATAGCCCGAGGAGAAGTCGAGCCACGGAACCTGGCCAATGGTGGGGTCGGTGTTGCGCGGCGTGACCTGGCGGTTCCCCGTCTTGGTCATGTGGTTCAGCAGGCGGCAGACATACTCGCAGGTCAGGTCGCACTTCAGCGTCCAGGAGGCGTTGGTGTAGCCGAAGGCCGAGGCCAGGTTCGGCACGCCCTCGTACATCATGCCCTTGTAGGACAGCGTCTTGCCCGGATCGACCGGGCGGCCGTCGACGCTGAGTTTCAGCCCGTTCATGGCCTGCAGCACCAGGCCCGTGGCCGAGACCACGATGTCGGCCTCCAGCACCTTGCCGGACGTCAGCTTGATCCCCGTCTCGGTGAAGGTCTCGATATGGTCGGTGACCACCTCGGCCGCCCCGCTCCTGATCGCGGCGAACAGGTCGGCGTCGGGCACGAGGCAGATGCGCTGGTCCCAGGGATTGTAGCTGGGGGTGAAGTGGGTCTCGACATCGTAGTCGGGGCCCAGCTCCTTGCGGACCATGCCGACGATCCCGGCCTTCACCTTGGCCGGCTGCTTGCGGGCGTAGTTGTAGAAGACCATCCCCAACAGCACCTTGCGCCAGCGGGTGATGGCGTAGGCCAGCTTGGCCGGCAGCTTGGTGCGCAGCCAGTTGGCGGCCTTATCCTCCCCAGGCGCGGCCACGACATAGGTCGGCGAGCGCTGCAGCATGGTGACGTGGGCCGCGGTCTTGGCCATCTCCGGCACCAGGGTCACCGCCGTGGCGCCCGAGCCGATCACCACCACCTTCTTGCCGGTGTGGTCGAGGCCTTCCGGCCACGTCTGGGGATGGACCAGCTCGCCCTTGAACCGCTCGACCCCCGGGAACTCCGGAGTATAGCCGCCCGCATAGCTGTAATAGCCGCCGCACAGGAACAGGAAGTTGGCGCTGACCGTGCCGGCCTTGCCGTTGGTCTCCACCTGCACCGTCCAGCAGGCGTCCTCGGTCGACCAGGCGGCGCTCTTCACCTGGGTCCCGAAGCGGATGTGCTGGTCGATGCGATGGTCGCTGGCGGTCTCGCGAATATAGGTCAGGATCGAGGGCCCGTCGGCGATGGCCTTGGCCTGCGTCCACGGCTTGAAGGCGTAGCCCAGGGTGTACATGTCGCTGTCGGAGCGGATGCCCGGATAGCGGAACAGGTCCCAGGTGCCGCCGATCGCCTCGCGGCCCTCCAGGATCGCATAGGTGCGGTCCGGGCAGTTGGTCTGCAGGTGATAGGCCGCGCCGATCCCCGACAGGCCCGCGCCCACGATCACCACGTCGAAGTCCGCCATACCCGATCCCCAAATTCCTGTTGTCGCCCACATAGACACATGCCCCGCGTGGAAAGGAAGCCCCCCGCAGGCGCCAGGCAGGGCCAGAGGTCGTGCTGGCGCACCAAGCCTCCCACGTCATCCCGGCCGCAGCGCAGCGGAGAGCCGGGACCCAGGGGCCGCATTCAATCCCCCTGGGTCCCGGGTCTCCCTGCGGTCGCCCGGGATGACGGTGTCTTGCTGGGGCGCGGAGCGCGCATCCGAGTTTGTCGCTAGGGTTCCCCGATCCACGCCAGGTCCGGCCGGGACAGGCGCAGCAGGTACATCCGCCGGTCCAGGGGATCGAGGTCGGTGCGCCGCCGGGTCGGAGGCGCGCCGCGCACCGGCCGGTAGTGGTCGGTCTCCGACTCCAGCACCCCCTCCCCACGGGTCAGGCCGGGCAGCCGCTGTTGCAGCTCGTGGACCCGCGCCGCCGGGATGTCCCCTTCCAGCCGGCAGGCCGCCCCCTGCATGAGCGGCGGCCGCGGCGCCGCCTCCAGCCGCGCCAGCAGCGGCAGCAGGGTCCCCAGGGTGTCGGCGGGGATCTCCAGCTCGAAGCGCTGCATGGGCTCGCACACCACCGATCCGGCCTGCTTCAGGGCCGCCATCAGCACCAGCGGGGTCAGGTTGCGGAAGTCGCCGGCCGTGCTCGACATGCTCTTGTCGAAGGTGGCGTGGGAGTGGCTCTGGCGCGGCTGGTAGCCGGAGTGGGTCATGGTCACCACGCAGTCGGTCACCGGCCAGCCATACAGCCCCTGGGCCAGGGTCCGATGCACCGTCTCCTCCACCGCCTTGTGGAAGGCCAGCGGAATGGACCCCAACTCCACCTCCAGCGCGAACACCACGCCGCAATGCAACGGTCCGGGCTCGATCCGCAAGCCCACCGTGGCCAGGAAGGGATTGGGCTTCTGCCGCAGGATCTCGGCGGCCGACCCGACGCCCGCCACCCGCTCGATGCACAGGGTCGTCGTGGCCTCGAAGACCACCTGCACCCCGAACTCTCCCGCCAGGGTCTCGGCGATCACCTCCTTCTGCACCTCGCCATAGAGGGAGACGAAGACCTCCTGGCGCACATCGTCCTGCCGCAGGCCGATCAGCGGGTCCTGTTCGGCCAGCTGGGCGAGCGCCGCCAGCATCGACCCCTTGTCGGCGGCCCGCAGGGGCCGCACCAGGGTCTCCAGGGTCGGCGCCGGGAAGTGACGAACCGCCGCCCCGGCCCGCGGCTCGCCGATGACGTCGCCGATCCGCACGTCGGCCAGGCCCCAGACCTTGCCGATCCGCCCGGCGGCCAGGGCCTCGGCCCGAACCGCGCCGCCGCGCTCGAAGACACTGAGCGCGGTGACCTTGCCCTCCCCGCCCCGGCCGAAGGTCACCCGGTCCCGCGTCCGCAGCGTCCCGGAGAACATGCGGACGAAGGCGATCTTCTCTCCCGCCGGTCCGCGCTCGACCTTGAACACCGCGCCGGAGACCGGTCCCTCGGGCGTCCCGCGGGCGGCGGGCAGCAGCTCGGCGATCCCCGCCATCAGGGCCTCGGTCCCCGCCCCCGTGATGGCCGAGCCGAAGAACGCCGGATGCAGCTGAGCCCGCCCCGTCTGGACCGCCAGCGCCTTGCGCAAACCGCGATAGGACAGCGCCCCGCCCTCCACATAGGCCGCCAGGATCGCGGCGTTGTGGTCGGCCAGCCGCTCCCCCAGCAGGCCGATGAAGGCCGGATCCTCGGGGCCGAACGGGGTGACCGCCGCCTGCCGTTCGCCCAGCCCCTGGACCGCGCCCATCGGGACGATCGCCCGGGTCAGCCGCTCGGCCATGGCGCGCAGCAGGACTGCGTCCTGAGCGCCCCGGCGGTCGATCTTGTTGACGAAGATCAGGGTGGGGATGGCCAGGCGCTGCAGGGCGCGCATCAGCACCCGGGTCTGGGCCTGCACCCCCTCCACCGCCGAGACCACCAGGACCGCGCCGTCCAGCACGCTCAGCACCCGCTCCACCTCGGCGATGAAGTCGGGGTGGCCGGGCGTGTCGATCAGATTGACCGTGACGTCGCCGATGGCGAAGGACGCCACGGCGGACTTGATGGTGATGCCCCGGCGGCGTTCCTGGGCCAGGGAGTCGGTCTGGGTGTCGCCGCCGTCCACGCTGCCCATCTGGGCGATGGCCCCGGCGGCGTAGAGCAGGCGTTCGGTGAGGCTAGTCTTTCCGGCGTCGACGTGCGCCAGGATCCCGAGGTTGAGCGTTCGCATGCAGCGTCATGTCCTGTCGATAGGGGGTTCCTTTCTCGATGGTCATGATGCTTTGGCGCACGGGGCTCTCCGGGTTGGGTGACTGGAGGAGACAGTACGTCAGACGCCGGAGGGCTCGGCAACCCGCGTTCGCGCAATTGGCGCCCGCGCAACTCCAGGTGTGGCTTTCGCGTCCCCTCCTCGCGAATTCGATTTCGCCCCGCTTGCCGCCGCCGCCCGGATTGCAGAGCCTGGGACTAGGGGCCGCGCTTTTTCCTCGAACCGCTGTCGGCCCCGGGCATACTCGTTCGTCCTAGCCTCGATCAGGGACGCTCCGATGCTCTACGCCATCCTTTGCTACAACACCGAAGAGATCGTCACCGGCTGGACCCAGGCGGAGGACGACGCCGTCATGGCGAGCCTGGACAAGGTCCACCAGAAGCTGATGGACGAAGGCCGCTTCGGTCCCGCCATCCGCCTGATGCCCACCACGGCGGCCACCTCCCTGCGCCGCGAGGAGGGCCTGGTCCTCGACGGTCCCTTCGTGGAGACCAAGGAGCAGCTGCTGGGCTTCTACATCGTCGACTGCAAGGACCTGGAGGAGGCCCTGGACACCGCGCGCCAGCTCACCAAGGCCAATCCGGCCTCGGGCGGCGGCTATGAGGTGCGGCCCCTGCGGCTGTTCCTGCCGGGCGTGCCGGGGATCGGCGCCTCATGAGCGACCTGGCCTGGATCGAGCAGGCCATGACGGCCGCCCGGCCCCAGGCCGTCGGCGCCCTGCTGCGCTATTTCCGCGATCTCGACACCGCCGAGGAGGCCTTCCAGAACGCCTGTCTGCGGGCGCTGAAGGCCTGGCCGGAGAACGGCCCGCCCCGCGATCCGGCCGCCTGGCTGATCATGGTGGGCCGCAACGCCGCCATCGACCAGGTCCGCCGCCAGAGCCGCCAGGCCCCCCTGCCCGCCGAGGACCAGATCTCCGACCTCGACGACGTGGAGAGCCCGCTGGCCGAGCGCCTGGACGGCGCCCACTACCGCGACGACATCCTGAGGCTGCTGTTCATCTGCTGCCACCCCGACCTGCCGCCCACCCAGCAGATCGCCCTGGCCCTGCGCATCGTCTCGGGCCTGTCGGTCAGGCAGATCGCCCGGGCCTTCCTGGTAAGCGAGAGCGCCATGGAGCAGCGGATCACCCGGGCCAAGGGCCGCATCGCCCGCGCCGACGTCCCCTTCGAGGCGCCCGGCGCCGTGGAGCGCTCCGAGCGTCTCGCGGGCGTGGCGGCCATGGTCTACCTGGTGTTCAACGAGGGCTATTCCGCCGGCCCCGGCGAGGTGGCCGCCCGCAGTCCGCTCTGCGAGGAGGCCATCCGGCTGGCCCGCCTGCTGCTGCGCCTGTTCCAGGCCGAGCCGGAGGTCATGGGCCTGACCGCCCTGCTGCTGATCCAGCACGCCCGCTCGGCCGCCCGCTACGACGCGGAGGGCGAGATCATCCTGATGGAGGATCAGGACAGGTCCCTCTGGAACCCCGGCATGATCGCCGAGGGCCTGGCCCTGATCGACAAGGCCATGCGCCATCGCCGCCCCGGTCCCTACCAGATCCAGGCCGCCATCGCCGCCCTGCACGCCCGCGCCGCCACGCCCTCGCAGACCGACTGGCCCCAGATCGACCGGCTCTACGCCCACCTGGAGATACTCACCCCTTCTCCGGTCATCACGCTCAACCGCGCCGTGGCGGTGTCCAGGGTCGCCGGCGCCCAGGCCGCCCTCGACATGATTGCGCCCCTGGCCGAGCGGTTGGCGGGCTATTTCCACTTCTTCGGGGTCAAGGGCGCCTTCCTGCTGCAGCTCGACCGCAGGGACGAGGCCCGCGAGGCCTTCGGCCGCGCCATCGCGCTCGCCAACACCCCCGCCGAGGCCGCCCACATCCGCCTCCACCTAGACCGCCTCCAGCAGGACGGCCCCGGCGCGGCCTAGGGACAGATCGACAAGCCCACCGATGGGAGACCCCAGATGACCGCCGACGCCCAACACGACCTCGTCCTCGAACGCATCTTCGACGCTCCGCCGGAGAAGGTCTTCAAGGCCTGGACCGACCCGGCGATCCTGCCGCGGTGGTTCGCGCCCCGCCCCTTCACCACGCCCAAGGTAGAGATCGACCTGAAGCCCGGCGGCGTCTTCAACACCCTGATGATGTCCGAGGACGGGACCGAATACTCCAACCCCGGCGTGGTCCTGGAGGTCGTGCCCAACCGCCGGCTGGTAACCACCGACGCCTTCGGTCCCGGCTGGGTTCCCACCGGCCAGCCTTTCATGGTGGCCGAGCTCACCTTCGAGCCCCTTGGGGGCGGCAGGACGAAATACACCGCCCGCGCCCGCCACTGGACCGCCGAAGCCAAAGCCCAGCACGAGCAGATGGGCTTCCATGCGGGCTGGGGCCAGTGCGCCGACCAGCTGGCCGAGGTGCTGGCCACCCTGTGAACCCACCGGCGGCGGAAAGTCGCCGGCCCCTGTCGGATCGCCGCCGCCCCGTTCGTCCTAGGATCAGAGCGCCACAGGGGCGCGCGCATCGGAGAGCCGATATGACCCAGACCATCGATCCCGTGTTCAAGGGGGTAATCCCCTATCTCAGCGTCGAGGGCGCCGGCGCGGCGTCGGACTTCTACCAGAAGGCCTTAGGGGCCAAGGAGCTTCGCCGCCTGCCCGCCGACGACGGCAAGCGGTTCATGCACATCCACCTGGAGATCAACGGCGGCTCCCTGATGCTCGGCGACGCCTTCCCCGAGCACGGCCACGCCCACCAGCCCTCCCACAGTTTCACCATGCAGCTCGTCGTCCCCGACCTGGACGTCTGGTGGAAGCGGGCCATCGCGGCCGGCGCCACGGCGATCACCGAGCCCCAGGTCATGTTCTGGGGCGACTACTACGGCGCCCTGGTCGATCCCTTCGGCGTCCATTGGGCCTTCAACCAACCGGTCGAACAGGTTTGAAAATACAAGAAAATCCCGCTGCGCCGCTGACCCCGGCCGCCGGAGCTCAGTGGGCCTTGGACGGCGCGATCTTGTGGACCAGGTGCAGTATCCCCACGATCGTCGCGCCGACCATCAGCCCCACCACCGCCGAGCCCGCCGCGAAGGCGATCCAGCCGGTGATATCGCCGACCCCGGGGACCTGGCCCGCCCAGTGGGACAGCCCCTCCACCAGGTGCGGGATGGCGTCCCAGCCGAAATGCTCCAGGCCGTGGACCAGGATGCCGCCCCCGACCCACAGCATGGCCGCCGTGCCGATGGTCGACAGCCCGCCCAGCACCGTCGGCATGGCCCGCACCAGGCCGCGTCCCAGGGCCCGGGCCACCCGCGTGCGCCGCTGGGCCAGGTGCAGGCCGATGTCGTCCATCTTCACCAGCAGGCCCACCACCCCATAGACCCCGATGGTCAGCAGCAGGCCCACCAGCGCGAGCGCCGCGGCCTGGAGGGCCAGGGGCCGGGCGGCGACGTCGGCGAGCGCGATGAACATGATCTCCGCCGACAGGATCAGGTCGGTGCGGATGGCGCCGGCCACCTTCTGGTCCTCCAGCTCCGTGGAGGAGAGCGCCAGCGCCTCCACCTCGTCGCCGGCCTCGTGCGGCAGGAAGACCTCCAGGATCTTCTCGCTGGCCTCGAAGGTCAGGTAGGACCCGCCCAGCATCAGCAGGGGCGTCACCAGCCAGGGGGCGAAGGCGCTGAGCGCCAGGGCCCCGGGCAGCAGGAAGAAGAACTTGTTGCGCAGGGACCCCATCGCGATCTTCCAGACGATAGGCAGCTCGCGGTCAGGGGTGAAGCCCATGGCGTAGCCCGGGGTCACCGCGGCGTCGTCCACCACCACGCCCACGGCCTTGGACCCGGCTTTGCCGGCCGCCCCGGCCACATCGTCCACCGAGGCCGCGGCGATCTTGGCGATCCCCGCCACATCGTCCAGCAGCGCGGCGAGGCCGGAAGCCATCTGTCAGTCCCTCGAACGTCGGTCCGCCTCAAATCGTTGAAAACGCCGAAGGCTCCAAGCGGAAACTCCGCGCGGTGTCCTGCGGGGCCCGCCGTAAGCCGGGGTTAACCACAAACGCTGAAAAGTCCCCGCTCCGCCGGAGACTTCGATGACCCGCCTGGCCCTGGTGATGATCGCCCGTGACGAGGCCCACCGCATCGCCCGGGCGCTCGACAGCGCGCGGCCCCACGTCGACCTGATGATCGTGCTGGACACCGGCTCGGTGGACGCCACCGCCGAGATCGCCCGGGCCTGCGGCGCCCAGGTCCACGACTTCGCCTGGGTCGACGATTTCGCCGCCGCCCGCAACGCCTCGCTCGCCTTGTCGCCCGCCGACTGGAACCTGGTGCTCGACGCCGACGAGTGGATCGAGGCCGGCGCCGAATGCCTGGCCGGTCCCCTGCCCCACGACGCCATGGGCTGGATCCGCCGCGACAACCGGCTGGACCAGTCCGGCGCCGACACCCTGGCCCAGACCTGGATCCCCCGCCTCCTGCCCCGCGGCGTCGGTTACGAGGGCCGCATCCACGAACAGCCGGTGGGCCCGGAAAAGGGCGTCCGCCTGCCGCTCACCCTGGGCCACGACGGCTTCACCGCCGAGAACCTGGCGCGCAAGGGCGACCGCAACGAGGTCCTGCTGATGGCCGAGCTGCGGGACCAGCCGCAGGACCCCTATCTCTGGTTCCAGCTCGCCAAGGAGCTCCAGGTCCGCGGCCGCCCGCCCCAGGCCGCCCTGTGCTTCACCGAGGCCCTGCGCCTGGCCCCCGCCGACGTCCCCTGGCGCCACAGCCTGGTGGTCCGCGCCGTCACCGCCCTGAAGGAGGCCGGCCAGCTGGACGAGGCCCTGGACCTGGTCCGCGCCGAGACCCTGGCCTGGACGCTCTCCCCGGACTTCCACTTCGCCGCCGGCGACCTCTATCTGGAGTGCGCCACCGCCGCCCCCGAGCGCGCCGTGGGCGAGTTCCTGCCGCTCGCCGAGGCCGCCTGGAAGACCTGCCTGGAGATCGGCGAGCAGCCGCACCTGGACGGCGCCGTGCGCGGCCGGGGCGGTCACATGGCCGCCCACAACCTGGCGACGCTCTACGAGACCTTCGGCCCGCCGGATGAGGCGGCCCGCTATCATGCCCTGGCCCAGGATCTGCGCGTGGGGCCTTCAGCCGCCCTTCCGCAGGGGTCTTGAGAACCCGGTCTCCACGGGGCTGAAGCCGGTGGCCCGGCAGAAGGCCGCCAGGCTCTCGGCCTCCAGCGGCGCGGCCAGGACCAGTTCGCCGCAGCCGGCCATCCGCGCGGCCTGGGAGGCGGCCTTCAGCAGCAGCCGCCCGATCCCCCGGCGCCGCGCGTCGGGCGCCACCATCAGGGCGCTCACCGCCCCCTGGGGCCGGTCGGCCAGCAGGCCCTGGCGCGCGTGCAGCACGATCAGGCCGCTGGGCGGCCCCCATTCGACCGCCAGCAGCACCGTGGCGCGCTCGGCCCGCATGCGCTCGAGCCGCGCGGTCACCGCCGAAGCCGGCGCCCCCAGCAACTCGGCGATCCCGGGCGCGTCCACCGCGTCGGCGGCGCGGATCTCCAGTCCATGGCGGGTGGTCAAGCGTCTCTACCTCGGCGCCGGGCGGCGCCCCCCAAACCTAGCCCGCCGCGGTGCGATCGGCGACAGCCGTTGCGCGCCCAGCCCCGGCCGCCGCCCCGCCAGGGCCACGGCGAACGCCACGCCCACCAGCCCCGCCGCCACGGTGAAGGTGGCGCCCATCCCGGCGGCCAGGGCCTGGGGCGAGGCGGTGGTGACGTCCTTGGCCGCCGTGGCCAGGGCGAACACCGCCCCCAGGACGCAGGCTCCGGTGATGAGCCCCAGGTTGCGCGACAGGCTGAGCATCCCGGAGATCACGCCACGCTGGTCGGGCGCGACCTCGGCCATGATCGCGGTGTTGTTGGCCGCCTGGAACAGGGCGTAGCTGCCGGTGACCACCCCGATGGCCCCGATATAGCCGCCGGCCCCAAACCGGGCCGGGGCGACCGCCAGGGCCAGCAGGCCGCCCGCCAGTCCCGCCAGGCCGGCGAGCGTCATGACCGGCGCGCCGAACCGGTCCGCCAGCCGCCCAGCCGGCGCCCCGCTCAGGGCCGCCACCAGGGGTCCGGCCGTCATCACCAGCCCGACCCGGGCCGCGTCCAGCCCCAGGCCGCCCGTCAGGTAGAAGGGCCCCACCACCAGGGTCGCCATCATCACCGTGGCCACCAGCAGGCTCATGGCCAGGCCCGCGGCGAGCCCCGGTTGGCGGAACATCGCCGGCGGCAGCAGGGGCTGGGCGGCCCGGCCCTGCCAGACGCCGAAGAGGACCGCGCCGGTGGCCGCCAGCAGGGCCAGGGGACCGAAGCCCTCCCGGCCGCTGGTCATGGCCAGGGCGTAGGCGCCCAGGGTCAGGGCCAGAAGGGCCGTGCCCACCCCGTCGAACCGTCCCCCCCGGGCCGGCGGCGGATCGGCCGGCAGGGTGCGGGCCGCCAGGACCAGGTTCGCGATCCCCAGCGGCAGGTTGATCAGGAAGATCATCCGCCAGCCGAACCCCGCGATCAGCACCCCGCCCAGGGATGGCCCGAGCGTCGTGCCGATCGCCGACATGGTCCCCAGCAGTCCCATGGCCGCCCCCGTCCGGTCCTTCGGAACCGTCTCCCCCACCAGGGCGAGGGTCAGGGCCATCATGATGGCCGCCCCCAGCCCCTGCGCGCCCCGGGCGGCGATCAGCAGTTCGAGGGTCGGAGCCAGGCCGCAGAGCAGCGAGGCGGCGGTGAACAGGCCGATCCCGGCCAGCAGCAGCCGTCGGCGCCCCAGCAGGTCCCCCAGCCGCCCGACGCCGACGATCAGGCTGGTGAGCACCAGCAGATAGGCCAGCACGATCCACTGCGCCTGCTGGAACGAGGCGCCGAACGCCCGGGCCAGGGTCGGCAGGCCCACATTGGCGATGCTGGTGTCCAGGGATGGCATCAGCATGGAGAGCGACAGGCCCGCCAGGGCCCACCGCGCCCTGGGCCTCGCCGTCTCGATGACCTGTTCCATGGAAACCTCCGCCGCCTTCGCCCCGGGATGGGAGCGCCGCGACCCTAGGACCCGGCCGGATATGGCGGAACGCGCACTGTTTGCATTTCATTCGTGCGTCTGACGCCATACTTGGCGCCCGAACCGCGCGAGGCCCGCCCATGACCGACCTCAACCTCCTCGTCACCCTCGACGTCCTGCTGGCGGAGGGCAGCGTCGCCGCCGCGGCGCGCCGCCTGCGGCTCAGCCCCTCGGCCATGAGCCGGGCGCTCGCCCGCCTGCGGGAGACCACCGGCGATCCCCTGCTGGTGCGGGCCGGCCGCGGCTTGGTCCCCACGCCCCGCGCCCTGGAGCTGCGCGACCAGGTCGGCCCGCTGGTGGAAGCGGCCCAGGCGCTCCTGCGCCCCGCGCAGGCCCTGGACCTGAGTCGGCTCGTCCGCACCTTCACTCTGCGCGCCAGCGAGGGCTTCGTGGAGACCTTCGGCCCCGAGCTCATCGCCCGGGTCGCGGCCGAGGCGCCCGGCGCGCGCCTGCGCTTCCTGGCCAAGACCGACCGCGACTCCGGCCCCCTGCGCGACGGCCGGGTCGACCTGGAGACCGGCGTGGTCGGCCAGGCCCAGGGTCCGGAGATCCGCGCCCAGGCCCTGTTCCGCGACCGTTTCATCGGCGTGGTGCGCGGGGGCCACCCCCTGAGCGAGGGCGAGATCACGCCGGCCCGCTACGCCGGCGCCCGCCATGTCCTGGTCTCGCGCCGGGGCGCCGAGGCCGGCCCCGTCGACGAGGCCCTGGCCCCCCTGACCCGCGAGATCGCCACCGTCGTCGATGGCTTCTCCGCGGCGCTGGCCCTGGCCCGCGCCTCCGACCTGGTCGCCACGGTTCCGGAGCGCCACACCGCCACCTTGCGCGAAGGCCTGTTCAGCTTCCCCCTCCCCGCCACCCCGCCGGAGATCACCATCTCCCTGCTCTGGCACCCCCGGATGGACGCCGACCCGGCGCACCGCTGGCTGCGGGGCTGCGTGCGGGACGTGACCCGCCGAGAAGCCCCGGCGCCCTACACCGAGTAGAGGATCTTGGCGTTCCGGGTCTTCTGGAAGGCCTCCAGCGTCTCGCCGCGCATGTGGGCGTAGACGTGCAGGTTGCCGAGGCCGACCACCGCCGCCAGCTTCTCGAGGACGAAGAAGATCGCGCCATACTGGATCAGGGCCCGGAAGTCGCGGCGCCGGACCATGTCGCGTTCCTCGGTCGAGAGTCCCGCCCGCTCGAAGCAGGCTTCCGGGTCGGACAGGAAGGCCTCGCGGGTCTCCGGAAGCACCAGGCCGTGCAGGAAGCTGTTGAGCCGGAAGGTGCGCACGCTGGCGTCGAGGTCGAAGGGGTAGGTGCCTTCCAGGGTCTCGGCGCCCGCCAGTTCGTGGCCCGAGCGCGCGCGGGCCTCGGCCGCCTGCCGCGCGGACAGGGGCTGGGCCTGGTTCTCGTAGATCGCGGCGCCGATCGCCGTCATCGAGGGCAGGTACACGTCGCGGTGGAGACATTTGACTGAGGCCGACAAGGCCCCGCGCATGACCAGCCACATGATGACCTCGGCGCTCTCCATACCCCCGAGCCGGGCGTACTCGGCCTGGGTCATCCGCGTCAGGGCCTCGGGGTCGTGCTCGAACAGGTCGAGGAACTGGTTGTCCCAGGCCAGGTTGTTGAACCCCGCCCGCTCGCCGTGGACCTGGTGCGACAGCCCGCCGGTGGCGACGATGGCGACGGAGAGGTCCTCCGGAAAGCTCTCGATGGCGGTGCGCAGGGCCTTGCCGAGCTTGTAGCAGCGCGCCGCGCTGGGCGCCGGGAACTGCAGCACGCCGACCTGCAGCGGGACGATGGCCGCGGGCCAGGGCCCGTCGCCCTCGCGCAGCAGCGACAGCGGCGAGAGGCAGCCGTGGTCCAGCGGCTTGCCCTGGAAGAAGGACATGTCGAACTCGTCGGCCATCAGCGAGCGACCGATGTGGCGGGCCAGGGCGCCATGGCCCGGAACGGGCGGCAGGGCGCGGCGGCCGGCTCCCTCATCGGCGGGCTCGTAGGACTCGCCGATGCCCAGGCAGAAGGCGGAATAGTGATCGAAGAAGAAGGAGGTGACGTGGTCGTTGTAGATCACCACCAGGGCGTCCGGCGCCTTCTCCCGCAGCCAGCGCTTGATGGGCTCATAGGCCTCGAAGATCGGCTTCCAGACCGCGTCGTCCTGCTTGTTGTGGTCCAGGGCGAAGCCGATGGTCGGCGTGTGCGAGGTGGCGATGCCACCGACGATGTGGGCCATGACGGCTCGGTCCTTCAGATCAACGGTGGGAGGTCGGGGTCATTCGAACCGCACCAGCCTCGCCAAAAGCGCCGCCAGCAGCAGCGGCGCGCAGAACATCCCGAACACCGCGACCAGGGGCAGGTGCTGGCTCAGGGCCCAGCCGCCGATCATGGGGCCGGTGAAGGCGCCGATCCGGCCGATGCCGGAGGACCAGCCGATGCCCGTGGCGCGGACCGCGTCGGGATAGATCCGAGCGCCGATCGGATAGAGGGCGTTGACGCCGCCCTGCAGGGTCACGCCGATCACGAAGGCTCCGGCGAGCACGCCGATGAGCGGCAGGGATACGCCGCCGAACACCAGGAAGGCGCCGGCCGCCGCCACCAGCAGGACGCAGGCGAGGGTGCGGATGTCGACCCGCGCGCTCAGCAGGCTCATCCCCACGGTGCCGACGAAGGCGCCGAAGTTGTAGACCGCGCTGGCGAGGATCGCCTGGGTCTCCGGCAGGCCGGCCTCGATCGCCAGCTTGGTGATCCAGCTGGCGATGAAGTAGAGCGCCATGAAGCCGCAGATGGTCGCGCCCCACAGCAGCATCGACGCCGGCAGGCGCGGGCCGGCCACGACCTCGCGCAGGCGGGTGCGGGCCTGACGCTCGACCGTGGAGATTTGCGCGGGAACCAGGGCCAGGACGAGCGGCACGAACAGGGAGGAGACGAGTCCAGTTCCCACCAGCACGTTGCGCCAGCCGTACAGCGGCAGGGCCCAGGCGGTGACGAGGCCGGTGAGCATGGCCCCGAGGGGATAGCCCGCCTGGAGCACGCCGACCGCGAAGCTCCGCTTCTGTTCCGGCGCCGCGCGGGCGGCGAGCGCGGCGATGCTGGCGAGCACCGTGCCGATACCGGTCCCAACGCAGAACCGCAGCAGCACCAGCTGACCGATCGACTGGGCGCGGCTGCTGGCCAGCATGGCCAGGGTCATGATCGACAGGGCGATGAGGATCATACGGCGGCGGCCGAACCGGTCGGCCAGGGGCGCCAGGACCAGCCCTCCCAGCGCCATGCCCGCCAGGCCGATGCTGAAGACGATGGAGAGCTCGGCGGGGCTGACGCCCCACTCCTTCTGCAGGGCCGGGGCGATATAGGACATCACCAGGATGTCCATGCCGTCGACCATGTTCAGCAGGAAGCAGACCAGAATGGTCAGCGCCGCCGCGGAGGAAATGCGCGCCGTCGCCTCGACCGGAACTTCCGTCACCCGAAGTCGCGTCACGCCGCCCCGCTCGCGTCATCGGCCGCCAGGCGCCGCCGGACGATCAGCGCCAGGGGCACGGTGTAGAAGAGGTGGGACACGAACCCGCCGAGGATGACGTTCACGTCGAGATAGTTCGGATGGTCATCGCCCACCACCGCGATCGCCACGTGCATCACGATCCAGATCAGGGCCGCGAAGACCATGGCCAGCAGCGTGGCCTCCCAGCCGCGCCGCCGAAACCCGGGCCAGACCAGGGCGAACGCCATGCCCCAGGCCAGGGCGAAGGTGAAATGGATCCCCGTTCCGACGACATAGGCCAGCGGCCCCAGCGCCTCCTGCACGCCCTTGCCGAACACCAGGCCCGCGCCGTTGCGGGGGATGCCCTGGAGCGGCATCAGGTGCTGGACCCCCACCCAGACGATGGCCTCGTAAATCCAGATCACCACCCCGCCCGCCAGGCCGCCGGTCAGGCCAGCGCGGATCGCGCGCGTTCGCTCGTCCATCGCTGGCCCCCCGCTCCCCGGTCGCGTCAGAACTTCACCAGCACGGTGGCGCCGAAGTAGCGGTCGAAGTCCCGCGGCAGGGTCTGGGCGACCGCGCCGGCGCCGCCCACCGAGCCGGAGATGCGGCGCAGGCCGGCGACATACTGCTCGTCGAACAGGTTCTTCACGTAGAGGCTGATCTTCAGCCGCTCTCCGGGGGGCGTCAGGTTGATCGCCGCGTTGGCGACGCCGAAGGACGGCCGGATCCAGACGGAGTTGGGGTTGTTGGCGTCCGCCAGGTTGGTGAACAGCGTCTTGTCGGTCCAGGTGTAGTTGGCCGAGACGTTGACGCCCCAGTCGCCCACCGCGAAGTCGTAGACCCCGGTGAGCCCATACTTGCTCTCGGGCGCGTTCAGCGGGTCGCCGCCCTTGATGTTGAGGGTCGGGGTCACGAACAGGTCGTCGAACTTGTTGTCGGCGAACAGGAAGTTGCCCGTCAGCCGCAGCCCGGTCATCGGCCGCAGGGTGATCTCACCCTCGATCCCCCTGGTGAAGAGCTTGCCGGCCGACCGCAGCACCGGGGCGCCCGAGCCGTCGGTGCCCGAGGACGAGGTCTGGTAGCCGAAGAAGGTGGTGTCATAGATGGTCAGGTTGGCCGTCAGGCGACGGTCGAACAGCTGCGACTTGACGCCGGCCTCCCAGGACCGGGACGTCTCGGGCCCCACCGGGCTGGCGTCGAAGCCGGCCTGGGTGACGTAGATGTCGGCGTCCACCGCCTGGGCCTTGTAGCCGCGGGCCCAGGAGACATAGGTCATCAGTTCCGGCGAGAACTCGTACTTCGCCGTCACCCGGCCCATGAGCGCGCTGTCGGTGAACTTGCGCTGGGCGTGGAACTGCGGCGTCCCGGCGTTGGCGCCGGGCGCGGCGACCCCGGCCGGGTTCACGTTCGCGGGGCCCCCGATGTGGTCGCCGTTCGGGCCGGTGACCTTGTCGTGATCCCATTCGAGGCGGTCGCGCACGGCGCGCACCCCGCCCGACAGGGTCAGCTTCTCGGTGGGGTGGAAGTTCAGGTTGGCGAAGATCGCCGTATTGATCGTGTGGACCTTGGTGATCAGGTCGGCCAGCACATAGGCCGTGTCGCGATTGACCGTGACGGTGGTGGGCGTGGGGAAGCTGACATTGCCGGCGATGTTGGAGCGCACCCCGGCGATGGTCAGGTCCCGCTCGGTCTTGGCGTCGTAGTAGTAGAGGCTCGCGATGTAGTCGACCGCCCCGCCGACCGGCGAGGCGATGCGCAGTTCCTGGCTGAAGGTGTCGTTCTTCTCCAGGCTGTTGCTCTCGCCGCAGACCCCGTTGCGGCAGGAGAAGCTCAGCGGGTTGAGCAGCAGGGCGTCCATGCGGGTCAGGGCGTCGGCCGCCGAGATCCCCGGCACGGTGGCGTTGAACAGCTGCTGGGGCGTGACGCCGGTGAACGGCGCGTTGGTGCCGTCGCGGTCGCGGATCGCGAAGTCCTTGTACTCGCGATAGGCGGTGATGCTCGTCAGGGTGTGGCTGCCGATCTCGATATCCCCGGTCAGGGAGACCCCGGCGTTCTTCTGGTAGCCCTCCTGCAGGGTGTTGAAATTGACCAAGCGGTTGTCGGGGCCCACCGGCGTGCCGGTGAAGGCGGCGGTCACATTGCCCGAGGCGGCGGGGAGCCGGATCGGCTCGCCGCAGCAGTCGGCCTCCCGGTCGCTCCAGTCCCCGGCCAGGGTGAAGCTGATCCCCTCCACCGGCTCGTACAGCAGCTTGCCGCGGAAGCCGTAGGACTCCACATTGTTCACGGACTGGCCCGTGGCGATGTTCTTCACCAGCCCCTCTTCCTTGAGATAGTAGCCGAACAGCCGGAAGGCGAGCTGGTCGTTGATCGGGCCGGTGAGGGTCAGCTTGGCGGTGCGCTCGCCGTGCTCGGCGACGCCCACCTCCGCGCTGCCTTCGAAGGCCTCGCGGTTGGGCGCCTTGGTGACGATGACCACGGCGCCGGCCGAGGCGTTCTTGCCCTGCAGTGTCCCCTGCGGGCCGTTGAGCACCTCGACGCGCTCCAGGTCGCCGATCCCGTCGAAGACCGAGCCCACGCGGGTGTAGACCACCCCGTCGACGATGGTGGAGACCGAGGGCTCGACCCCCACCGAGAAGCTCTCGGTGCCGATGCCGCGGATGGAGAAGTTGAACAGGCGCGCCTCATCGGCGGCCTGGAAGTTCAGCGAGGGCGCGAACTGGACGAAGTCCCGCGCATTGTCGATCGCCAGGTCGTCCAGGGTCTTGGCCTCGATGGCCGTGATCGAGACCGGCACCGACTGCAGCCGCTCGGAGCGCTTCTGCGCGGTGACGATCACTTCCTCCACGACCGGGCCGGTCGTCGAGGTCTGCGCGAAGGCGGAGCCTGAGGCCCCGGCGAGCGCCATGGTCAAAGCAAGCACAGACACGCTGGAACGATGCGTCATAACCGTTTCCTCCCCCGAGATGACGACGTTATGCCGCCTTGTTGCGACTCCGATTAAACTGACCAGTTAGTCAAATCAACTGCCAACTGACCGGTTGGTACATTGTGCGGCGCACAGCGGACGCGCTACGATCACGGTCATGGAACATCGACTGAAGAGCGCGCCGGCCCCGAGGCGCAAGCTGCGCGACGCCGACGCCACGCGCGATGCGATCCTGCGGGTGGCGACCGAGGAGGTGGCGGCCAAGGGCCTGCACGGCTCGCGGGTGGAGGAGATCGCCGCGCGCACCGCCACCAGCAAGAACATGATCTACTACTATTTCGGCAGCAAGGAGGGCCTCTACGCCGCCGTCCTGGAGCGCGCCTATGCCGACTTCCGCTCCGCCGAGGGCGGGTTCGACTACGACCCACTCGAACCGCTCGAGGCGATCGCCGCCCTGGCCGGAAACACCTTCGACGCCCACGTCCGCAACCCCCAGGTCGTGCGGATCCTGATGACCGAGAACCTCGACCTCGGTCGCCACGGCGACCGCATCGACCATTCGGCCCAGCGGCGCCTGGTCCTCGACACCACCGGCAGGATCCTGGAACGCGGGGTGGCCGCCGGCGTGGTCCGGGCAGACGCCGCCGACCCGCTGCAGTTCCACCTGACGATCAGCTCGTTGAGCTTCTTCTTCGTCGGCAACCGGCACACCTTCGGCCGGCTGTTCGACTACGACATGGCCGCGCCCGCCAACATCGCCGCCCGGCGCGCCGAAGTCATCGAGATCATGCTGTCGCGCTGCCGGGCCTGAAGCGAGACGCGCGCGTCCGCCCCCTGCCCCGCCGCGCGCGGTGGGCTATACCGGGGCGGTCAGAGCCGCGAGGAAGATCCCAGTGACCCCCGTCCCCATCGTCTGTTTCTCCGACGTCCTGTGCGTCTGGGCCTACATCGCCGAGCTGCGGCTCGACGCGCTGCGGCGGGCCTTCGGCGACCGGGTGCGGATCGAGTACCGCTTCTGCCCGGTGTTCGGCGACACCGCCCGCAAGATCCCCGCCGCCTGGGGCGACAAGGGCGGCTATGAGGGCTTCAACGCCCACCTGCGCCAATCGGCCGCCGCCTTCCCCGAGGTCGAGCTGAACCCGGCCGTCTGGCTGACCGTGCGGCCGGCCTCCTCCTGGGGCGCCCACCTGTTCCTCAAGGCCGTGCAGCTGGACGAGGCGGCCGGCGGCGGCCCGCCGGGCGCCGCCGAGACCGCGGTGCGCGCCCTGCGCCACGCCTTCTTCGCCGAGGCCCGCGACATCGCCGCCTGGGAGGTCCAGCGCGAGGTCGGCGCCCGGGCCGGGGCCGACATCGCCCGCGTCGAGGCCCTGATCGCCGACGGCCGGGCCTTCGCCGCCCTGGCCTCGGATCACCAGGACGCCGAGGCCCTGCGCCTCCAGGGCAGCCCCAGCTTCGTGCTCAACGAGGGCCGCCAGAAGCTCTACGGCAATGTCGGTTTCCGCATCCTGGAGGCCAACATCCAGGAGCTGCTGCGCGAGCCCCAGGCCGACCAGGCCAGCTGGTGCTAGCCGATAGGCCGCCGGCCTCACGCGGCTCCGGATAACCAGTCTTCGCAGCGAAGACCCTCGACACGCCCGAACTCCCGCAGGTTCCCCGTCACCACCACAAGGCCCCGGCTGCGCGCGTGGCCGGCGATCATCAGGTCGTAGCCGCCGATCGGCAGCCCCCGTCGTTCCAGGGCCGCGCGGATGTCGGCGGAGTGGTCGGCCGCGGCGCTGTCATAGGCCAGGACCTCCAGACGCGCGGCGAACGCCTTCACGCCCTGGCGATTGTGCGCCGGCCTGGCCGACTTCGCCGCCCCATGCAGGAGTTCCATGAGCACGACCGTCGAGATGCAGAGGCCGTCGGCCTCGAGGTTGAAGCGTTCGCGCACCGATTGCGGCCGATCCCTGAGCACGCGGATGCACAGGTTGGTGTCGAGCATGTAGCGGAGCATCAGAGCGCGTCGCGCACCTGGGCGGCCGGCTGATCGCGCGCGCCCAGATCGATCCCGGCCGCGTCGAAGAAGTCGTCCCACAGGGCGTCGGCCGGCACGATCACCCGTCGGTTTCCGTCACGCAGAACCACGACGGCGCGCACGTCCTCCGGAAAGGCGACGTCCTTCGACAGGCGCACGGCCTGGGAGCGGTTGGACAGAAACAGCGTCGTGCGCGCCATGCGAACCTCCAGGGATATGCCACATGTATATCCAACTCAGGCGAGAGGCAATATCGGCCAGGCCATCGCCCCGCCGGAGCCTCATCCCGGATCGGCCCTCAGTTCAGCGGCCGGATCTCGATCTCGCTCGGCCCCGGCATGGGATTGGGGCAGCGCTTCACCCAGGCCACCGCCTCCTCCATGTCCGCGACCTCCCAGAGCCAGAAGCCGGCCACCACCTCCTTGGTCTCGGCGAAGGGCCCGTCCATCACCGTGCGGCGCGGCCCCTCGAAGGCGACCCGCTTGCCCTGCGACGAGGGCGTCAGCCCGTCGACGGCGAGCAGCAGGCCGGCCTCGCGCAGCTCATCATTGAACCGGCCCATCGCCGCCATCATCTGCGCGGTCCAGGCCGGGTCGAATAGGCCCTTCTCGCTCGCCTCGGTCGCCTTCACCAACACCATCACCCGCATCGTCTGCCTCCTGCCTGAGCGGCCCTGATCAGCCTGCCATCGGAACGACGAACCGGGCTTTCGCAAATCGACTTCAGCCGGCGAATTTTTCGACGGTCGCGGCGTGGGGCGGCAGGCGGATGGGGTGGCGCCGCGAAGGCGCCGCCCGGCGGGCGAGAATCAGCTTCAATCTGGCCCATGGCGACCCGCGACCTCTTCGATCTCCTGGCCCTCGAGCGGCCGCTGCAGGTGGCCGACATCGGCGCGGCCGACCTTGGCGAGACGCCCGTCTACAGGGAGATGGTGGAGGCGGGCCTCGCGCAGCTGAACGCCTTCGACGCCGATCCGCGCCAGCACGACGCCCTGCGCCAGCTCTACGGCGAGCGCGTGCGGATCTTTCCCCAGGTGGTGGGCGACGGCGGCCCCGCCACCCTCTACCTGGCCGCCCCGCAGTCGGGGATGACCTCGCTGTTCCGGCCCAGCGCCGATCACCTGGCCTTCTTCAACGGCTTCGAGCGCCTGGGCCAGGTCGAGCGCGAACTGGCCGTCACCACCACGCGGCTCGACGACATCGCCGACCTCCCCGACCTCGACTTCCTGAAGATGGACATCCAGGGCGGCGAACTGGCCGCCCTGCGCCACGGGACCGCCAAGCTGGCCCGCTGCGCCATGGTCCAGCTCGAGGTCTCCTTCGTGCCGCTCTACGAGGGCCAGCCGAGTTTCGGCGACATCGACGTCTGGATGCGCGGCCAGGGCTTCATGCCCCACTGCTTCACCGCCCTGAAGAAGTGGTCGATCGCCCCGGTGCTGCGCGACGGCGACTTCCGCAGCCCCTTCAACCAGCTGCTGGAGGCCGACATCGTCTATGTGCGCGACCCCGTGACGCCCGGCGGCCTGGATCCGGAGCTGATGAAGACCGTGGCCCTGCTGGCCCATCACGGCTTCTACAGCATCGACCTCGCCGGCCGCATGATCGCCCTGCTCGCCGCCCGCGGCGTGCTCCCGGAAGACGCCTTCGAGCGCTACCTCGACCTGGTGAACGCCGGGGCGTGAGGGGGCGAACCGGAAGGATTCCACTCCCCCGCCCCCCACGCCCGTCATCCTAGGCCTTGTGCCTAGGACCCCTCTGTCGGCCGCCCCTGAGACGCAGGACAAAGCGCCGACCGCCACGCCTCACCCGACGACGAAGTCGTCTATCTGATCCCGCCGAGGTCAGCCCCAGGACGGTTTGGTGCAGCTGCGGCCGCATTCCGAGCCGCCAGAAGATACGCGATCTGCGTATTTTTGTTTTGACGAAGACTACGCAGATAGCGTAACCTCAATGCCATGGAGATCGTCCGAACGGCGACCTATGCCCGCAACCTCAAGCGCCTCGGGAAGCTGGGCGCCACGGACGCGGACGTCATCGCCATGGAGAACGCGATCGCCGCCAACCCCGAGGCCGGCGCGGTCATCAAGGGCTCGGGCGGAATGCGCAAGATCCGGTTCGGCTTCGGCGGATCGGGCAAGAGCGGCGGCGGCCGGACGATCTACTACGCCATCACTGACGACGACGTCGTCTACCTGATCACCGCCTACGCCAAGGTGGACAAGGCCGACCTCACCGCCGACGAACTCAAGCTGTTCAAGACCCTGATCGAGGACCTGACCCGATGACCAAGGACCGCACCGAACTAGGCCTCGATATCGAGGCCGGCCTGCGCGAAGCCATCGCCCACCGCCGCGGCGACCTGGCCCTGGAGTCCCGCCACGTCGAGGTCATGCCCGCCGCCCGCGTCAAGGAAATCCGCAAGTCTGTCGCCAAATCCACCAAGGAATTTGAACGCCGCTTCCACATCCCGGCCCGCACCGTCGAAGGCTGGGAACAGGGGCGGAAGCTCGGCGCCTCAGACCGGGTGCTGCTGACGGTCATCGCGGCCGACCCGGAGGCGGTGGAGCGGGCGTTGGCGGAGGAAGCGGCGGGCGCGGAAGGGTGAGGCGAATTGCCGAAGCGATCATTGAAATTCAGAGGAATTTCCTACAGCGTCACCGCAGTTCCGAATTTTATGCACTGTCACCGTGATTTGAGGCTCCGGAACAGCGCGTGGCAGGTGCAGCTAGGTGGGGTCTAGAATCTCATGGATGCGGTTCACCGAGCACTTGCAGGCCCTGAAGGAGCCTTAGGATGGGACGCACCCGCGAAGAGATCCTGTCGGGCCTGCCCAAGGCTCGCCGAGCGCGCATCGAGGCCCGCGCCGTCGCCCTGACCGGCGAGGTGGAGGGCCTGAAGGCCCTGCGCGAACTGGCGCAACGCAGCCAGGCGCAGATCGCCCAGGCGCTCGGCGTCAAGCAGCCCTCCGTGCTGAAGATCGAGCGCCAGACCGACCTTTATCTGTCCACCCTGCGCCGCTTCGTCGAGGCCGCCGGCGGAACCCTGGAACTGCGCGTCGAACTCCCCGGCAAGGGCGTCCTGCACCTCACCGGCATGGGCGATCTCAAGCCCTGAGGTCGGCGTGTGAGGTTCCCAGCTCCCACCGTCATCCTAGGCCTTGTGCCTAGGACCCCTCTGTCAGCGGGCGCTGAGAGGCCGATCCCAGCGTCAGCCGCGCCGCTCCGCCCGGCGTCTCTCCAGGATCGGAAACAGGGGTCCTAGGCACAAGGCCTAGGATGACGGGCGTGGGATGACGGGCGTGGGAGGTTCGGCGCCGCAACGCCCCCGCCCCCTTACCCCACCTTCCCCGTCGACCCCCGCACCACCAACTGCGGCTGCACCTCGTGCGCATCCGCCCGCTTCTCCCGCAGCGCATTGGGCACCAGCATTTCCCCCGCCATCCGCCCCATGTCCCGCAACGGCAGCCGCACCGAGGTCATGGGCGGCCACAGGCGCACGGCGATGGGGGCGTCGTCATAGCCCACCACCGAGACGTCCTCGGGAATGCGCAGCCCGGCCTCGCGGGCGGCGGTGTAGACGCCGGTGGCCATCTCGTCATTGAGGCAGAAGACCGCCGTGGGGCGGGCCTCCAGGGCGAAGAGTTCGTGGGCGGCGTTGACGCCGGACTCATAGGTGTAGGCGCCGATCTTGGCGTATTCCGGCGCCAGGCGCAGGCCGCGCTCGGCCAGGCCTTCCTCGAACCCCTTCTTCCGCTCGATCGACGAGCGGAAGGTGGGGGGCCCGGAGATGAGCGCGATGCGGGTGTGGCCGAGGTCGGCCAGGTGGCGGGCGGCCTGGGCCGCGCCCCGGCCGTCGTGGCTCACCAGCATGCGGTCGGGTTCGTCCAGGGCCACCGAGCCGATCCGCACATAGGGGACGTCCAGCTCGCGCAGCAGGGCGGCCAGCTTCTCGTCCTCCGAGACCGGCGAGGGCAGGACGACCGCAAAGAGTTTCTGGCGCTCCACGAAGTCGCGCATGTCGGCCAGCAGGCGGGGCGAGTGGCGGTCCACCGGGCGGACCACCAGCTCGAAGCCGGAGCCGGCCATGGCGTCCAGCAGGCCCTGCTGGTGGCTGATGGTGTGCTGGGGGTTGGGGTTGTCGTAGATCAGCCCCACCAGGAAGGAGCGGCGGAAGGCCAGGCCGCGGGCCTGGGGGTCGGGGACGTAGCCGGTCTCGCGCATGATGGCGAGCACCGTCTTGCGGGTCTCCTCCTTGACGAAGGGGCTCTCGTTGATGACCCGGCTGACGGTCTTCTTCGACACCCCCGCCAGGCGGGCGACGTCGTTGATGGTGTGCCGCTTGATCTTGTCCGAGCCTGGATCGCGTGCCGCCACGGGGGTGGTTTCCTCTGTCTTGTCCCGGTGTCATAGCCTGCGGCCCGGAGTGCGCCAAGCGGACCTGTCGCGGGGACGGTGACACCGGTATCATACGGGGCGTGAGCGGCCTGTCGCGCATCGATCCGCGGGACCACGTGGCCACCGCACCTGTCGGCCTTGGTGGGCCGGATGATGTCGATGGTTGGCCGGTGAGCGCCGACATCCCCGCGGGCCACAAACTGGCTCTGCGCAAGGTGTTGGCGGGCGATCGCGTGCGCAAGCACGGCTGGCCGGTCGGCCACGCGTTGGCGGGCATCGCGGCCGGCGACCACATGCGCAGCCACAACCTGGCGACCAAGCTCGCAGGTCTCAAGGCGCACCGTTATCTTCCCTCCGCGGCGGCCGACATGTGGGCGCCGTCGAGGCCGATGCGGCCCCCTAGGTCCCCTTGGCCTTGGCGCTGGAGTCCAGCACCTCGGGCCGCTTGGGGGTCATGTCATGGAGGTTCCAGTCCGCCGCGTTGAACGGCTTGGCCGTGGGCTTCGGGTTCGGATAGCCGTGCAGGGCCTGCTCGGAATCGATGATCGTCCCGCGCCCCTCGGCCACGTCGGCCAGCAGCCGGACGTCGTCATAGTCCCGGTCCCAGGGCCGGGCGCCGGCGTTCATCAGCACCGACTTCTGCACGTCCACGGCCGCCATCGGCTTGAAGCCTTCCGGCCAGGTCGGCGGCGCATCGGTCTCGATGATCCTCGCTGGGCCGGTGGTGTAGCGGCCCAGCATCGGCAGCGGCCGGCCGATCCGGTCCACGGCGATGTTGTCGCGGGCGTAGTACTCCACGTCCCCATCGCCCCCGAGTTCGAAGAACGCCACCTGATCCGGCGTCGAGATCCCCGCCCGCATGGCGTTGCCCACCGCAGCGATCTGGCCGGTCTGGTAGGGGTGGTCGCCCCACTCATTGGCCTGCAGATTGTAGTGCAGCACCCGCTGGCCCGGATCGAAGATCAGGTTGTTGGCCATCACCGCCCGCACCCCGCCCTTGAACAGGGCGTTGCGCTCATAGTTGTGGGCGTAGAGGTTGCCGACGATCAGCAGGTCCGAGGCGTTGTCGTGGATCAGGCTGCCCTTGGAGTGTTCGATCTTGCCGTGGGTCGAATAGGCCAGGCTCTCGGCGATGATGTTGTTGGAAAAGGTGATGCGGTGCGAGGTCGCCGCCCGCCAGTCGTCCGGCGTCTTGCCCACGAACCTCAGGCCCGAGACCGACAGGTTCTCGTCCGTGGCCCAGGTGAAGGTGCAGTGGTCGACGATGATGTTGTAGGCCCCGCTGACCGTGGAGAAGGCGTCCTCCTCCCAGCCGCTCTTCTTGGGCTGACCGGCCTCGCCTGGCCGCACGCGGATGTGCTGCAGGATCACGTCATGGGCCGAGACGTCCATGCCGCCGCGGATCAGGGTGATTCCCGGGGACGGCGCGGTCTGGCCGGCGATGGTCAGGAAGGGCTCGGTGATCTTGAGGGTCTTGCGGTCGAGATCGATGACCCCGCCCACCTCGAACACCACGATGCGCGGTCCCTTGGCCTCCACCGCCTCGCGGAAGGAGCCGGGGCCGTCCGCAGCCAGGGTGGTGACCTTGATGATCCGCCCGCCGCGCCCGCCCGGCGTGGTCGCCGCCCAGCCCTGGGCGCCCGGGAAGGCCAGCGGCTCGGCGGCCTGCGCCGCGCCGGCAGCCAGCAGGATCGAAAACGCCGCGGCCGCGGCCAGACGGATGCCCATGGAAGCTCTCCCTGACGTCCCTGGAAATTGCACATTTGGGACTTGATTTGAAAATGACACCGGTTTCCTCTAGAGACAACAGCGCCTTTTGAGGGCGAGTGGGGTGGGAGGCGATTTCGCGTGAGCGTTCCGGCGGCAAGCATGGCCGAAGGCTTCCCCACGGACGACGTGGCGGCGCGGTTCGTCCGCGCGCGGCGCTCGGCCAACGCCCTTCCCGAATTCCCCGGCCCCCTGCCGAGCGACCTGGCCACCAGCTATCGGGTGCAGGACGCGGCCATCGGACTGTGGCACGACGAGGTCGTGGGCTGGAAGGTTGGGCGGGTGCCGCCCGAGCATGAGGAACGCCTGCAAAGCAACCGCATCTGCGGCCCGGTCTTCGGTCGCGCGATCTGGCATGTGAAGCCCGGCGACGTGACGCCCTTCCCGGTGTTCGTGGGCGGGTTCGCCGCCGTGGAGGCCGAATATGTGGCCCGCATCGCCCGCGACGCCCCGGCCGACAAGCTGACCTGGACGGCCGAGGAGGCCGCCGAACTGATCGGCGCCATGCACATCGGCATGGAGCCGGCGGGCAGCCCCCTGGCCAGCATCAACATCCTGGGCCCCACCGCCGTGGTCGCCGACTTCGGCAACAACGCCGGCCTGATGATCGGCGCGGAGATCGCCGACTGGAAGGGCCGGCGGATCGAGGACCTGCGCTGCGAGACCCTGATCGAGGACCAGGTGATGGGTCAGGGCGGCGCCTTCGTCCTGCCAGGGGGTCCGATCGAGTCGATCCGCTTCCTGGCCGAGAACACCGCGCGCCGGGGCCGGCCGCTGAAGGCGGGCATGTACGTCTGCACGGGCGCCGCCGCCGGCATCCATGACATCGTGGCCGGCCAGACCGGCGCGGTGCGGTTCGACGGCTTTGGCGAGATCGCCTGCTCGGCCTATCCGGCCAAGCCCGCGACCTGAACGATCAAGCTCCCGCGCTCGGCGACGGCGCGGGGGATCAAAGATGTCGCCGAGGCGAAGAAACCAGAGGGCGCTTGGCATGACGACCACCACCGAGTCCGGGACCGCCCCGGCGGCCGGCAGGATGACCCGCCGCCGCTGGGTGATCTGCGCCCTGCTCTTTACCGCCGTGGTGATCAATTATGTCGACCGCCAGATGCTGGGGGTGCTCAAGCCCTTCATGTCCAAGGAGATGGGCTGGAGCGAGACCGACTACGCCGACATCGTCTTCTATTTCCAGGCGGCCTATGCGGCCTCCTACCTGGTGTTCGGGGCCTTCGTGGACCGGGTGGGCGCCAAGATCGGCTACGCCACGGCCTTCATCATCTGGCAGATCGCCCACATCGCCCATGCCGGCGCCACCAGCCTGCAGCAGTTCTTCCTGGTGCGGATGCTGCTGGGGATCGGCGAGGGGGGCAACTTCCCCGGCGGGGTGAAGGCGGTCACCGAGTGGTTCCCCAAGAAGGAGCGCGCCTTCGCCACCGGCATCTTCAACGCCGGCGCCAATATCGGGGCGGTGATCACCCCCCTGCTCGCCCCCATGATCATGCTGGCCTATGGCTGGCGCGCGGCCTTCGTCATCACCGGGGTCATCGGCCTGCTGTGGATCGTCGCCTGGGTGATCATGTACCGGGCGCCGGAGAAGGAGCCCAAGGTCAACGCCGCGGAGCTCGCCCACATCCACTCCGACCCCGAGGATTCCGATCAGAAGGTCAGCTGGCTGAAGGTCGCGGGCAAGCGCGAGACCTGGGCCTACGCACTAGGTAAGTTCCTGATCGACCCAGTCTGGTGGATGCTGCTGTTCTGGCTGCCGGACTATTTCAAGAAGACCTTCGAGCTGGACGTCACCACCTTCGGCCTGGTGCTGGCGGCGGTCTATCTGATCTCCGACGTCGGCAGCGTCGGCGGCGGCTGGATGTCCTCGCGGCTGATGAAGGCCGGGCGCAGCCTGAACTTCTCGCGCAAGATGACCATGCTGCTCTGCGCCTTCGCCACCCTTCCCTACTTCTTCATCAACCAGATTCACGACCTGTGGACCGCCACCGCGGTGGTGGGCCTCGTGGCCGCCGCCCACCAGGCCTTCTCGGCCAACCTCTACACCCTGCCCGGCGACGTCTTCCCCAGGAGCGCGGTGGGCTCGGTCATCGGCATCGGCGGGATGCTGGGCGGGATCGGCGGCATGGTGATGGCCAAGTCGGTGGGCCAGGTGCTGGAGCAGGCCGGGGGCTATGGCCCGATCTTCGCGGTCTGCGGCTGCATCTACCTGCTGGCCCTGCTGGTGGTGCATCTGCTTTCGCCCCGAATGGCGCCCGCCAGGCTCGACTAGGCCGACGCCCTACCGAAATCCCGACATCAGCGGGCGTGTGGCGACCAGTCGGTCGCCCACGCCTTCGTCCTGAGCGCGCAGCGCGCGGGCAGAAGCGCGCAGGCATGACGCGGCGGCGCCTTGTTAAGTTGACGCACGAGTCATTTTCGGCCAAAGCCTCGCCAAAGACCGGAGGAACGACATGAGCGACGGATCGATCGATCTCAACAGCGATGCGCGGGCGAAGGCCTACGCCACCCCGCTTGAGCTGCTGGACCCGGCGCAGCCGGAACTGTTCCGCAACGACGCCCACTGGCCGGTCTTCGAGCGCCTGCGCAAGGAAGACCCCGTCCACTACACCGCCGAGCACGAGTTCGGCCCGTACTGGTCGGTGACCAAGTACAACGACATCATGGCCGTGGACACGAACCACGAGGTCTTCTCGTCCGAGGGCGGGATCACCATCGCCAACCAGACGGCCGGCGAAGGCCCCCTGCCGATGTTCATCGCCATGGACCCGCCCAAGCACGACGTGCAGCGCAAGACGGTCAGCCCGGTGGTGTCGCCGATGAACCTGGCGATCCTGGAGCCGCTGATCCGCGAGCGGGCCGCCAAGATCCTCGACTCGTTGCCGATCGGCGAGGAGTTCGACTGGGTCGACAAGGTGTCGATGGAACTGACCGCCATGACCCTGGCGACCCTGTTCGACATGCCCCAGGAAGACCGCCGCAAGCTGACCTACTGGTCCGACGTGGTCACCGCGGCGCCGGGCCAGGGCCTGATCGACACCATCGAGCAGAAGATGGAGATCTTCGTCGAGTACCACGCCTATTTCACCAAGCTGTGGAACGAGCGGGTCAACGCGCCGCCGAAGGGCGACCTGATCTCCATGCTGGCCCATGGCGAGGCCACCCGGAACATGGAGCCCCGCGAATACTTCGGGAACATCGTGCTGCTGACCGTCGGCGGCAACGACACCACCCGCAACACCATCAGCGGCTCGGTCCTGGCGCTGAACCAGAACCCCGACCAGTACAAGAAGCTGCGGGAGAACCCCAGCCTGATCCCGTCGATGGTCTCGGAAACGATTCGCTGGCAGACGCCCTTGGCCCATATGCGCCGCATCGCCACCCGCGACTTCGAACTGGGCGGCAAGACCATCAAGGCCGGCGACAAGGTGGTCATGTGGTACGTCTCGGGCAATCGCGACGACGAGGTGATCGCCAACCCGAACGCCTACATCATCGACCGCGAGCGGCCCCGCCAGCACCTGTCCTTCGGCTTCGGCATCCACCGCTGCGTGGGCAACCGCCTCGCCGAGCTGCAGCTGAAGATCATCTGGGAAGAGATCCTGGCCCGCTTCCCCGACATCCAGGTCGTGGGCGAACCGAAGCGAAGCTATTCGAGCTTCGTGAAGGGCTATGAGAGCATGAAGGTGGTCATCCCCACCCGTTACTGAAGACCCATTTTTTACTTATAGGTATGTACAATATTAGCGCCGCCCTCCCCTTCGGAGGGCGGCGCTTTCATTTCAAGGACATCGTTTCCCCGAAGGCATATAAGCATATCGATCCGCGGAAAACGTCGTTCGAATAACTATGTTCTGCATACCGTAATTAACTTTCTTGTACGTCGCGCATAACGCCCGCGCATAACATCGTTTTATTGACGCGCATGCGCAATAATATGATGAGTTTTCTCCTGGTAGGCGTCTTCTTCATTCCGTTGCGTCAACGTCGTTGTTGTTTTTAAATGGAAAATGACCCCTATCCGAACGTCGTTCGACTCTTCAGTTTCACCCGCGTTGCAGCCGAGAGCCGTACAAGAGCTCCGGGGGCGTTGGGAGGTACTAGGATGAGGAATTCTCTGCTTATTCGGAGCGCGCTGGTCGCTGGCGTCTCCGCCGTCGCACTGGCGTCCGCCGGTTCGGCCATGGCGCAAGCCGGCGCCCCCCCGATCATGATCGAGGAACTGGTGGTCACCGCTGAAAAGCGCGAAGCCAGCCTGCAGGATGTGCCGGTGGCCATGACGGCCTACACCAGTGAAAAGCGCGACCTGCTTGGCGTCGCCACCGTCGAGGATCTGGCGCGGATGACGCCCAGCCTCAGCTACACCAACAATGACCGTCTCGCGATCCGCGGCTTCGGCCGCCTGACCAACGCCATCGGCACCGACCCCAGCGTCGCGCTCTATTCCGATGGCATCTTCTCCAACTCGATGGCCGACTCCTCGACCCCGTCGCTGTTCATCGAGCGGACGGAAATTCTGCGCGGGCCCCAGGGCACCCTGTACGGCCGCAACTCCATCGGCGGCGCGCTGAACATCATCTCCAAGCGCCCGACAGAGGATTTCAACGCCGAAGTCCGCGCGACCCTCGGCAATTATGGCGTCTGGCGGACCGACGCC
>NZ_JAUSLW010000190.1 GCF_030645195.1 Phenylobacterium sp. | reverse complement strand
AAACTCCAAAAGTTCTTCTTTAGCCATGCAGGCTCCAAATAGACGCCGATAAAAGTCGAACGGCCCACGCCTGAATCGAGGGGCGCGAGCCGTGGGAGAGGCCTCTATCATAACGCGGAGCCCGCCGCACGGTCGAATGCCTCATGGCTGGAGAGGGAAGATTGAGCCAGGACCACCCCGATCGGCCGCGATACTTCGATCTGCTGGCGCTGGCGGAGGCCGAGGCCGACGTGCTGGCCTTCTGGCTCACGGGGTCGCGCGGCAAGGGCCGGGAGACGGGGGCGTCAGACTATGACTGTGTGCTGATCGTCCGCGACGAGGTCTTCGAGGACTGGCGTGCGCGCCATGCCGGCCGCGGGCGCGGGGCCACCGACTGCACCGTGATGACACTGGAGGGCCTGCGCGCCCACGCCGCCTGGGGCGGGCCCGACGCCTGGGATCGCTACAGCTATGCGCACGTCCCGGTGCTGGTGGACCGCACCGATGGTCTCTGCCAGCAGATCATCGACGAGAAGGCGCGCGTGCCGCCTGCTGAGATCACAGGCTTCATCGACCGGAGCCTGGACCACTACCTCAACCAGACCTATCGGGCGCTGAAGTGCCTGCGCGACGGCTTGCCTTCCGCCGCGCAGCTGGAGGCGGCGGAAGGCATCGCGCCCCTACTCGACGCCCTCTTCGCCCTGGATGGCGGACGGCTGCGGCCGTTCTACAAATATCTGGCGTGGGAATTGGCTGATCATCCACTGCCGGCGGGCCAAGCCCTGGCCCTCAAAGCCCCTTCCCTTCTGGAGCCGCGCCCCAGGACGCTGAGAGGCCTCCTGGTAGAGGCAGAGCGCCTGTTCCGCGCGGCAGACCACGGGGCGGTGTTCGACGCCTGGGGTTCCGACCTCGCCTGGATGCTCCCCTAGCGAGGAAAGCGCTGGGCGATGTGGGCGGCCAGCGCGTCGCGCACCTCGCGATAGGCCGCCAGCCGCGCCTCCCGGGACCCCTCCACCAGGGTGGGATCGAAGGTCGGCCAGTACTCGATCTCGGCCGCCCGGCCCCGGGTCATCTCCACGGCCCGGTGCTGGGCCTCCGGCGTCAGGGAGACCACCAGGTCGAAGGACGAGTCCTCCAGGTCCTCGAAGGTCTTGGGCCGGTGATCGGAGAGATCGGCGCTCAACTCGGCCATCACCGCCTCGACGAAGGGATCGACACCCTCGGCCTCGTCCCGTTTCAGCCCGCAGCTGTCCACGAAGACACGGTCCCCGAGGGCGCGCTTCATCAGCGCCTCGGCCATGGGCGAGCGAACACGGTTGAAATTGCAGGCGAAGAGCACCGCCCCTGGCAAGGGCGGCGCGGGCGGATCAGCGGCCATCGACCCCTATCCCCGCCAATGCAGGGCGCAGATGAGGGTGAAGAGCCGCCGGGCGGTGTCGAGATCGGTGTCGATCTTTCCCGCCAGCCGCGTGCGCAACAGGTTCGAGGCCTCGTTGTGCAGGCCCCGCCGGCCCATATCCAGGGCCTCGATCTGCGAAGGCGTCGAGTTGCGGATCGCCTGGTAGTAGCTCTCGCAGATCAGGAAGTAGTCCTTGATCAGCCCCCGGAACGGCGACAGCGACAGGATGTGGCGGCGCTCGTACTCCGGCCCCGCCACGTCCAGCACCAGCCGGTTCTCCACCAGCCCCATCTTCAGGTCATAGGGCCCGCCCTCGGCGCCCTCAGGATGGAAGTAGTTCTCCTCCAACAGATCGAAGATCGCGATCTGCCGCTCCTGCTCCTGGTCGCGCGAGACCGCGGCGAGGGATTCCTCGTCGATCTCCACGGTCTGCAGGCGGTGCTTGGTGCGGTCTTCGTCGGCCATGGCGGTCGGTGGGGAACGGGTCAGCGACGTTTATTGCAAACCAACCCCTAACGTCACCCTGCACGATCGCCTCACGCGGGTCGCAGACATAAAAAGTGTCCGGCGCGGGGGAGCGTCGGGCTTGGCCGGGACCAGGACAACCTATTGAGGCTCCACAGCTAGCTCTGGCCGAGCCGGATGGCCGCCGAGCGGGCGTGGGCGGGCAGGCCCTCGGCGTCGGCCAGGGCCACCGTCGGCGGCCCGAGGATCGCGAACGCCGCCTCGTCGCACTTCACGATCGAGGTGCGTTTGATGAAGTCGTAGAGCGACAGTCCCGACGAGAACCGCGCCGCCCGGCTGGTGGGCAGGACGTGGTTGGAGCCGGCCACGTAGTCGCCGATCGCCTCGGGGGTGTGACGGCCCAGGAAGATGGCGCCGGCGTGCCGCACCTGGTCGGCCAGGCGTTCCGGGGCGTCGAGGGCAAACTCCACGTGCTCGGGCGCGATCAGGTTCACCAGCCGCGGCGACTCCTCCAGCGGCGCGATGATCACCGCGCCGTGGTTGCGTAGCGAGACCACCGCATCCTCGCTCGTCTCCAGGCTCTTCAGTTGCAGCGCGATCTGGGCTTCCACCGCATCGGCGAAAGCCTCGTCGTCGGTGATCAGGATCGACTGCGCGGCCGGGTCGTGTTCGGCCTGGGACAGCAGGTCGGCGGCGATCCAGTCGGGCCGACTGGCGGCGTCCGATACGACCACGATTTCCGAGGGGCCGGCGAGCGCGTCGATCCCGACCGTGCCATAGACCCGGCGCTTGGCCGCCGTGACGAAGGCGTTGCCGGGCCCCACGATCTTGTCCACCGGCAGGATGGGCCCGGCGCCATAGGCGAGCGCCGCCACCGCCTGGGCGCCACCCACCCGCCAGATTTCCGTGATCCCGGCTTCCTTGGCCGCCGCCAGCACCGCCGGCTGCAAGCGCCCCGGCGGCGTCACCATGGCGATCCGCTCCACCCCGGCCACTGAGGCCGGGACAGCGTTCATCAGCACGGTGGAAGGATAGGCCGCGCGCCCGCCGGGCACATAGATCCCCACGGCCTCCAGGGGCGTCCAGCGCCAGCCCAGCTCGACCCCGGCCTCGTCCCTGAACCATTGGTCGGCGGGACGCTGGCGCTCGTGATAGTTGCGGATTCGCTTGGCCGCGAAGGCGATCGCCTCGCGAACTTCCGGCGCGCACTGCGCGGCGCCGGCCTCGATCTCCTCGGCCGTCACCCGGATGGTGTCGGCGTCGATCTCCGCGCGGTCGAACTGGCGGCCGAAGCGCAGGACGGCCTCAAGCCCCTCGGCGCGGACGGCCAGAAGGACATCGCGAACCAGGACGTCGACCTCTTCAGGGGTCTCGCGGCGTTCGTCGATGAAGGCGGCGAAGGCGGCCTCGAAGCCGGGCTCGGAAAAACGGAAGCGGCGCATGGGCGCTCTTTAGCGGCGCGCGGCCGCGAACGCTACGCCTTGTCAGGTCTGGTGCGTGGGGGTCCGCGGCGTCGGCCAGGGCGCGGAGATGTCGGCCAAGACCGCGTCGATGCACTCCACGGCGATCCGCAGGTCGCCGCCACCGGCGAAGCTGAGGGTGATAGTCCCGCCGGGGGGATCGCCGGGCTCGAATTCCAGGGTCAGCAACTCGATCACCGCGGCCTTGGCGCCCCGCCGCAGATTTCGCGCCTGCACCCCCAGGACCGAACCGATCTGCAGGGCCGAGCGCACGCGCTCGCCGCCCTTCCCCTCCCAGCGATAGCGATTGAAGCTCACCGTCACCCGGCGCGCCCGGCGTTCCACCGTGATGTCGCCGATCCTCGCCACCGCGTCCTGCAGCGCCGCCGATATGACCGCGAGGTCCTCGGCGTCTTCCGCCAGCAGGTGGAGCAAATCGCTCATGGTGTCGTCCCAGATTGCGCCCTTGGGGCGTCCTATCCCGCGCATCGGCGATCCGGCGGGGTGAGGCTATCTAGCCCGAGGCCGGGCCGGACGGAAGGCGGCCGGTCGGCGGGTCGCTCGTCGGCGTCTCGGGCGGGAGTTTATGATCGGACGCCTTGCGCCGCCGCAGATTGGCGCGCAGCGCCTGGGCCAGTTGCGCCTCGCGTTCCTCCGCCTGCGTCTTGCCGGTTTTCGCCATATCCGAAGGGGTGCGGCGACGCGTCTGGCGCGTCAAGTTCTCTTCCCGCCGCTTTTAGGCTTCACGCGGCCCTCGACGTTGGCTATAGCCCGCCCTCGCCTTTTCGCCGTTGTAGCTCAGAGGTAGAGCGCATCCTTGGTAAGGCTGAGGTCCAGGGTTCGAATCCCTGCAACGGCACCACTATAAACCCTTGCGGTGCAAGGGATTCAGGGGGACGGACGCGCAAGCGCTCCGTCCCTTTGTCGTTCTGGATCGTCGCACAAGACGCTTGAAACGGCTCGCCTCATCCACGTGGGGCGAATTTTCCCTTGATATGACCCCGCCCAAATATATATCCGGGTAATATTCCTGCCTTACCGCGGGAAGTGCGGAGTCGACCCATGGACGAAGAGACCTTCATCGCCTTCGCGGGCCATCAACGACTGGCGGCGGGCCCGCTCCAGGAGGTCGCCCTGGCCGCCAAGGCCGCCCATGATCGGGGACTGGAGCCCATCATGGTCTTTGATGACGCCACCGGGCGGACCGTCGAATTGGATCTGCGGGGCTCGGCCGCCGATGTCACAGCTCGTCTTTCGAAGGATGGCGACCCGCCGGCCAAGCCCGGCCGCGGCCGCCCCAAGCTCGGCGTCACCGCCCGGGAGGTCACCCTCCTGCCCCGGCATTGGGACTGGCTCTCGGCCCAGCCCGGCGGCGCCTCGGCCGCCCTGCGCCGGCTGGTGGAGCAGGCCCGCCGCGACAACGCCGGCGCCGATGACGCCCGCCAGGCCCTGGAAGCCGCCCACCGCGCCATGACCACCCTGGCCGGCGACCTCCCCGGCTATGAGGAGGCGACGCGCGCCTTCTACGCCAAGGCCTATGGGCGGTTCGCCGATCTCACCGCCGCCTGGCCGAAGGACGTCGGGGACTATCTTCGCGGCTTGGTCCGTCGGGTGGAACAGCGCCAGGCGGTCTAACGGCCGCCCGACTTCAGCCCGGCCCCGGCCACGAAAGCGGCGATCCCGGCCGCCAGCCAGGGCGCGCTGCGCACCAGCCACGACCAGAAGCTGGCCACGCCCACCACCTTGTCGCGTTGAGCCTCAAGGAGGTCGATCCGGTTTACGGCGCTCTTCACCTCTGAGCGCAAAGCATCCACCAGCTTCCCCGTCTCCAGGGTCTCAAGGCGGACAAGGCGTTCACGAACATCATCGACCTTGGTGGTCAGCCCCTCGAGTCGACGCGTCTGAGCCGCCACATTCTCCCCGATCTGACGAAGCGTAAGAATTTGAGCGTTGTGCAGTGCGTCCAGGGATTGCGTCCGTTCAGCGCCCACCTCCGGCCCACCAACGGACACGCCCATTTGCGCCGGCATCACTTCGCGCCCTTTCCACCAAGCCCGGGGAAGCCGCTGATCGAGCTGATGAGACTTGCGATCTCGCCCAGACTCGCCCCCGTCTCCCGGGTCGTCGAACTGCTCGTCCCCTGAGAGTCCGTCGTCTGCCCCGAGAACAGCGACAGCGGCAGGCCGGAGAACATCTCGATCTGCGAGTTGAGCGTGCTGATGGGCGCCTGCCGCATCGCCTGGTCCGCGCCGCGCAGTTGCGCGCCCACCGAGGCTTGGGTGGCGATGTCGGCGCGGTCGCTGGCCGCGCGGTCGTTGGCGGCCTGCAGCTTCATCTGGTTGTCCTGGGCCGCGATCTGGGCGCTGGCCGCCGACGCCTGCTGGCGGCGATCCGCGTCCTGGCCAGACAACCCCGCGCCGACGGTGAACATCTCCGAGAGCAGTTGGCTGAGCTTGGTGCTCCGCGCCCGGGCCAGTTCGCCTTCGGTCAGCGACTTGGTGAGCGCCGCCCCCGAGCCGCCGAACGCTCCCTGCCCGGCGATCGCCAGGTCCTGGGAGGCGCGGGTCCGCCCCGCATCGGCGTCGAAGTCGGCCATGGCTGAGTCCGTGACCTCCTTCCGGAAGGGGCTGTAATAGGATGACAGGTTGTCCAGCAGGCTGGCGGAGGTGACGCTGGGCGCCGGTCCGTTCAGCAGCTTGGAGAACCAGGCGTCGCTGCCGGCGGTGTTGGCGTCCGCGCCGCGCTGGCCGCCCAGGTTCGCGGCGCCTTTGGCGGCTTGGTTTTCCAGGGCCGAGACCGGCGCCACATAGTCATAGGGACTGGCGCCCCCGACCTTCTGGATCCCCAGGTTCAGGCTCTGGGTCATGTTCGACAGCCAGTCCGGCGTGGTGGGCGTCACCACCGTGTGGCTGGTATTGCTGGCGTTGGTCTTGCTCTTCTTGGCCATCAGAGGATTCCTTTCAACAGGTGTCCGACCCGCGCGTAGCCGTCCCGCCGCAGGAGGCGGGTCCAGCCGGCGCGGCCGTCGATGGTGACGTATTGGCAGCCCTGGCCCCGGGCCCAGGCCTCGACGCCGGGCTTCATCGCCAGGATTTCGGCAAGCTCTCCCCCCGCCAGCCAGACGTGCAGGAAGTGGACGCCGTCCTCGCACAGGCGCTGGGTGACCATGGCCGCCCCGCGCCCGGCCCAGAGCTGAGCCCGGCCCGAGAGGATGTCTCCCAGCAATTCGGCCTCCCCGGCGCAGTCGTCCCGCAGGGCCGGCAGCAGCCAGGCGCGGTAGCGCGCCCAGCCGACCGCGCCCTCAGCGGCTTCCGGCCGGGGCAATGTCGAACACCGGGCGGCCGATGCGACAGGCGGTGGGCGCAGAGCCGCCCGCGAACCGCACCCGGAACATGCGTCCGGTCATGCGCAGGTCCACGCGGTCGGCGCCCGGCGCCATGCTGTAGGCGCCCTTTGTGGTCTCCTCCCCTTGCGGCGTGAAGCGGCTGGTGATCGACACCGAAACCGGCCCCACCTGGTCGGCCATGTCGGGCCAGAGCCCGCGCACCATCGCCGTCGCCTCGGGGGCGAGCAGCTGGTCGGCGCTCTCCACGAACCAGGCGAAGCCCCCGCCGTCGGCGCTGGCGCCACGCTCGTGCCAGTAGGCCGCTCCGCCCGGGTCCACGCCTATGGGAAACTGGGATGGGCCGGCGTCGATCATCGCCGTCCGCGCCATGATCCCTCGCGACCATGCGCCGTCGGCCAGGGACATCAGCAGGTAGCGACTGTTCTCCGCTCCCTCCCGCGCGTCGGGATAGTCGAAGCGGATCTCGCTGAAGGCCGAGGACGAGGACGCCACGATCTTGTCGCCCTGGGAAGCCGCCAGGTTGTCGGCCAGCCCCTCGCGGATCGGACAGGGCAAGGCCTCCGGCGCCCCGCCCAGGACGTAGCGGTAGAACTGCAGGTCCGGTCCGAGCCAAAAGGCCTGCTGCCCCACCACCACCGCGGCGTTGGGACCGATCAGGCCGCACGTCTCGCCGACCCGGTCGAACCGCCAGGGCTGGGTCAGGGACCCGACGAAGCTCCCCAGGAACAGGGCGTGGCTGGTCCAGATCAGCAGGTAGGGGCCGATCACCCGGCCCGCGACGATACGCCCCCCGCCGGGCAGGATGTACTCCCGCGCCGTGGTCGAGGCGGTGGTCTCCCATTCGGTGTTGTTGCGCACCGACGAGTGCCTCAGGCAGAGCGGATTGAAGGTCCCCGACACCTCCTCATTGCACCCCAGGGCGAACACCTGGTCGGTCGGCGCCACCAGCATGTGGGTCACCCGCGCGGGCGCGTTGGCGAGCGCCGCGGAGGCCGCGGCGGTGTTGTTGGTCCAGCTGTAAATCCCGCCGTCCCGCGGACAGGCCAGCAGGTTCTCGCCCCAGGCCGCCAGGGACCAGGTGCGCGGGAAATAGTCCCCCGACGACGGCTCCGACCAGTTCCCGGTCGAATAGGCGCCCGTCCCGAACCCCTGGCCGCCGGTCCCGTCCACCAGCCCCGCGGCCAGCCCGGCCGGGGTGACATCATAGAGTCCCCCGCCCTTGAAGACCTGCAGCTTGCTGTGCGTCCCGAAGGCGATGTTCAAGACCGCGGCCCTGTCCGTCCACGGCAGGACACTTCGGCAGAGCCCCGTCACCGAGCTGTCCATCAGCCGCTCCCACCCCCCGATCACCTGCGGGCGACCGCGGTGGAAACGGACATTCGAAGCATCAGCCCATCGGCCGGCGGCCGCAAAGGAGCTGTCGTCGCCGTTCAGGCCGGGCGGGATGTCTAGGGGGATGCGCATGAGCGTGTCCTTGATCGGCGTGACAACTTGATGCAGCAATCTGCGGGCTCTATCAGTCGAGCACTTCCAGTCAGAAGGGGCGACCATGAGCAGGCATGAGAAGTGGTTCGCGCCGAACGGCGGAATGTCGACCGTTACGGGCTTTATCAGCCCACGTGCGGCACGAACGATCAGCGCGATCCTCACCCACCAGATGCAGACACCCATCCAGGGCTCGCTGGCTGAGATCGGCACCTTCCTGGGGAAGACCTTCATCGGCTTGGCGCTTGCAGCCAAGCCCGGAGAGCATGTTGTGGGTCTAGATATATTTGAAGCCGACGTTGGCCAAAAGCTGGTCGCGAGTCTGAAACTTGCCCTGCCAGGCGACACAGCCTCGCATGTGCGGGTCGCGAAGAGAGACTCGACCACCGTCACTCCAGCGGAATGGATGCGGCTACTCGGAGAGCCCGCGCGGTTCGTCCACATCGACGGCGATCACACCTATGAAGCGGTGCTGAGCGATATCCAGTTGGCGACCACCTACCTGGTCGATGGCGCTGTCGTCGTGATCGATGATTTCCTGCACGAGTGGTATCCCGACGTCACCGAGGGGATCATCGATGCGATCCGGGTATCGAAGAACCTCTTCCCGGTCGCAGTGATCCCGCGCACAGGGTCTGTCATGGGGGGCGGCACCAAGCTCGTGTGCACCACGCCCGGCGTGATCGAAGACTGCTTCGCGCTTCTTCAATCTGCGTTGCCCGGCACGACGTTTCGCGATTGTAAGATCGCCGGAAAGCCCGCCAAGGCGTTCTTCAACTACGACTGAGCTACGCCGTCCTGACAACGATCACTAGACCGTCGCCGCCGTCGCGCAGCGGATAGCCGCATCCACCGCCACCGGGCGTTCGGCCACGCTGGCCGCCATGGCTTCCGCCTTTGCCTCCCCGCATCGGGAGGTTCGCCGGTGCCCCCCCTCCCCCTCCTCCAGTTGAACCATCGCCGCTTCCACCAGCGCCGCCACCGGTTCCCTGGCCTGCGGCCCCGTTAGTGCCGGCGGTGGTGCCCGGAATCGAACCTGTTAGGTTTACATCACCACCGGTGGCTGCGACGGGGGTCGTCTGGCTGTCTGGTGCGGCAGCGATGACCGTCGCCCCGTTCGCGAGAGTCAGCGTGGTGTCGCCTGGAATTCCTTCCAGCCCTCCACCGCGACCAACCATCCCTACTAGCGTCGCGCCACGCACAAGCCTCACGGTCTTTTCGGCGTAGGAACCCGAGGCACCGGCACCTCCCGATCCATCGCCGGCCCAGCCTCCTCCCCAAAGATAGAATTTGTATTCTCCCGTTTCAGGCGCGGTGAAAGTGAAGGAGCCGACTGGGAACATGGCGGCATAGGTCACTGCGCCCCCGCGGTTGGGAATACTCATGTCCTGGCCACGCAAACCGCGCAGGCCAAGGAAAGTTCGCCCGACCATCAATAATCCCCCCACTCAGCCGCGAACACGATTCCCGTATTGCTCACCCCGATGGCCACATAGAGTTCGGCATTGGCCGCCAGGATCATCGCCGCGTCCTCGCTGTACCCGAAGTCTGCCGGCGTCTGCCCCGTCGTCTGGGCCACGGTGTAGGCGCCCATCAGTTTGGAATTGATCAGCTTCTTGGTCGTCCCCGCGTCGTAGGAGACGTAGAGCTGCAGCTCGGTGGCTGTGTTCGTCGCCCGGGCCAGGGCGGTGATCTTGGTCACGCGCGCGCCGTTGGCGCCGGCGGTCAGCAGCTTCTGGGTGTTGGTGGGGGTGTCGGAATAGGTGGAGTTGGCCGTCGTGCAGACGGCGACGCCGGACTTCGGCGTCTGGGGCGTGATGACGTTGTTGCCGGTGACGGCCATGGCGGATCCTCAGAACAGCAGTGAGAAGGCGACCGCCCGGGCGGTCGCGGCGGCGCTGGCGGCCGCGGCCTTGGCGGCCTGGTCGCCGGCGTAGTCGGAAAGGTCGGCCACGGCCGGCGCGGTCCAGGCGGGCGTCGTCCCGTCGGTCTTCAGGAACTTGCCGCCACTGCCCCCCTGCCCCGGCAGCACCCCGGCCTGACCGGCCCAGGCCTGCTGATCGACATAGGTCCGCACCGCGTCGACATAGGCCTTGATCGAGGTCCCCCCGATCGCCAGCGAGAACACGTTGGTGGCGTCGCAGATCACCAGGGCGGTGTCGTTCACCCCCAGGGCCACGGTGGCGCCCGCCCCGGTGGTCAGGGTCACCGCCCCGCTGGAGCCGTTACGGGCCAGATAGACCTTCGACACCGACGGCAGGGTCACGGTGGCCGGTCCCGTCCCGGTGAAGTCCAGGATCGCCGAGCGCGCCTCATCGTCGCCGTTGGAGGCCGCCAGGACATAGGGCGCGCCCGTCAGGGCCACGCTGGTGCGCCCGGCGATCGCCGTCTCGATGCGGCTGATGGCGTTGTTCAGTTTCGGCGCCCCCCAGGTGTTGAGGTTCTCGCCGGCCGCCTGCAGCTCCAGCCGCAGGCGGGGGGTGTAGGATGAGGGCATTAGAGCGCAGCTCCCGTGTCTTGCCGAATCCAGTGGATTCCGTCGGAATGGGCCAGGATGTTCAGGTCGCTCACCAGCAGCAGGCTGCGTGGCCAGGCCGCGGCAGGCGGCAGCTGGGCTTGGGCGCAGGCGAAGACCGGCGTCGGCGCGCCAGGCGCCCGCAGGGCGCGCAGGGCTTCGAGGATCTCGCTCAGCACCGGCCTCAGGCTGGCGGGAGCGTCGGGGGTGAGGACGGTCATGCCGACCGCCCTCCGGCGGCCAGCAGCGGCTCGGCCGTGAGGGTGGCCAGGGCCTTGCCGCGGGCCTCCTTGGCGCGCGCCTCGGTCAGCGCCGCCTCCAGCCGCGCGGTGAACAGCGACAAGAGCTCGGCGTCCCGCAGATAGGGTGCGGCCTCCACCAGGGCGCCGAACAGATAGAGGTCCGGATAGTCGGCCAGCACCGCATTGGTGGGCTGGGCGTCCGACAGGGCCAGCCGCCCCACCATCCGCAGGGTCAGGCCATAGGCGCGGTCGCAGGGCCGATCGAAGGCGATGCTTCCGCCGCTCAGGCTCCAGGCCTGAGGCTCGCCGGCCGCCGCCGCCGCCGGCAGCAGGGCCGGATCGACGAACCGCAGCGCCGCGCGCCCCTCGGCCCGGTTGAGCCACAGGGCGATGGGCTCGCGGAACCCGGCCGGCAGGGCCACGGTCCTGGCCCCGGCCGTCGCGGTCAGCGCCTCCTCGGTCTCCATCATCCGCAGCCGCAGCACGCGGTTCAGCCGCGATTCCGCCAGCGCGATGAAGTCGGCCGTGCGGTCGGCCAGGTCGCCCCGCTCCAGCCAGTCGGCCACGGCGGTCTTCAATTGGGCATAGGTCGCCAGCGCCATGCGACGCGCCTCCGTCTATCGGGTCTGTAAGGGAAAGGTGGGGCGGCCCGGGAGGACCGCCCCGGAGCGGCCTAGTTGTTGGCCAGCCGGCAGGCGAGCTGCGGCCGCAGGGTCTTGAAGCCGTAGAGCACGTCCAGCCGGCACGGGAACTTGTCGTTGTTGATGTCGTACTGACGCACGATCCGCATCGAGATCCCGTCGAAGGCCTCCCGGGCCGCGAAGTCGACGCCGCGCGGCATCACCATGTCGGCGGTGGCGAAGGCGAAGGCGCCCTTGTGGTAGGCCAGGCTGAGGCCATGGGCGGTGTTGCCCGTGCCGGCCACGCTGATCGCCACGTTGTCACCCGGCGAGCCGCTGACGGTCTGCATCGCCCCGCTGGTGATGATCGACGGGCTGATCTGGATGGTCAGGGCGCCCGCCCCGTCCGCCGTCCCGTCCGCCGTCGCCACGAACTGCTGCAGCACGCCGGTCGAGGCCTTGGTCTCCGGATGCACCCGGAACACGCCGGCGATCATGAAGATGTCGCCCTTCTTGAGCGCCGCGGTCGAGGCCGTCCAGCCGTCGGTGACCAGGGTCGCCCCGGTCTGGCCGGCGCCGTTCACCAGCGGGGTCCCCGCCTTGGAACCCACGGTGTGGCTGGGCCAGAGCGTATTCTCCATGAAGTCGAACCCGGCGGTCCGGCCCATGAAGCCCTCGCGGTATTGCTTGGAGATATTGGCCTTATCGTTGAACAGGCCCTTCAGCGCGTCCACCAGGTCGACATTGTCCTGGGTGTTCAGGTTGCAGGTTCGGCCGGCCAGGGGCGCCAGGTTGTCCACCAGGATCTTGCGGCCCTGCAGCACCTTGGCGAAGGTCGTGGCCAGGCCGTGGTTGTTCACCTGGTTGTTGACGTCCTTGTACATGGTCATGGCGTCGGCCTCGATATTGGCCGCCAGCACGCTCATGGCCGGTTCCAGCACCCGGTCGCTGAAGTCGTCCAGGCTCATGGTCAGGTCGACGGAGGTGAAGTTCAGGTCCACCCCCTTCTGGGTCTGGACCTTCAGGTCGACGCTGGTCTCGGTGGTGTCCTGGGCGGCCAGCGTCGAGCCGGTCCGCACGACGTACTGGTTGGGCAGGCGCACCTTCAGGGTGTCGCCCACCTTGGCGCCCTGGCGGGCGAAGCTGTCGTCATACTCGCGGGTGATCGACCCCACGAAGTTCAGTTTCTGGTGCAGCACACGCAGGGCTTCACGCGTGACGGCGGTGGGGGAAAGCAGGGTGTTGGCCAAGGTCTGGCGTCCTTTCGGATGGCGCGGCGGCCCTCGGGCGCGCCGGCATGTGGCTGTTGGATGGGGGTCAGGGGCGGCGATCCTGGCCAGGCCAGCGCACGTTCCGTGACTTCTGGCGCTCCAGGCGCCGCGGGCTGGGATGCGGACTTCCGAGACGGGATTGGTCGCGCGAAATGGTCGGGCCAACCGCCACTGGTGGTTGACCTTTGCTGGCGTCGCGATAGCTTGACCTGGAACGAAAGATGAACCGGGAGCGCCGACGATGACTCCGACCAGCCGCCGTCTCCTGCGCCGATACGGAATTCCGGTGGTGCTGCTCCTGCTGGGCCATGCCGCGTGGGCCGGCGCTTCGAGGTACGAGCCTGTCTTCGCCTTCGCGGTCACCGCCGGGCCCGTCGCCTCCCTATGGATCTTCTGGCTGATCGCGCGTGAGCCGCCGGCTCAGCGAGTCACCCAGAAGTGGACGAGGCTCGCCGCCATTCTTCTGGTCCTGACGCCGCCCTTGGCGGTGTCGATCCCTGCGGGCATCGTCGGTCAAACCGACACGACGGGCTTGGGGACGCTTATCGCGGTGTTCATCATCGCACCCTGGGCGGCTGTCCAGATTGTGCCTGGGGTCATCGCCCTCTGGCGAGTCGCGTTCCAGGGGCTCGCGCCGTCGGAAACGGCGAGCGCGCCGGTCCAGGCCGGCTAGCTCCGTCATGGGCTCAGTAGCCGGGGAGCATCGGCATCTTCGGCGATCTCTTCCCGAGTTCTTCGCCAAGCCGGTAGACGAACATCCCCGGCGCGGTTGAGCCGAAGCCCTGTCCGAGCGCCTGTTGAGATCGGCGCACCATCTCGGGAAGCTCGCCGTCACCCAGACGCGTCTCATAGCCTGGGGTGTCTTCATCGCCGATCCTGCGGCCGAAGATCGGCTCCACGGAGTCGGCGGCGTAGCTGTTGGAGTTGACCTGCCTGCCGTAGAGATTGTTCCCTCGCCTGACCTGGGCCGCCTTCACATAGGCCGGTTGCGCGACCTCGCGAGCCGTGCGTCCCGGTATGAAGGTCTGGGCAAGGACGCGTTCGCCGCGTCCGAAGTCTTCGCTTTGGTGAGCCGGCATGACCTCCGCCGTGGTCCGCAACCTGCCGCTCAGCCCGTCCCGAACGAACGGAAGAAGACCGCGGGATGATGGCCCGCCACGGGCGATGAGCGGTTCGCGGCCATCGTCGTACTCGACGTACATGTGATCGTACAAAACCGGATCGAGGAGTTTCAACCAGGGCAAACGCCGACTGGCGATATCGTAGGCCCTGACCGTCACCTTCGTCCCGGGCGGTCCGGCGGCGGCCTTCTTCGGAAGCCTCTTCAGCACCGCGTCATTCCGGACGATCAGCTTGTCGACACCCGCCATCGTCACCGCCCCTTCAGCGCCTGTTCGTTGCGCCGGCGGATCCACTCCCCGGTCGCCATCTCGTCCCGCACGCCGCCGCCCGGAACGGCCGCGCCGGTGACCGAGACCGCCGGGCGCACGGCCTGGGTCTGGGCTAGGCTCTTGGCCGAGGCCTGCTGTTTCTCAAGCTGCTCGCCGAGATGGGCGCGGTGCAGGATCTTCCACAGCCTCGGGTCGGCGATCTCGCGCAGCTCCTCCAGGGTCACCCCAAAGGCGCCGGCATATTCCACCAGCTTGGCGGCCACCTCCGGCGACCAGCCGTCGATCTCCTGGCTCAGCACCCGCCCCGTCTCGGCCAGTTGCGCCGCGGCCCGGCGCTGGGCTTCCAGCCGGCCCTGCTCGGTCCTGTGGGTCAGGGACCAGGCGAACTGGTCGCGCGCCTGCTGGGTCTGGGTGAACTCCGCCCACGCCCCCTGGGCGCCCTGCGGATCGGCCTGTCCGTACGCCTCCCAGTCGACCCCCTGATAGGCCTCGAGCTGCTGGTCCAGCAGGTGCAGCTGCGCCCGGTCGCCGATATGGGCGTGGGCGGCCTCGACCTCCTCGGCGTGGGTCTGGCGCTGGGCCTCCAGGGCGCGGCGATGCTCGGCCAGCTCCTGGGTCTTGCGTGTGTAGTCCCCGTGCATCAGGAAGGCGCCCTTCAGCGCCCGCGGGATGCGGTAGACCTGCCCGTCGTGCTCCACCTCCTCGTGGTCATCGCCGTCGGGTTCGCCGGGCGCCTGGGCCTCGGCGACTTCGGCCAGGATGCGCGGGTCGGCGTCCACGGCCAGATTGATCGCGTCTTCGTCTCTCATGATGTCCTCAAGGGTGATCGGCCCGCGAAGGGCGGCGTACGCGCACGGCCGCTCAACGGCGGCCGTGGGTTCAAAAACGTATGTCGGTGGGAGCCGAGACGCTCAGCCCGGAGGCGGCTCTGCGGCGGCGGGGAGGCTCAGGACGCACTCTCGACCAATGGCGAAATTATCGCAAAATCGCGCGAGATTGTCAAGAACATAACAAGAACAATCTAGACCTACCCACGCCCCTCCGTCGCCCGCATCCGGTTCGTCTCGGCCTCGAAGGCCTCGATCTCCAGCTTGCGGGCCTGGTGAGCGCGGTCCTGCTCCAGGGCCGCGATCTTGGCGCCGGCGGCCTGCAGGGCCTGGGCGAGCTTGGCCATCTGGGCCTTGGCCGCCTCTACCTCCGGCGCGGCGCCCTTGGCCTGGTCCGGGACCATCGCCGCCAGCCGCCCGGCGATCTCGTCGGCGCCGGGCCAGTCGAGGTTGCGGGCCAGCAGGTCGCCGATCACCGGGGCGGCCGGCGGATAGGCGCGGATCAGCTCGATCATCTGGGTCGCCGCCTCCTCCCGGCGGCTGGTGAAGCTCGGCCCCGACTTGACGGTCAGGTCGTACTTGCCGGCCGCCAGGTCGTAGATCCGGGTGATCTTCCGCGCCTGGTCGGCCGGGTCGGGCGCCTGGAACTTCTGGTTCACGGGCGCGAGCCTGGCCTCCCCGCCCGGCCCCAGCACGCGCACCACGCGGGGCGCGGAATAGACCTTGGGGATCAGGTCGATGAGGATCCGCCCGGCGTGGCGGATCGCCCGGCTCAGGTTGTCGATATAGTGGAAGGTCGAGACGTCCCCTTCCCGCTGCCGCGCCATGATCGCCCGGCCCGAGGTCTCGTTGGACCGCGCGCCCAGGCTGGCGTCGTGCAGGCCCATGATCGACTTCATGTCGTCGCTGGCGTTCAGCGCCTCCTGCAACGCCCCGGCCGGCACGCCGCTGAAGGGCTGGCGCTGCGGCGGCTCGGGGCCGTCATATTCGATATAGGCGTGGGTCTGGACATTGGCCGAGGCCCACTTCGCGGAGTCCGTCTCGAACGCCCCCTTGCGGCCGATGAACGGCGCCTTGGGCGCCAGCGCCACCAGCTCCGTCGACGTCGTGCGCCAGTAGTTGAACATCCGCTGCGGGTCCTTGGCGTCGCGGACCAGGCTGCGCAGCCGGCGCTTGCCGTCCACGTGCAGCTCCTCCCCATAGACCGGCACGATGGGGATGAACCTGCCCGCCCAGTCCACGGTCTCCAGCACCTCGGCGCCGGTCAGCACCCGCTGCACCACCTTGCTGGATGCGACCTGCCGCGGCCGCCCGATGACGCTGACGCCCAGCGCATCGAACATCGCCTTCTGGGCCTCATAGACGGACCTCTCCACCACCTGGCCGTCCGACAGGGCCAGCAGGGTCTTGGTCACCGCCTCACGACGCCAGTACTCCGCCACCATCACCTGGTCGCCCTCCAGCCAGGGCCCGCCCAGGCCGGCATAGGAGTCGGCGCTCCAGTCCACCGCCTCGGCGCCCTTCCAGCGCGCCTCGAAGGCGGCCTTGGGCAGGGTGTCCACCACGAAGGCGGTGTTCCAGTCGGAGCTATCGGCGGCCGTCGAATTGGGGTCGCCATAGATGCTGAACGGGTTGGCCACCCGCTCGATCACCAGGTCCTGGTCGAAGCTGTCCTCGCCGGCGTAGCGGGTGTTGATCCGGAAATAGCCGAACCCGCCGGTCACCGCGAAATCCAGCGCCGTGTCATAGGCCACCTCGGCGTCGCTCGACTGCTCGATGTTGCGGATCAGGCCGTTGAAGATCTCGGCGGTCTCCGGATCGGCGCCGTCGTCGACGGGATGGCAGCTGATGGCCGGCTTGTTCTGCCGCGCGTCGTTGACCACCTGGCGGATGAAGGCCGGCAGCCGGTTGATGGTCAGGCAGGGCCGCCCGTCCAGCTCCCGGTCGCGCCGCACCTTGTCGGGCCACTGCTCCCCCAGCCGCGCGAAGCGTATGTCGTCCAGCGCCTCGCGGCGGTTCTCGGACTCGTGCTCGCAAGCAAGATCGAACGCCTCGCGGGCGTCCTTCAGGATGTCTTCGGTTTTCATGCAGGATCCTTCGGCGCCGAGAGACCTCGGCGCGCATCGGGTTTTCAGGCTTTGAGCCGCAAGGCGGCGCGCCGCCGAAGCGCGCGGCGTACGGGGCTCACTTCGGTTGTCGTGCGCCGATCCCTCAGGACCCTGCCGCTCGCCCCGGCGTTCTCAAGGGCCGCTTAGTCTTCTCGGCGCGACCAGGCGATGGACAAGACCCAGGCGGCGCCGACGAGGAAAGCGCCCGAAACCTGAGAGATCAGCGCGTAAACGAGAAGATGCAGATTGAGAAATCCACCGAAGGACTGGACCGACTTTATGAATTTCCACATCTCCATCTCTTCAACAATGTTGAAGTATAATGGCGGCACGAGCATCAGAGTCCCGATAAGCACGAGAATACGGTTTGCACGGCGCTTCGGAGATGAAGAGTTATTCAATGACATAATTGCCCGCCTTCTGCAGTGGTATCTTCAATCGTGGCATTCCAGGCAGCGTGGGAACATTCAAAATCAATCCGGGTGAAACCTCATACATAAGGCGTCCCTCTTCATCATTGTAGATTCTGATCTTGTTCGGAAAACTTTCAATCACTCCTGGATCCGCCGTTCCCCGCACATTCGCGACAGAGACCTCCCTCCGGGAGGTCGGCGGATTCAGATTTCCACTGGCCTTTATCTTCCCAATACGCGGAACATCGGCGCTTCCCTGAACGTCCGCACCTGATCCCCTGCGAATATCGATCCTGGTCTTGCCTGCGTTTACCTGCGCGTGGCTGTTCGGTCTCGAGGTGATGACATTGACGGCGCCCGCGACCACTGCGGGCATCCCCGCATGCCCGGTCAATTTCGGCCACCGGCCCGGCGCCGGCGCAAGCTGATCCCTGCTGGGGCCGGCCTCCAGGGTGTCGCGACTCTCGCCTCCGACGAGGGCGCCGTCGCCCTGCGCAGATGAAAGGTTTTGCCAGGCCGCATATTCGCGCCGCGCCTTCTCGGCCTCAATGTCCAAGGTGCGACGCCTGAACCAGGCGTCCAACGCGTCGAAGTCATCACGGATGGCCATCATCGATCCCCATCGAATGTTAGCGCGGTCGAGCCCGTTTCCATCACGGCCACGCTATTGGAACATAACAGCAACATCAACTGGCGTTGCAGCGACCGGAGGGACAACCCGAGGGGGCGTTGGACCTTCCGGCCGGAAGGGCCCGCCTCACCCCATCCAGTTCAGCCCCTGGGCCCGCGCCGTCCTCGGCCGCGCGGCGCCCTGGCGGTTGACGGCGAACTCGCCGAAGGCGTCGGCGCCATGGCTGGCGGCGTCGTGCAGCGGCCCGACGAAGCTGCGCGTCGCGGCGCTCCAGCGCTTGCGATAGGCCCGCAGCCGATCCAGCCCCACGGCGCAGGCCTCGGCGTCGAACCAGGTCAGCGGGATCATCAGCCGGGCGGCGTTGATCCGCTCGTCCGGCCCCTGGGCCGCGCCCACCGAAACCGGCCGGACCCCCAGCCCGCCCAGGGTCTCCAGCCGCGAGCGGCCGCCGGCCCCCAGCTCGCGCACCATCACGTCGTGCGGCAGGTGGTGGGTCCCGTAGACGTAAGCCTTGCCCGCGAGCGCCTGGGCCACGATGGCGTCCAGCCCCTCGCCGGAGGTCTCGAAATAGTCGATGGCGCGCACCTCGCGCCCCACCTGCTGGAAGAACCAGATGGCGGTGTAGTCGTCGATGCCCAGGTCCCAGGCGGTGTCCACCTTCAGGGCCGGATCGTGCGGAAGCCGCCCGATCCGCCCGGCCTGCTCGGCCGTCCGCAGGGCCTCGCCGTAATAGGCGCCGGGCGCGGCGGCGTCGAACGCCACCAGGTATTCGGTGTCGAACTTGGCCTGGCCCTCGGCCTCGGACCCCGCCTCGGCGATCAGCTCGGCCCGCTCCACGGCCAGTTGCTCAGCTGAGAACACGTCGGTCTCCGTGGCCGGGGATTTCAGGGTGAACCAGGCCGGGTCGGCGGCGCGCGCCTCGAAGGCCCGGACGGCGTGGTTGCGTCCGCGCGGCGTCCACAGGAACAGGGCCCAGCCATCGTTCTCCGCCAGGATCGGCCGGATGTAGGGCCAGCAGTCGGGCTTGGCCAAGGCCCACTCGGAGAACACCACTCCGCGCGGCGAGGCCCCCATCAGCCGGTCGTGATTGTCCGACCCCACCACCTGCCAGACCGAGCCGTTGCGGAACTCGATCTTCATCTCGGCATCGACGGTCTTCGCCCGGAAGCTCTTGGGAAAGGCCTCGTCGATCCGCTTCACGCCCGTATGCGGGTTCACCGCGTCCCAGATCGCCTTGCGCCCCTGCGAGGCCTCCGGCAGCAGATGCCAGTAGGTGCCGGGCTTCTCGATCATCTGGGTGGCGGTCCAGTGCAGGGCCACCTCATCCTTGCCCCAGCGCCGATGCGCCACAACGTCGGCTCGCTTGCCGCCGCCCTCCAGGTACTCCATCAGCGGCTCCTGATAGAGCCGCGGGACCCACCTATTGGGCAGGCTTATCTCGACCGAATTTGACAATCTCGACATTGAAAACCACCGCGTCCGGATGTTCCTGGGCGATCCGCGTCCCGTACTTGCGCGGCGCCAGCTTGGCCGCCTGCCACTGCCGGCTGGCGATCCGAGTCTTGTCGACGGCCAGGGTTTCGGGCGTCGCTCCGTCTGCAATCTCCCGGACATCATCGAACAGCCGCTCGGCCTGGATCTCGCGGGCGTTCGCGTACATGGCCACGAATTCAGGATGCCGGTTCAGCCACAGATAGATCGCCGACTGCGAGGGCATGTCCTCGTCCTGGCAGACCCTGTGGAGCGCCCGCCCCTCCCCCAGGCGGCGGCAGAACTCCACGGCGGTCTCCAAGCTGTAGCGCCGCGGTTCACCCTCCCGATGGGGCCGCCCCCCGACCTGCAGGGCCAGGGCGTAGGTCTGGGCGAAATCCGCCCGCCGCCGAAGCCAGTTGTGCACCGACTGCGACGACGGCATTCCCGGCCTGCGGCAGATGGCCGCCAGGCTGTGGCCCAGGACTGTGAGATCACAGATCGCCTCGGCGACCTCCGGCGAATAGGTGACGGCCGGCGCCGCAGGCATGGCGGCGCGCGCCGCGAGGGCGGGGGGTTCGGGCATGGCAAATTTCCTGATTGATGTTCCTCCCTCCCCGACCTGGGGAGGGGCAGATCGCGAAGCGATCGGGGTGGGGAATACCGACCGCACGCCCCCACCCGTCCGGCGCTCCGCCGTCCACCCTCCCCATGAAGGGGAGGGAGAACCCGTTTGTGTGGTTCGTGTGGTTCGTGGACAAATCTCTTTCGGCGTCAGCCGAAGGCTCAACGCCTCAATAGTGATATCGGCACTGCGCGATTTCCAACTGCTGCGCCGCGCCCTTCCCGGTCACCCGATAGACCAGCCGGTCCTCCAGCGTGATCCGCCGCGACCACCAGCCCTGAAGCTCGCCGCGAAGCGGCTCCGGCTTGCCCGTCCCCTTGAAGGGCGAGCGCGTGCATTCCTTGATCAGTCCGTTCAGCCGTTCCAGCGTGTTGGCGTCGGTCGCCTGCCAATGGAGGTAGTCCTCCCAGGCCCGGTCGGCGAAGACCAGCCTCACGGCGTAATGAGCTCGCGCTCCGATCCTTCACCGGCCTCAAGCTGGCGGACGGCTTCGGCCAGCCGCTGCGCATTGGCCGGGCTCGACATCAGATGGAGGGTTTCCTCCATGGCGTTCCAGTCGGCCAACGACACCATCACCACCGACTCCCCGCGCTTGCGGGTGACGACGACCGGCGCCCGATCCGCGACGACGCGGTCCATCACCTCCTTGAGGTTGGCGCGGGTGTCTGAGTAGGTCAGCACGTCCATGACGAGACTCCAGGGTTCATATGTACAATAACACGTACAATTGAGTCCCATCAAGCCGCCTAGCCTAATCGCCCCTACCCCGCAGCCCAGAGCGGCGGCGCGCGGGGACACTTGCCGATGTCGGGGTCGATGGCGAGCTGCCAGTCCTCCGGCCAATCCTCGGCATAGGCGCGATCATGGTCTGCCAGCAGCAGCAGGAAGGTCCCGAGCGACGACCCCGCCGCCCACACGGGTTTCTCGAAGCCCCGCTCGTGATCGAAGAAGTAGACGGCGGGCACGGCGTCGCCAGACGACAGGTCGAGGCCGAAGAGATTGCCGCAGCCGTCAAAAAAAACCGGCACAGCTTGTGCGTGGAGCAGATCGGTCATCTCGACGGACGGCCGCTCCCAACGCTTCATCCAGTCGTTCCAGGAGGGGCCGATCGCCGCGAACTCGCCGACCTCCGCAATCCCTTCCCGATAGAAGTCCTCAAGATCGGCGGGGAGCTTGCGGCCAAGTTGCTCGCTCACGCGCGCAATGATCCGCTCGGCGTGGTTTACTCGCCAACGCCTCAAGGCGCCGGCCTCCTCAAGGCGCCGGGCGGCTTCCGGCACTGAAACCCTCACGTCAACCCTCCGTCCTTCGGTGGCGTCCTGGATCTCGGCACGCCCGGCCATCGGAGATAGGGCGCCACCAACTCGTCAATCCGCAACTTCTCCGCCATGACTTCAACCTGTGAAGGGTTCCTCCCATTTAGGCTCGCACGGAACGCCCTCCATGCCGCGCTTGCGATCTCGTGCGCCATCGGCCGGAGAGGCCACAAATTCGCTAAGTCGTTGGGATCGACGTTCGGGAAGACGTGCTTCCATTCGAGTGGCCGACTATGGTGCACCTCAGCGCTCATCTTACCCGCCGGAATTCCATTGGCGCGCGTGAACTTTGCACGGGCAGCACGACGCATCGCTTCATTTGTTGCCTGCCAGGCTTCGCGCTCAGCGAAGCTGAGAGGCGGCGGCTGGACCTTTGAAGCGATAGCTCGCCCGCCAACAAGCGCCGCGCCTTCCAGTCCAGCGATGAGGGCGACCGGAGCCAGAACCGGCGCCAACATCCAACTGTCCTTCGCGCCCTCAGCGTGAACCACCTTGGCGAACTGGGCTTGCTGCCGACGAAGTTCACGCAGGTCGTCAGCGGGCCTTGACCGCGGCGTGGCGTCTAAAGGGGGGTGGGTGCGAGCCTTGACCGTGGGCGATGGTCGAGGTGACGCACGCCGAAGCGCCGTCGGTGTCGGATCTTGGCCGCCCTTGGCGCGGAAACCCATGGCAAGCACGTCTGCCGGTCTCGGCGCCACAAAAGCGCGACCATCCCGAATGCTTGAGGCCCAGAGTTCTCGCCCCGCCGCATCGGCTTCGGGTCTGAAACTCACGTCTCGCCAGCGCGCAGTCATCCAATCGGCGATTTCGGAAGCGTCAGAGTTTCCTTGAGCCAATCCCGCCATTCCACGCCTTTCATTCGTTGTGCGACCCGCAAGGACCAGATCACCCCCGCGCCCGGCCGCCGCCGGCTCCACGGAGCCTGGCTCGGCGCGCTCGGGACGCGGGGGGCCTGCCGCGCGGGGCGCAGCCTTCCGGCGGTCAGGCAAGGTTCCCCGCGTCCCCACCGCGGGCGGAGGGGAGGACATCCACGACAGGGACGCGGCGGCGCAAACGGGCGGGCGCCCGCGGCGCTCACCTGAGCGCCGGCCAAAAACCTTGAAGGACCATGGCCCCCGGGGGCCCGCGTGGAGAGGCGCGGCGCCTGGGGACCGGAAGGCCGCCCCGCGCCTCAGACGCAGAAACGACCAATGCCGAAAACCTACCGAAACCGCGCGAAGCTGTCAAGAACAAAATAGGAACATTTAGAGCCGCCACGCCAAGTGCAGGTGCGCGGGCATGTCCATCTCGATCACCCCGCCCCCGTCCGTCACCGCCTGCGCCACCGCCGCCAGCAGGACATCCAGGCGCTCGGGGCCGAGAGCGCGGTAGTCCGACCGGGTCCGCAGATAGTCCACGAAGGCCTGCGCCGTGTAGGTCCGAGTCGCCGGATAGGCCCGGTGCTCCGCAGGCCCGAACAGGCCGCTCGCCGCCAGCCCTTGCGCGAACGCCCCGCCGGGCCAGTACCAGCGCTCGGGCGGATCAACCCAGAGCTCGGGCGCCAGGCGCCCATAGATCGGCTCGAACACCCCGAGGTAGTCCGCCGGCGGCGGCTCCGGCACATGGGCGAAGCAGGCCAGCAGGCCGCCGGGCGCCAGGACGTCGGCGGCCTTGGGCAGGGCCACCCTCGGGTCGATCCAGTGGAAGGCCTGGGCCGAGACGATGAGCCGGCAGACCGACGGCGCCCAGTCCTCGAAGCTGGCGACCTCGAAATGAACGTGCGGAAAGGCCTCCAGTCGCCGCCGCGCCACCCCCACCAGCTCCGCCCCCGGATCGATGGCCAGCACCTGCCGGCCGAAGGGCGCGAGCCCGCGCGTCGCCTGCCCCGTCCCGCAGCCCAGCTCCAGGATCAGATCGTCGAGGCCCAGCTGCGCCTCGGCCATCAGGTCCACGAACAGGGCCGGCGGATAGCCCGGCCTGTGCGCGTCATAGAGATCGGCCACCTCGTCGAAGGACCGGGCCAGGTGCATCGGAATGTCGCTCATGAACCAACGATCGGGGATCAGCCGGTGGCGATCAAACGACATCTCGCGCCCTATCTTGTGAGCTCACCTCACGACCCGCACCCCGGCGCAGCCGGGCCTGAGTCATCCTGGCCGCCCCCCAGCTTGGCCGTCCCCCGCCCCGGGCCTAGACTGCCCCCTCCCCGCCCCGGAGCGCCCGCCATGCAGGTCGCCGTCCTCACCTTCCAGGCCTTCAACGAGCTGGACTCCTTCGTCGCCGCCGCCCTGCTCAATCGGCTGTCGGCCCGCGGCGTCCAGGCCTGGATCGTCTCCCCCACCCAGAGGGTGGTCTCCAAGAACGGGATCGCCATCGACCGACAAAAACCGTTGGCCTTCGCCAACATCGCCGACGCGGTGATCATCGGCAGCGGCATGGCCAGCGAGGTGGTGGCCGCCGATCCCCACATCCTGGCCACCCTGCACCTCGACCCCGCCCGCCAGCTGATCGCCAGCCAGTGCTCGGGCGCCCTGCTGCTGGCGGCGCTGGGCCTGGTGTCGCCGGGCGAGCCGGTCTGCACCGACCACATGACCGCCCCGGGCCTGGCCGCCCACGGCTTCCGGGTGCTGGAGCGCCCCTTCCACGCGGCCGGCAATGTCGCCTCGGCCGGTGGCTGCCTGTCGGCCACCTATCTCGCCGCCTGGATCGCCGCCCGCGGCCTGGGGCCGGAGTCCGCCCGCGAGATGATCCATGGCGCGGCCCCCGTGGGCGAGAAGGAGGCCTGGGTCGAGCGGACCCTGGCGGTGATCGCCCCCTTCCTGGCGCCCGTCGCCGCCTGAGCGGCCATTGCCTCGGGTGCCCGCGCCCCCTACCCCTGGGGCCAACCGACGCCGGCAAGGCGCGCAACGAGGCGGAGACGAGACATGGACGTGCGGGGCAAGATCATCGTGGTCACCGGGGGCGCCGAGGGCATCGGGGCGGCGCTCGCCCGCCGTTTCGCCGCTGAGGGCGCGACCCATGTCGCCGTGGTCGACCGCAATGGCGAGGGCGCGAAGGCCGTGGCCGCGCAGATCGGCGGGACCGCCTATACGGTGGACGTCTCCGACGGCGCGCAGGTCGCCGCCATGGTCGCGGGCGTCGAGGCCGCCTGGGGCCGCATCGACCTCTTCTGCGCCAATGCGGGCGTCGGCGACGGCGACCCGGATCGCGAGAACGCGGTCTCCTCCCCCGACGCCGTCTGGGCCCGCGCCTGGGGGGTCAATGTCATGGCCCATGTCCACGCCGCCCGCGCCGTCCTGCCGGGCATGATCGCCCGCGGCGAGGGCTACCTGCTCAACACCGTCTCGGCCGCGGGCCTGCTGTCGCAGATCGGCGGGGCCGTCTACTCCACCACCAAGCACGCCGCCGTCGGCCTGGCCGAGAGCCTGGCCATCACCCACGGCGACCAGGGGATCAAGGTCTCCATCCTCTGCCCGCAAGGCGTCGACACCGCCATGCTGCGGGCCGGCGGCTCGGGCTCCCCCCAGAGCCTGGATGGGGTGCTCACCCCCGACGAGGTGGCCGGCCACGTCATCGAGGGCCTGGCCGCCGAGCGCTTCCTGATCCTCCCCCACCCGGAGGTGCTCACCTACATGCAGCGCAAGACCGCCGACTACGACCGCTGGCTGGCCGGCATGCGCCGCCTGCGCGCCAAGGTGATGGGCAAGAGCTGACAGGTCCGCCGGTCAGGAAAGGCGGTCGCGGAAGTCCGGATAGTCGAACTCCCGCACCAGCCGCAGGGCGTCGGTCTGGCTGTTCCACTGCGCGATCGCCGGCAATGGCACGCCGTTGAAGGTGTTGGTCTTGACCATCGAATAGTGGGCCTGGTCCAGGAAGGCGATGCGCCTCCCCGGCGTGGGCGGGGCGGCGAACAGGTAGTCGCCGATGATGTCTCCGGCCAGGCAGGAGGGGCCGCCGATCCGCACCGTGACGCCCGCCTTCGCCTCGTTCAGCATCGCCGGCCGATAGGGCGCCTCGATGACATCGGGCATGTGGCAGGTCGCCGAGATGTCGGTGACGGCGACGGCCATCCCATTGTCGAAGCTGTCGAGGATCTCCCCCACCAGGATGCCGGCGTCGAGCGCGATGGCCTCGCCGGGCTCGAGATAGACCTGAAGGCGGTGCCGCTCGGTCACGCCGCGCAGGAAGGCCACCAGGGCCTCGATGTCGTAGTCGGCCCGGGTGATGTGGTGGCCGCCGCCGAGGTTCAGCCACTTCAGCCCCGGCAGCATGCCCGCCAGCCTCGGCTCCAGCGACTCCCAGATCCGCCGCAGCGGTTCGAACCCCTGCTCGCACAGGGCGTGGATGTGCAGGCCGTCAACCCCGTCGAGATGCTCCGGCCGCAGTTGCGACACCGGGAAGCCCAGCCGCGACCCGGCCTGGCAGGGGTCGTACTTGGCCACCTGCGCCTCGCTGTGCTCGGGGTTCAGGCGCAGGCCGACCTCGAACACCTCGCCCTGTGCGCGCGCCTGAGAAATCTCGCCCGCGAAGCGCGCGATCTGGGCCGGCGAGTTGAAGATCACCGTGTCCGACAGCTTCAGGATCTCGGCCAGGTCCTCGCGCTTGTAGGCGGGCGAGTAGGTGGTCAGCTCGCCGCGATAGTGCTCCCGGGCCAGCCGCGCCTCCCACAGGCCCGAGGCGCAGACCCCGTCGAGATAGTCCCCCACCAGGTCGGCCAGGGCCCACATCGAAAACGCCTTGAGCGCCAGCAGCACCTTGGCCCCGCCCCGCGCGCCCACATCCTGGAGCACGGCCAGGTTCCGCGCCACCGCGGCCTCGTCCACCACGAAACAGGGGGACGGAACGCGGGCCAGGTCGAAACGGGCGAAGGCGCCGGGACCGCCGGCCTGGGTCTCCATGCCGCTCAGAACGCCAGCGGCGCCGGCAGGTTCTTGACCTGCCAGGGCAGTCCGTGCCGGTTCAGCATCTCCATGAACGGATCGGGATCGAGCTGCTCCATGTTGAACACGCCCGCTCCTTTCCACTGGCCGGTCAGCATCAGGGCCGCGCCGATCATGGCCGGGACGCCGGTCGTGTAGCTGACCGCCTGGCTGCCGGTCTCCGCATAGGCGGTCTCATGGTCGCAGATGTTGAGGATGTAGACGGTCTTCTCCGCCCCGGCCTTCTGGCCGGTGGCGATGATCCCGATATTGGTCTTGCCCTTGGTCACCGGCCCCAGGGACGAGGGCTCGGGCAGCAGCGCCTTGAGGAACTGCAGCGGCACGATCTCCCGGCCCTCGAACATCACCGGATCGATCCGGGTCATGCCGACATTGCGCAGCACCTCCAGGTGCCTGAGATAGGACTCGCCGAAGGTCATCCAGAAGCGGATGCGCTTGATCTCCGGATAGAACCTGGCCAGCGACTCCAGTTCCTCGTGGTACATCAGGTACATGTCGCGCGGGCCCACCTGATCGAAGTCGAAGACCTGCTTGTGGGCCAGGGCCGGCCCCTCCACCCATCGCCCGTTCTCCCAGTGGCGCGAGGGCGCCGTCACTTCGCGGATGTTGATCTCGGGATTGAAGTTGGTGGCGAACGGATGGCCGTGGTCGCCGCCGTTGCAGTCCAGGATGTCCAGGGTCTCGATCCCGTCCAGCAGGTGCTTCCTGGCATAGGTGGTGAACACCGAGGTCACGCCGGGATCGAATCCGCAGCCGAGCACCGCCATCAACCCGGCCGCCTTGAACCGCTCCTGATAGGCCCACTGCCAGCTGTATTCGAACTTGGCCTCATCGCGAGGCTCGTAGTTGGCGGTGTCGAGATAGTTCACCCCGGCCGCCAGGCAGGCCTCCATGATGGCGAGGTCCTGATAGGGCAGAGCCAGATTGACCACGACCCCAGGCTTCACGGCCGCGATCAGCGCGACGGTGGCCGCCACGTCGTCGGCGTCGAGCTCGGCGGTGTCGATGGTCACGCCGGTGCGCGACTTCACCGAGGCGGCGATGGCCTCGCACTTGGGCCTGCGGCGGCTCGCCAGGGTGATGTGCGAGAAGACGTCCTTGCACGCCGCCATCTTGTGGACGGCGACCGAACCCACACCGCCGGCGCCGATAACAAGCACCCTACCCATCTACGCACCTTCTGAAGCCGAACAAGCGTTCCCGGCACGGTCGCCGGTTCGCGGGGCTGCGGGATTATCACGAGGACGGCGGGTCCGCTAACCACCACCCGATTCAGACACTCGGCGGATCACGCTCCAGGCATGAACATCTGACCGGCCCCGCGGTTGCGTGGACAGGTCGCGCCGACCTCCCCGCGCTCAGCCGGCCTCGGCGGCCAGCAGGTCCAGGGCCACCTCCAGCACCGCCTCCAGGCGCCCGGCCTCGCGGTCGCTGCGGGCGGCCTCGCGCGGCGTCAGCTCCTCGCCGCAGACCAGGTCGCAGGCCGCCAGCAGCACCGGATGCTGGTGAAGCCGGCGGCGATAGGCGGCGAGCTTGGTCGCCGCCGCCACCCGCGCCTCGGCCTGGGCCAGGACCTCGGTGAGGCTCGTCCCCTGCGGATTGTCGCCATGCTTGATGTCGAGGCTCGACCCGATGCCCGCCCCGCCCCTCGCTCGCCGGTAATAGGTCCCGTAGCGTTCCCCCGCGCGTTTCTGCAGATCGTTCAGCCGCCCCTGCCGGACCAGCCAGTCCAGGCCGGCCTGCCGGCGATGCGGCTTGCGGGGTGAGGCCGGCGCCTCGATGGCCGCGCCGCGGGCCTCCGACAGGGCCACGGTCTCGGCGACGCCGGCCGTGACGGCCAGGGCCTCGGCGCGGGCCTTGCCCCGCTGTTCCAGGGTCAGCAGACGCGCGCGCTCCAGGCGCGCCAGATGGGCCGTGCGGCTCATGACGAGGCTCCGGTGATCTTGGAATGTCAGGCCTTGGGCGGGGGGATCATCGGCAGGCAGACCGCCGCCCCGTCCTTGCCGATCCGCCGTTCGGAGAAGGCCCAGAACCCGCCCGCCGCCAGCACGGCGGCCACGTGAGCCTCGTGCCGGGCGAACTTCGGCAATTGCCGGTCCCCCGCCCCGCGCGCCGCGCGCTTGCGAAACAGCGCCTCGAACCGCCGCGCCGGGTCGGCCTCGAGCCCCAGCTGCAACCGCGTTCGCGCAGGGGACGTCCCCGTTTGACGTAGGGCCGCGTAATCCTGGCCGTCGATCGGCCGTGGCTTGGTGTTTTCCCGTTGCATGGCGGAACTGTACGGAACATACAGCGAACAGACAACAAATTTCTGTATTTTCTCTACATCAATTCCCCTATAGGTTTAGGTCATGGACGACCCCTGCCAACGCCTGCGCCTGGCCCGCACCGAGAAGGGCTTCGACACCGCCGCCGCGGCCGCCGAGGCCTTCGGCTGGAACCGCAACACCTACGCCTCCAATGAGAACGGCAACGCCCCCTTCTCCTACCGCAAGGCCAAGGAGTACGCCGCCGCCTTCGGGGTCCGCCCCGAATGGCTCTACGACGCCTCGGGCCCGGTCCGTCCCGCGGCCCAGGCCGGCCTCGTCAAGGTGATCGGCATGGTAGGCGCCAACCCCGAGGGTGCCATCCTCTACGCCACCGGCCAGGAGGCCGACGACCTGGCCCCGATCCCGCCCGGCGGCACGGAAAACGCCGTCGCCGTCCAGGTCTCCGGCCACTCCATGCGCGGCCTCGCCGACGACGGCGCGCTCATTTATTTTGAAGACCAAAGGACGCCGCCGACCCCCGACATGCTGGGCCACGTGGTGGTGGTGGAGACCGACACCGACGAGGTCCTGGTCAAGCGCCTGCTACGCGGCAGCGAGCCGGGCCGCTACGACCTGGAGAGCCTGGCCGGCCCCACCCGCCACGACGCCAGGCTGCGCTGGGCCGCCCACATCACCGCGATCATCCCGCCCCACCAGGCCCGGCGGATCATCATCCGAGGCCTCTAACGCTCGCCCTCCGGTGGATCACCCGAAGAAACCTAACATAAGATTTGGCGGAGATATGTATCTTTTATACATTATCTGAATGCCGCCTCATGATGCCCCCGACCTCGTCGACGCCCTGACCACCGAACGCGCCGTCGACGCCGCCAGGGTCGCCTGGAGCGCGCGGGAGGCGCGACGGGGCGCCGGTGTCGCCTGGTCGGGAATGGCGGGCGCTGCTCTCGCCCCGGCCGAGCCCACCGATCTTCTGGCCGCCGCGCGGGCCCGCCTCGCCGCCCGTCGCGCCTGGAACGAGAGCGCCCACGGCCGGTTCGTCGTCGCCGTCGTCCAGGCCCAGGTCGCCGCCCGAGCCGCCCACGCGGCTGGCGAACAGGCCCGCGCCGCCGCGGCCCGCGACTTCGAAGCCGAGCGCCAGGCCTGCGCCCAGGCTGCCCGGGAACTGCGCGCCGCGGCCCTGGCCCTGCTGCGCGGCGCCCGCGCGGCGCGCGCGGCGCTGGACCGCGACGATCCGGCGGCTTGACCCCTGCGATGGGGGAATCTAGGTAGTTCGACAACCTAACTACCTTTGAGTCCGCATGCCCCTCTCCGTCGACGACCCTTCCGCCCTCCTGGCCGAGACCCTGCGTCCGGCCCTGCTGCGCGTCTCGCGCCGCCTGCGCCAGGAGGCTCAGAAGGCCGGGGTCTCGGCCCTCGACGCCCTGCTGCTCAATCAGATCAGCCGCAATCCGGGGGTGGGTGTCTGCGACCTGGCCGACGGCGAGCAGCTCTCCCGCCCCACCATGAGCGGCCACATCAAGCGCCTGGAGGCCGCCGGCTGGGTGGCCCGCGCCAACCACGCCGAGGACGGCCGCCGCTCCGGTCTCGCCATCACCCCGGCCGGCCAGGCCCGGCTCGACGCCATCCGCCAGCACCGCAACGACTGGCTCGCCGCCCGCCTGGCCAAGCTGCCCGAGGAGGCCCGCCAGCAACTGCAGGCCGCCTCCGGCCCCCTCCTTCAGCTGCTGAGCCTTGAGGCATGAGCGAGGTCGAAGCCCCCATCGACGCCCCGGTCGCCGGAACGCCGGCCGCCCGCGGCTGGATGATCCCGGCCATCATCGGCTCAGCCATGCTGATGCAGACCCTCAACGCCACGGTGATCTCCAACGCCCTGCCCACCATGGCCGTCGCCCTGGACGAGGATCCCCTGCGGTTGAACCTGGCCATCACCATGTTCCTGCTGGCCTCGGCGGTCTTCCTGCCGATCAGCGGCTGGGTGGCCGACAAGTTCGGGGCCAAGCGGATATTCATGGCCGCCATGGTGCTGTTCGCCCTCTCCTCGGCGGCCTGCGGCTTCGCCCAGAACCTCAACCAGCTGGTCCTGGCCCGCATCTTTCAGGGCATGGCCGGCGCCATGATGGGGCCGGTCGGCCGCCTGGTCCTGCTGCGCACCACGCCGAAGAGCGAGCTGGTGGGCGCCATGTCTGTCCTGACCATGCCCGCGCTGCTGGGGCCGGTGATCGGCCCCGTGGTGGGCGGCGCCATCGTCACCTTCGCCGACTGGCGATGGATCTTCTTCATGAACCTGCCGATCGCCATCGTCGGCGTCGCCCTGGTCCGGGCCTATGTGCCCAACGTCAAGGAACAGGACGTCTCGCCCATCGACTGGATCGGCATCCTCCTGACCGGCGTCGGCCTGGCCGGGCTGATCTTCGGGTTCGAGAATGTCGGTCGCGGGTCCCTGCCCGCCGGGATGGTGGCGGGACTGTTCCTCGCCAGCTTCACGGCCCTTGGCCTCTACTGGCGGCACGCGCGCAACAATCCCCATGCCATCATCGACCTGTCGATCTTCAGGCTTCCCACCTTCCGGGCCTCGGTGATCGGCGGCGCCTTCCCGCGGATCGGCATTGGCGCGACCCCCTTCCTGCTGGCCATGCTGCTGCAGATCGGCTTCGGGCTCTCGGCCTTCCAGGCCGGCATGATGACCTTCATCAGCGCGGCGGGCGCCCTGGTGATGAAGACCACCGCCCCGCCGATCCTGCGCCGCTTCGGCTTCCGCTCTGTGCTGCTGGTCAACGCCGTGATCGTGGGCTTGAGCTTCATGGCCTATGGCCTCTTCAAGCCCTCGACCCCGCACTGGATCATGCTGACCGTCCTGGCGATCGGCGGTTTCTTCCGCTCCCTGCAGTTCACCAGCCTCAACGGCATGGCCTATGCCGAGATCGAGCAGCACCAGATGAGCCGGGCGTCGACCACCTCCTCCATGGCCCAGCAGCTGGTCCAGTCCATCGGCATCGGCCTGGCCGCCCTGCTGCTGCACATGCTGATGGTGGCTCAGGGTCAGAACCACATGACGGCCGCCACCATCGCGCCCGCCTTCGTCATCATCGGCGCCATCACCTTCATCTCGATCCTGTTCTTCCTGCCCCTGCCCAAGGACGCCGGCGACGAGATGAACGGACGGAGCCCCACCTAGCCCCTCGACTTCCCCGACGTGCGGCGGCCAATCTCTCCGCCACACTCAGGGGAAGAAACCGATGCCTGCCAATCGCCAATGGATCCTGCGCCGCCGTCCGACCGGCGAGATCGGCCCCGAAGACCTCGAACTCGTCACCGTCCAGACGCCCGAGCTGAAGGACGGCGAGGTCCTGGTCCGCACGATCTACCTGTCGCTCGACCCCACCAACCGCATCTGGATGAGCGACCAAGACCAGTACCTGCCGCCCGTGGAGATCGGCGACGTCATGCGCGGCGGCGTCATCGGGGTCGTCGAGGCGTCCAAGAGCCCCGAGCTCCAGGTCGGCCAGATCGTCAATCCCGGCCTCGGCGGCTGGCAGGATTACACCGTCCTGCCCGCAGGCCTCGCCCGCCCCAGCCTGCAGATCCCGGGCGTTCCGCTCACCGCCTATATGAGCGTGCTCGGCGCCACGGGCCTCACCGCCTGGTTCGGCCTGATGGACATCGGCAAGCCGCAGCCCGGTGAAACCGTGGTCGTCTCCGCCGCGGCCGGCGCCGTGGGCTCCATCGTCGGCCAGCTGGCCAAGCTCAAGGGCTGCCGGGTCATCGGCATCGCCGGAGGCCCCGAGAAGTGCCGCTGGCTCACGCAAGAGCTCGGCTTCGACGGCGCCATCGACTACCGCAACGAGGACGTGGGCGAGGCCCTGGACCGCCTGGCCCCCAACGGGATCGACGTGGATTTCGAGAACGTCGGCGGCGAGATCATGGACGCCGTCCTGGCCCGCATGAACAATTTCGGCCGCGTGGCCCTCTGCGGCATGATCTCCACCTACAACATCGACGGCCCCATCCCAGGCCCCAAGGACTTCGCCCGGGTCCTGATGCGCCGCCTGCTGATCAAGGGCTTCATCATCATCGACTACCTGCCCCGCGCCGCCGAGGCGATGGCCGAGCTGATCCCCCTGGTGGCCTCGGGCCAGATCAAGTGGAAGGCCCACGTGGTCGACGGTCTGGAGAACGCCGCCGAGGCCGTGAAGCTGCTGTTCACCGGCGCCCACGACGGCAAGCTGCTGGTCCGCGTGTCGCCCGAGCCCTGATCTGCCGCACGACCACTTGCCTTCCGTAAGGCGAGCGGTCGTCCAATCTCCCGACAGGGCCGCAGAGCCTGGGGAGAAAACGTCATGTCGGACACCATGGACCGCGACCTGGGCTTCGATCCCGAAGCGCTGCGCGCCAAATACCGCGCCGAGCGCGACAAGCGCCTGCGCGAGGACGCCAACGCTCAGTATGTCGAGATCAAGGGAGACTACGCCCACTATCTCGACGACCCCTATGTCCCGCAGGGCTTCTCCCGCGCGCCCCTGACCGACGAGGTCGAGGTGGTGGTGATCGGCGGCGGCTTCGGCGGCCTGCTGGCCGGCGCCCGCCTGCGCGAGGCCGGGGTCCAGGACATCCGACTGATCGAGAAGGGCGGCGACTTCGGCGGCACCTGGTACTGGAACCGCTACCCCGGCGCGGCCTGCGACATCGAGAGCTACATCTACCTGCCGCTCCTCGAGGAGGTCGGCTTCATGCCGCGGGAGAAGTACACCCGCGCGCCCGAGATACTCGCCCACAGCCGCGCCATCGGCGAGAAGTACGGCCTCTACGACAACGCCTGCTTCCAGACCGAGGTCACCGACATGACCTGGGACGATAGCGCGTCCCGCTGGATCATCCGCACCAACCGCGGCGACGCCATGCGCGCCCGTTTCGTGGCCATGGCCAACGGGCCCCTGCACCGTCCAAAACTGCCGGGCATCCCGGGCGTCGACAGCTTCAAGGGCCACAGCTTCCACACCAGCCGCTGGGACTACGACTACACCGGCGGCGACTCCTTCGGCGGCCTGAGCGGCCTGAAGGGCAAGCGGGTCGGCATCATCGGCACCGGCGCCACCGCCGTGCAG
>NZ_JAUSLW010000189.1 GCF_030645195.1 Phenylobacterium sp. | reverse complement strand
GGCGTCGGGCGCATCCTGGTGGTGGACGACCATCCGGTGAACCGTCAGGTGGCCTCGATGATGCTGATGGCCGCGGGGTTTGATGTCGAGACCGCCGACGACGGCGCCCAGGCGGTGGAGGCGGTGCGCCGCCGCCCCTTCGACGTCGTCTTCATGGACATCCACATGCCGGTGATGGACGGCAACGCCGCCTGCCGTGCGATCCGCGCCCTGGAGGGGGACCGCGCCGACACCCCCGTGGTGGCGATGACGGCGGCCACCCTGCCCGAGGACGTGGCCCGCTGCCGGGCGGCCGGCATGAACGCCCACCTCGCCAAGCCTATCGAGCAGGAGCGGCTGGTGGCCGCCGCCCTTCATCCCTGGCGGGCGGCCGACGGTCCGAAATGGACCGACGCCGCCTCGGCCTGAGAAGGTCTAGGCGATCTGGGCGGCGATCTGGTCGGCCAGGGCCTTCAGCTCCGTGGGGTCGGCCATGCCGCCTTCGCCATGCCGCCCCAGCGCCTGGCCCTCCCAGCGCGGGATGATGTGGAAGTGCAGGTGGTAGATGGTCTGGCCGGCGGTCGATCCATTGAACTGGGTGACCACGATGCCGTCCGGCTTCAGCGCCGCGCGGACGGCCCGGGTGACGCGCTGGACCCCCAGGATCAGGGGCGCCAGGACCTCGGGCTCCTCTTCCAGCAGGTTGCGGGCGGTGGAGTGCTTGGGGATCACCAGGGTGTGGCCGCGGGCCTGCGGGAAGACGTCCATGAAGGCGTAGACGTGGCTGTCCTCGAACACCCGGGCGCTGGGCATCTCGCCCCGCAGGATCTTGGCGAAGATGTTGCCGTCGTCGTAGGTCCCGTCCAAGCTCATGGCGCGCTCCTCTGATGTCAGGAGCGTCCTAGCACAGAGGGAGGTCCCCATGGGAACCGCCGACGCCGACAATGTGCGGGGCCTCAGTCCACGCCAGCAGAAGTGGTTCGCCACCGCCCAGGCCAGCCTGGAGAAGGACAGCGGCAAGACCCTGGACGCGTGGGTCGCCATCGCGAAGACCTGCCCCGAAACCAAGACCATGACCCGGATCGCCTGGATGAAGGAACACCACGGCCTGGGCATGAACCGCGCCAACCTGGTCATGTCGCAGGCCTTCCCTACCGGCTCGGCCTGGGACGAACCGGTCAAGCTGCGGGCGGCGGTGTGGAAGGATCCGGAGGCGATCGCCATCCTGGAGGCCGTCGAGCGGGTGGCCAGCGCCCTGCCCGACGTCGTCACCGGCCAGCGCAAGGCCTTCACCGGCTTCTCCCGCAATTTCCAGTTCGCCTCCGCCAAGCCCATCAAGGGCGGCCAGGTGGTGCTGGGCCTGGCGGTGAGCCCCGAAGCCGACCCGCGACTGGAGGCGCCGAAGGCGGAGGGCTGGTCGGAGCGATTGAAGTCGAAGCTCACCCTCGCCTCGCCCGCCGACTTGGACGATCGGCTGAAAGCCCTGGTCAAACAGGCCTGGGAGGCGTCCTGACACCACGGCCGATTTGACGCTTGGGTCGAAAATTTCTGATGCTTTTGCAGGTATTTATGGCGCCATCTTAACGTCAAACCTCCTTCGCCTGACTGTCATCGGCGGCGCCTAGACAGCCCCCTCACCGAGGTTGGGGAATGTCCATGTCGCACCACAAACTACTCCTGCTGGCCAGCGCGGCCGCCGTTCTTGTCGGAGCGAACCCGGCCTTCGCCGAGGCCGCCGATGACACGGCTCAGGTCGAGGAGCTGATCGTCACCGCCCAGAAGCGCGAGCAGAAGACCCTGGACGTACCGATCGCCATCACCGCCTACGGCGCCGACCAGTTGGAGCGAGACGGCATCCAGGAGTTCGAGGAGCTGTCGCTCTACGTCCCCGGTTTCGAGGTGCAGAATCAGTCCCCCAACAATCCCGGCTTCGTGATGCGCGGGATCACCTCGGACTCCGGCGAAGCCACCAACGAGCCGCGAGTCTCGGTCTTCCAGGACGGCGTCTCGATCTCCAAGTCGCGGGGCTCCTATATCGAGCTGTTCGACCTGGCCCGGGTGGAGATCGCCAAGGGTCCGCAGTCGACCCTCTACGGCCGCGGCGCCCTGATCGGGGCGGTGAACCTGGTCCAGGCCAAGGCCGACCCCAGCAAGTGGGACGCCCGCTCCAGGGTCGAGGCCGGGAACAACGGCTACGTGATGTTCGAGGGCATGCTGAACGCGCCCGTGAGCGACACCCTGGCGATCCGCGTCGCCGGTCGCCTGAAGAAGCGCGACGGCTTTGTGGAGAACCTGCTGGGTGGCCCCGATTTCAATTCCACCGACACCGCCGCCGGCCGCGTCACCCTGAACTGGCGGCCCAACGACCGGCTCAACGCCGACCTGATCTTCAACTACGAGCAGGACCGGCCGACCGGCACCTCCTTCAAGTCCCTGACCTTCGCCCCCGCCGACCCCACCAGCGGCGTCCGGATCGGTGACATCGGCCGCAATTCGGGCGCGGCCCTATCCTCCTCCGACGGCTTCGAGGGCGGCAAGGACCTAGGGCTGAACCGCGCGGTCCGGGGCCTCACCGCCCTGGTAGACTACGAGATCAGCGACACCTTGAGCCTGTCGTCCATCAGCGCCTATCGCCGCTTCGACAGCCTGGAGGTCTTCGATCCGGACGGCTTCTCCCTGCCCCTCTTCGTCTTCGCAGAGGACGCCCACGGCCGCGAGGCCAGCCAGGAACTGCGGCTCAACTACGACAGCGGCGAGCGCCTGACCGCCTTCGCCGGGGTCAGCTATTTCTGGGAAGACGGCTATCAGCGGGTGCCGCTGCAGTTCAACGAGAAGGTCTATGCCCTGCTGGGCTCCATGCCCCGGCCCGGCGGCCTGTCCCTGCCGATGATCAACGCCCTGGCGCCCGCCGCGCTCAAGCCGGTCCACCGCGAGACCTACCGCAATGTCGGCGAGACCACGTCCTATGACGTCTTCGCCGACGCCACCTACAGGCTCACCGACCAGCTTGAGCTAACCGGGGGCCTGCGCTACACCTATGACGACAAGACCAGCGGCTATGGCGCGGCGCTGGAGAATGGCGGCTCGGTCCTGGCCGGCTCGACCCCGGCCCTGGCGCGCGGCCTGTTCCTGCAGCCCACCGCCGGCGGCCGGGTGGAGACCAAGAGCTTCACCGACAGTGGCCTGACCTATCGCGCCGTCGCCCGCTACAGCTACGACGACCACACCAGCCTGTGGGCCTCCTACGCCCGCGGCCGGCGGCCCAAGGTGCTGGCGGTGGCCGCGCCGACGACGCCCGGCGGTCCCGTGCGGTTCTCCGAACTGCCCGCCGAGCAGGTCGACTCCCTGGAGGGCGGGGTGAAGACCGAACTCTTCGACCGTCGCCTGTCCCTGGAGGGCTCGGTCTACCACTACGCTTACGACAACTTCCAAACCTCGGTGCGCAACGCCGCGGGCCAGATCGTCTCGGCCAACGCCGGCGAGGCCAGCGCCACGGGCTTCGAGGGCCAGGTCACCGCCAAGCCGACCGCCAATCTCGAGCTCTTCGGGACCTATGGCTACAACCGCGCCCGGTTCGGCAACGGCCTGTTCAAGGACAACAGCTTCCGCCTGGCCCCCGACCACACGGTCTCGGTGGGCGCGAAGCTGAGCCACCAGGCCCTGGGCGGGACCTTCGCCTTCACCCCGAGCTACACCTGGCAGTCGGAAGTCTTCTTCGACAACAACAACGACCTGCCGGCCCTGCAGGCCGCCGACAAGATCCAGGACGAGAAACAGGGGGCCTACGGCCTGCTGAACTTCAAGGTCGGCTACACCCCCGCCGAGGGTCCGTGGTCGGTGGAGGCCTTCGTCACCAACGCCCTGGACCAGGACTACATCAAGGACGCGGGCAACACCGGCGACGCCTTCGGCATCGCCACCTTTATCGCCGGCGAGCCGCGCTATTACGGCGTCGCCTTCACCCTGAAGTACTAGGAAGGTTCCTGGCGGAAGGGGGAGAACTCTTCCGCCAGCCACTCCATCTCGCCCTCCACCGCCGCCCGTTCGCGGGCGACGAAGTCCTCCACCGGCCCCCGCAGCATGGGGTCGGCGATATAGTGGGCGGAGTGGACGGGACTGGGCAGGTAGCCGCGGGCGATCTTGTGCTGGCCCTGGGCGCCGGCCTCGACCCGGGCCAGGCCCCGGCCGATGGCCCATTCGATGGCCTGGTAATAGCAGAGCTCGAAGTGCAGGAAGGGGATGTCCTCGACGCAGCCCCAGTTGCGGCCGTAGAGGCAGTCGCCGCCGATCAGGTTCAGCGCGCCCGCCACCCAGCGCCCGTTCCGCCGGGCCATCAGCAGCAGCACCCGGTCGGCCATCCGCTCCCCCAGCAGGGAGAAGAACAGCCGGTTCAGATAGGGCCGGCCCCACTTGCGCGAGCCGGTGTCCATGTAGAAGGCGTAGAAGGCGTCCCAGTGTTCCTCGGTGATATCGGCGCCAGTCAGGGCCACGATGTCCACCACGCCCTGGGCGTCGCGGCGCTCGCGGCGGATGGTCTTGCGGCGGCCGGAGGACAGGGCGGCGAGGAAGGCCTCGAAGTCGGCGTAGCCGGCGTTCTCCCAATGGTATTGCTGGCCCTCGCGCAGGGCGAGCCCCTGGGCCCCCAGCCAGGCCCACTCCTTCGGGCTCGGGAAGTTGATGTGCAAGGACGAGGCGTCGTAGCGCTCGCAGAGCGCGACGGCCCCGCCCAGCAGGGTCTTGCGGGCGGCGTCGAGGTCCACGCCGGGACGCACCAGCAGACGCGGGCCCGTCGCCGGGGTGAACGGGGCGGCCGACAGCAGCTTGGGATAGTAGCGCCCGCCGGCCCGCTCATAGGCCTCGGCCCAGCTATGGTCGAAGATGTATTCGCCCTGGCTGTGGGACTTCAGATAGAGCGGCATGACCGCGGCGACACCCTCGGCGTCCTCCACCGACAGATGCTGCGGCCCCCAGCCGGTGCGCTCCACGGCGCAGCCGGCCTCCTCGGCGATGTCCAGGAAGTCGAAGGAGACGAAGGGGTTGGCGGCATAGTCCGGGTTGGCGGCGCAGGCGTCCCAGCCCGCGCGCCCGATCTCGGCGATCCGGCGGCTGACCTTGACCGCCGCCTTCAAACTCACGCGGCCCAGCCCTCGAAGATCAGGTTGTCGCAGTGTTCCTTGATCGCCTCCCACTGCTCGGGCTTGCGCACCGTCCAGGCGACGACGGGCATGCCCTCGGCGCGGTGCTTGGCCACGATGTCGCTGGAGACGGTGTCCAGGCTCATGGCCAGGAAGTGCGGCCGGGCGACGGAGATCTGCTCCAGCCGGGCGAAGGCCTTGCGCTGCTCGGCCGACAGGTGCGGGGTGTCGTCTTCCCAGGCGTAGCTGTCCAGGCCGCGCAGCACGCCGGGGAACCGGTCGGCGAACCAGGCGTGGGAATAGGGATTGAAGCCGATCACGCAGGTGGGGCCGGCATGGTCGATGAGGATCTCGTGAACCCGCTGCTCCAGGGGCCCGACCTCGCCGAAGGGGGTCTTGAGCTCCACATGGACCATGGCCCGGTGGCCGATCAGGGCCAGGGTCTCCATCAGGGTCGGGATGCGCTCGTCGGTGTCCTTGAGCCGCAGCTCGGCCAGTTCGGCCACGGTGCGGTCCTTGATGCGGCCCTCGGCCCCGGTCATCCGCTTGAGCGAATAGTCGTGGAACACCACCGCCTCGCCGTCGGCCGAGAGGTGGACGTCCAACTCCACGCCGTAGCCGGCCTGGCAGGCGGCCTGGAAGGCGCCCAGGGAGTTCTCCGGCGCGCCGTCCGGCGTCCAGAGGCCGCGGTGGGCGACGGGGGGATGGAACAGGAAGTCCCAGGCCTCGCCGAATTGGGGCTTGAGGGCGTCCTTCACCGGATTTCCACCACGGCGTCGACTTCCACGGCGAAGTTCATCGGCAGACGGTAGACCCCCACCGCCGAGCGGGCGTGCTTGCCGGCATCGCCGAAGGCCAGGACCATGACGTCGGAGGCGCCGTTCACCACCTGGGGGATTTCGAAGAAGCCGGGGCCGGCCTGAACAAAGCCGCCCAGCTTCACCACCCGGACCACCCGGTCCAGGTCGCCGTCGCAGGCCGCGCGCATCTGGGCGATCAGGTTGATCCCGCACAGCCGGGCCGCGCCCTTGGCGGCCTCCAGATCGACATCCTCGCCGACGATCCCGCGCACCCCGCCGCCGGCGTCGAGGGACACCTGGCCCGAGATGTGGACAAGGGCGCCGACCCGGACGAACGGGACATAGTTGGCGACCGGGGCGACAGGCTGCGGAAGGGTGATCCCCTGCGCGGCCAAGCGATCTTCGACCTGTGACATGAGCCAAGGTCTAGCGCGGTTTCACGGCTCTGGGAAACCACCGAAGCCCTGAAAAACGAAAAGCCCCGGACCGTTGCGGGTCCGGGGCTTCGCAGGGTCCGCGCCAAATACGCAGGCGCGGCTGGAGGGACTGTTGGAAGGCTTAGCGGACGGCCTGCAGCTTCTCGACGGCGGCGGTGACGCGCTCGTTGAGGGGCTTCATGGAGTCCTTCATGGAGGCCGAGACGATCTCGCCCATCTTGGCGATTTCGGCCATGTAGGTTTCCAGGGCGGACTTGGCGAAGCTGGTTTGCAGCTCGACCACTTCCTGGATCGACTTGGCGCCCGACAGCGACTTGGCGGCGGCGACGTTGGCTTCGACGGCCTTCTTGGAATAGGCGGTCGCCTGGGCGCCGAGGGCTTCAGCGCCCTTGGTGGCGGCGGTCACCGAGGCGATGACGGCCTCCAGGTTCTTCTTGGAGTGGGCGTTGGCGTCAGCGAGGCCAGCCAGGGATTTTTCGATGGCGTCCTTGAAGGCGGCGTTGCCGGCGGTGGTGAACTGCTCGACGGTATTCTTGACGGTTTCGGCGGCGGCCATGGGAGGAAACTCCTGGAACGTGGTTGACGGGCTTTGCCGCGTCGCACCACTCGGGCGTTGCGGCTTTTTGATCTCGAAGGCTATTTCTCATGTTGCAGTGCAGCAGTCAAGCGACTTTGTTGCACTGCACAATCGCCATTGAGGCGAGTGTTCCGTATGCCCGCATATCGGGCGGCGCGACAAAACGGCTCGCTCAAGAGGTGTTTACCCTCGCGCAAGCTCCGAGGTGTCATGATAGGATTTCAGTATGGCGACCTGGGGGGTCGTCTCAACCTTTTGATTCGACGGACGAACCGTATGTTCGAGCGCGCCCGCCGCCTGTTTCTCGCCCTTGGCGCCGCCGTCCTGACGGCCGCCGCTCCGCTGGCGCCCCCCGCCCAGGCGCAGATTCCGTACCTGACCCTGCCCACCAGCGCGCCGAAGTATGCGGCCATCGTGGTGGACGCCAAGACGGGGGAAGTCCTCTACGCCAAGCGCGCCGACAGCCCTCGCTATCCGGCCTCGATCACCAAGATCATGACGCTCTACCTCACCTTCGAGGCCCTGAGCTCCGGTCGGCTGCGTCCCGACGACACCATCATGATCTCGCCCCGCGCCGCGGCCCAGCCGCCTACCAAGCTTGGCCTGTCGCCCGGCGAGTCCCTCACCGTCAACGAGGCCATGCAGGCGTTGGCCATCAAGTCGGCCAACGACATCGCCGTCGCCCTGGCCGAAAAGCTGGGCGGCAGCGAGGCCCGGTTCGCGGCCATGATGACCCTGCGCGCCCAGGAGCTGGGCATGGCCAACACCCGCTTCGTGAACGCATCGGGCTTGCCCGATAGCCGGCAGGTCTCCACCGCCCGCGACATCGGCATCCTGTCGCGCGCCGTGATGCGCGACTATCCGCAATACTATCGGCTGTTCAGCCAGCAGCGGTTCACCTTCCGCGGCACGCCGATGAACAATCACAACGGCCTGCTGGGCGCCATGCCCGGGGTGGACGGGCTGAAGACCGGCTACACCAACGCCTCGGGCTACAACATCGCGGTCTCGGCCGTGCGCGACAACCGACGGCTGATCGCCGTCGTGCTGGGCGCGCCCTCCACGGCCAAGCGCAACAACAACGCCGAGGACCTGCTGCTCACCGGCTTCGACGTGATGAGCCGCCGCGCCCGCGGCGAGAACATCACCATCGCCCAGAACCTGTTCGAGCCCGAGCCCGTCGGCCCCATCGAGCGCCCCTCGGTCGAACAAGGCGACGGCGAGCAGGACGGTCTGAAGATCGTCCTGGCCTCGGCGCCCCCGCCCGCCGCCTTCTCCAGCAACGACTTCGTGGCGCCGACCCACAGCGCGCTGCGCGGCTCGCAAACGGCCGACAGGAAGAAGGCGGATAAGGAAGACAAGAAGCCGGCCGGCAAGTGGATCGTCCAGGTCGGCGCCTTCAAGTCCAAGTCGCTCGCCAAGGAGCAGCTGGCCTTGGTGGAGAAGCGGTTCGGCAAGCACTTCGGCAAGGCCGACGGCGACGCAGACTCCATCGGCGGCACCTACCGCGCCCGCTTCAAGGGCTTCACCGAAGCCTCGGCCAAGGACGCCTGCGGCGCCCTGAAGGCCAAGAAGGTGCCCTGCATGGTCGTCAAGCCGGGCTGAGGCCCTCACCTTCGAGTGAGTTTGTCCCGCGCGGCGTTGAGCTGGGCGGCCAGGCCATCTGTCCCCCCCTTGTCGGGATGGGCCAGGCGCATCAGCCGGTTATAGGCCGCCTGGACCTCCTCGGCCGACGCCTCAGGCCCCACCCCGAGGATCGAGCGGGCCTCGGCCTCGCCCATGGCTCCGCCACGGCTTGGCGCCGGCGCGCCCGTTCGCCGGGTGGAGACCGCCAGGCCAAGGCCCAGCACAGCCAGGACGATGGCCGATCCCCAGCTGCCCCGCAGGCCGACATAGGCGGCGCCTGCGAAGGCTGCGACCGCAAAACCGCCCGAGATGAAGCGCCACTCCCGGCGCTTGAGAATCGACTTACCGCCGTTCGCCCACAGCAGCAGCGCCAGAACCAGGCAGCCGAGGGCGATATAGGTCACTACTGGGCGGCCATCAGCTCGTCGCCCATCTCACCCAGGCCGAGCGAGCCCACCAGGGCGCGCAGCTCCTGGCGGGCGGCCACGTGCTGCAGGCTCATGGCCACCGGACGGATGGTGGGCGACAGGTCGGCGATGGTCAGGCCAAAAGGGAAAAGTTCGCGATAGATCACCCGGTCGCGCAGGCCGGGGCCGACGCGGAAGCCGACCCGGCGCGACAAGGCCTGGACCCGCTCGTCGACGCGCTTGCGGTTGCGGGCCTCGGTGGGGGCCAGGCGATTGCGCAGGACGATCCAGTCGATGGACTGGCCCGAGGCCGCCGCGCGGATCTTGCGGCTGTTCCAGACAGTCTCGGAATAGAGGCTGGGGCGCTTCAGATCGAGGGTCACCGGATCGACGATGCCCAGCATGTCGAAGTCCACGAAGCTGTCGTTCATCGGGGTGACGATCAGGTCGGCCCGGCCGTGGGCGGCGCGGCTGACGGCGGTGTCGCCGCCGGGCGTGTCGATCAGCACGAAGTCGGCGCCCTCGGCGGCGGCGAAGGCCTCTTCGAAACGGCCCAGGGCCTCCTCGTCCGAGGCCTTGGCGAGATCGGCGCTCAGAGGGTGCTCGATGGGCATGGGCGCGCTGACGCCATTGGCGGCCAGCCAGGCCGCGCGGTTGGCGAAGAAGTGGCCCATGGACTGCTGGCGCAGGTCGAGGTCCAGCACCGAGACGCGGGCCTTGGAGTGCAGCAGGGCCGTGGCGATATGGATGGCGAGCGTCGACTTGCCCGCGCCGCCCTTCTCGTTGCCGACCACAATGACCTTGGGTTGGGACATGGTTCTCTAAAACTCCACACCATCTCAGCCAGCGTCGTTGCGCTGATTCGATTGGTTAACAGGTGAGCCCCCGCCCCCTGCCCCGTCAACGCGCCTGGCGTCGCGGCCTGTGGACGGATGGACGCCGGGCGCCGGCCACGCCATAAGCGGCCCGCCTACGCAGACGGAGCCTCCCCCATGCCCCTCGCCATCGTCCGCACCGTGGCCGACCTGCGCGCCCAGGTGGCCGCCTGGAGGGCCGGCGGCGAAACCGTCGGCCTGGTTCCCACAATGGGGGCGCTGCACGAGGGCCACCTGTCCCTGGTGACCTTGGCCAAGAGCCGGGCGCGGCGCGCGGTGGCCAGCGTCTTCGTCAATCCGACCCAGTTCGCGCCGCACGAGGACTTCGACGCCTATCCCCGCGACGAGGCCCGGGACGCCGCCCTGCTGGAGGGGGCCGGGTGCGACCTGCTGTTCGCCCCCACCGTGGCCGAGATGTACGCACCGGGCTTCTCCACCACCGTCACCGTGGCCGGCGTCTCCGAGCCCCTGGACGGGGCGGCGCGGCCAGGTCACTTCGCGGGCGTCGCCACCGTGGTGAGCAAGTTGCTGCTGCAATGCGGCCCCGACGTCGCGGTGTTCGGCGAGAAGGACTACCAGCAGCTCCAGGTGATCAAGCGCCTGGTGGCCGACCTGAACATCCCGGTGGAGGTGATCGGCGCCCCCACCGCCCGCGCACCGGACGGCCTGGCCCTGTCCTCCCGCAACGCCTATCTGACGTCCGCCGAGCGCGAGATCGCCCCCAGCCTGGCCACAGCCCTTACCGACGCCATCGAGCGCCTGCGCAAGGGGACGCCCGTCGAGCGGGTGGAGGCCACGGGCCGCGCGGCCCTGGAGCGGGCGGGCTTTGGCCGGATCGACTATTTCGAGGTCCGCGACGCCGCCAGCCTGGCGCACCTGGGGCCTGGACCGCTGGTGGGGCCCGCCCGCATCCTGGCCGCCGCGGTCCTGGGCAAGACCCGCCTGATCGACAACATGGCCGTCTAGCCTACCAGGCGCCGACCTCGCGAAGCTGGCGCGCCAGTTCCATGGGGATTTCGTCGTCACCGTCGGCGGTGAGGTCGGGGGGAACGTCCTTGGGATCGAAATAACGCCAGCCCTGGAAAGCGCGGCGCGGGGTGGGCGCCACCCGGACGATCTCCCGGTCCAGGGTGATCTCGCAACGGGCGTTGGGATGCTCGCCCACCGTGCGGATAGCCAGAATCCTCTGCCGACAGAGGATCATCCCCTTGAAGATCCGGTAGAGCGAACCGCCGTCGATCAGCTCGGCCGCCCGCTTCGGCGACATGCGGGTGTGGAGCAGCCAGGGGCCCGCGTCGTCCGCATGATAGGCCAGCAGATCCTCGATGGTGTCGCAGCCGACGCACAGGCGGATCATGTGAAGAGACATGAAATCAATCACTTGCAGGGAGACGCCGAGCGGCGCGCGAGCGCCAGTCTATAGCCTGCGTTGACAACCTCGCCATAGCCGATATCTTCATGTTGTCACTGACAACATCGCGATCGGGACGGATGACCTATCACCACGGCAATCTGCGCAGCGCCCTGCTGGACCGGGCCGCCACGGTGATCGCCGAGGAGGGCATCGAGGCTCTCAGCCTGCGGGCGCTGGCCCGCGACCTGGGGGTCTCCCACGCCGCGCCGGGCCGCCACTTCAAGGACCGCGCCGACCTGCTGGCCGCCCTGGCCGCCGAGGGCCACCGCCGGATGACGGCAGCCCTGAACGCCGCCGTCGCCGCGGCGGGGGACGATCCGGTGGCCCGCTACAACGCCCTGGGCCGGGAGGTCGTCGCCTTCTCCATGCGCCATCCGGCCTACTTCCAGGTCACCCAGCACCCGGAAGTCGAACGCCACTCCGACCCGAGCCTGATGGCGGCCCGCCAGGCCTTCGGCGACACGGTCCGCGCCGCCGCCGCCGCCGCCCAGGCCGCCGGCTGGCGACCCGACGAGGACCTGGAAGCCCTGCAGCTGTTCAGCACGGCCGCGGCCCTGGGCGCGGCCTCGGTGCTGATGCGGCAATCGAAATTCGCCGGCCGGCCGACCGTCGAGTTGCTGGCCATCGCCGGGCGGGTGATCGACCTGGTTATCCCGCCCTCCCTCGAAGCCCTGCGCCAGGAAAGCTGATCCATGAGCCTCTTGAGACCCATCCTGGCCTGGGGGCCGGTGTTCTTCGGGATCGCGTTCCTCGCGCCCCTGTTCGCCCAGATCCTGCAGGCCCTGGGCGTCACCGCCCCGCTCGGCCTGCCGCCGATCGCCGTGGGCCTCGCCGTCGGCGGGACCTGGGGCCTGATCGCCAAGCTTGGAGGACGCTGGATATGAGCCTCGCCGCCACCCTGGACGCCGCGCCGGACACCCGGGCCATGGCCCGTGACGAGATGGCCATCGCGCGCCGTCACATGACCGGCTTCCCGGTGGTGATGGCCGCCTGGGGCCTGGGCAATCTGGCGGTCTGGCTGTCGCTCTGGTCGCTGGTGCTGCTGGGAGTCCTGCCGCTGTGGGCGGGTTTCCTCATCGCCATCTTCAACGTCATGGCCTGCTACCACCCCTCCCACGAGGCCCAGCACTCCAACTACGCCCTGCATGGCCGGCCGCTGCGTTGGCTGAACGAGCTGATCGGCTATGTCTCCACCATCCCCATGGGCCTGCCGTTCAAGATCGCCCGCATCACCCACCTGGATCACCACACCTATACCAACGACCCGCTGCGCGACCCGGATTACGGCAACAAGGCCCCCAACTGGTGGCGCGCGGTCCTGGGCAACATCGCCAAGCGCCAGCCGGGCCGGCCCAACGTCTATGGCGCCGTCCTGCGGGCCAAGATCGCGGCCGGGGACCAGGCTGCCAAACGCGCCGTGCTGGAGGGGATGGCCCAGAACGCCATCTACCTGTCGATCCTGACGGCTCTGGCCTGGTCGGGCCACGCCATCGAGGCGGCCCTGCTCTGGTGGCTGCCCAAGCAGATCGGTTCGACCTATATCAGCCTGTTCCTGAGCTGGTTCCCGCATCACCCGATGGAGGAGCAGGGCCGCTACCGCAACACCCGCCACTTCCACTACGGGTTCGGCAATGTGGTGGCCCTCGGGATCGAGACTCACATCATCCATCACCTGCACCCAGGCATCCCGCTCAACCGCCAGCGGGCGGTGTTCAACGAGATGCGGCCGATCCTGGCGGCCCGGGGCTGCCGGCTCGACGAAACCTAGCTGGCCTTCAGCCGGACCAGGGTCACGCCCTCGCTGACCTGGTCGCCCACCGAGACGCTCAGGGACTCGATGTGGCCGTCGAAGGGGGCGGTGAGCGCGTGCTCCATCTTCATAGCTTCCAGGGTCAGCAGGGGCTGGCCGCGCAGGACGGTGTCCCCGACCGCCACGGCCACGGCCACCACCTTGCCCGGCATGGGCGAGCGCACCTGGGCGTCGCCGGCGAGGTCGTCGAGGTCGCGCACCGGCGGGCGGGTGGCGAGCACATAGGTTTCGCCCCCCTCGAAGACCACGACCTCGCCGTCGGCGGTCATCAGGATGTCGGCCTCTATGTCGCCCTCCGCCAGGGGCGCGTCGATCGCCCGGCCGTCCAGGAAGAGACGGACGGTGGCCTGGGGTTCGGCGTTCATGCGGAAGCCGGTGAGGCCCTTCCAGGGCGAAGCCTCATCGCCCCCCCCCAAGACGGCGGCGGCGGCCACGGACAGGATCTCGTCGGAGGGCTCGGGCGTGGCGGCCAGGGCGTCGAGACGGGCCTCGATGAAGCCGGTGTCCACGTCGCCAGCGATGAAATCGGGGTGGTCCAGGCAGCGGGCCAGGAAGCCGGCATTGGTCTTCACCGGCCAGATCTCCACCTCGGCGCAGGCCTGGGCCAGCAGGTCGCCGGCCCCCTCGCGGGTGGGGGCGTGGGCGATCAGCTTGGCGATCATGGGATCGTAGAAGGGGCTGACCTCGCCGCCCTCCTCCACCCCGGTGTCGACCCGGACGCCGTCGGGCAGGACGAAGTGATCCAGGCCGCCGATGGAGGGCAGGAAGCCGGCGGCGGGGTTCTCGGCGTAGAGGCGGGCCTCCACGGCGTGGCCGGTGAGCTTGATCTGGTCCTGGGCCAGCGGCAGGGGCTCGCCGGAGGCGACGCGGAACTGCCATTCCACCAGGTCGACGCCGGTGACGGCCTCGGTGACCGGGTGCTCCACCTGCAGGCGGGTGTTCATCTCCATGAACCAGATGCGGTCGGGGCGGAGGCCGGCGCTGGCGTCGGCGATGAACTCCACCGTGCCGGCGCCGACATAGTTCACCGCCCGGGCGGCCTTGACGGCGGCCTCGGTTACCGCGGCCCGGGCCTCGGGGCTCATGCCCGGCGCCGGAGCCTCCTCGATCACCTTCTGGTGGCGGCGCTGGAGGGAGCAGTCGCGTTCGAAGAGGTGGACGACATTGCCGTGGCTGTCGCCGAAGATCTGCACCTCGATGTGGCGGGGCCGGGTGACGTATTTCTCGATCAGCACCCGGTCGTCGCCGAAGGCGGCGGCGGCCTCGCGCTGGCAGGAGGCCAGGGCGGCGGCGAAGTCCTCGGCGCGTTCGACCTTGCGCATGCCCTTGCCGCCGCCGCCGGCCACGGCCTTGATCAGGACGGGATAGCCGGTGACTTCAGCCGCTTGCTGCAGTCGTTCCACCGACTGGTCCTGGCCGAGATAGCCGGGCGTCACTGGTACATTAGCTTTTTCCATCAAAGACTTGGCGGCGTCTTTTAATCCCATGGCCCTGATGGCGGACGGCGGCGGGCCGATCCAGACGAGGCCCTCGGCCATGACCGCTTCGGCGAAGGCGGCGTTCTCGGAGAGGAAGCCGTAGCCGGGGTGGATGGCCTGCGCGCCGGTCTCGAGCGCCGCGGCGATGACCCGCTCGGCCACCAGGTAGCTGTCGCGGGCGGGCGCCGGGCCGATGAGCACGGCCTGGTCGGCCTCGCGCACGTGGGGCGCGTCGGCGTCGGCCTGCGAATAGACCGCCACGGTGGCGATCCCCATGCGGCGGGCGGTCTTGAAGACCCGGCGGGCGATTTCGCCGCGATTGGCGACGAGGACGGATTTGATCATGCCCCGATCCTAGAGGCCCGGGGAGAGTCCTGCCAGACGCCGTGCGCGATAGCGGCTCAGACCACCCAGGACGGCTTGCGCTTGTCGAGGAAGGCCCGCACGCCCTCCTGGCCCTCGGGGCTCACCCGGGTGCGGGCGATGCGCTTGGCGGTCTCTTCCATGACGCTCTCGATGGGGCGGTAGGCCACGTCCTCCACCAGCTTCTTGGAGTCGGCCACGGCGCCCGGCGCGCAGGTCATCATCTCGCCGGCGATGCGATCGCGGGCGGCCTCCAGGGCGGCGGTGTCGGCCACCACCTCGGTGATCAGCCCGACCTTCTCGGCATAGGCGGCGTCGAACACCGAGCCGGTGGCGAACAGGGCCCGAGCCGCGCGGGGACCGACGGCGCCCACCACATAGGGGCTGATGGTCGCCGCGATCAGGCCCAGCCGGACCTCGGAGAAGCTGAACTTGGCGGTGGCGGTGGCGACGGCCAGGTCGCAGACCGCGGCCAGGCCCGCCCCGCCCCCGAAGGCGCCGCCCTCCACGAGGGCCACGGTCAGGGCCGGGATGTCCCACAGGCTCTTGAGCATGACCGCCATCTGGTAGGCGTCGTCGCGGTTGTCGCTCTCGGAGCGGTCGGCGGCCTCGCGCATCCAGTCGAGATCGGCCCCGGCGCTGAACATGCCGCCGGCGCCGCGCAGGAAGACGACGCGCACGCCCTCCGCCCCCTGCAGGGTCTCGAAGGCCTCGCGCAGGGCGCCGATCAGCCGGGCGTCGAAGGCGTTCCTGCGCGCCGGACGGTTGATGGTGACCGTGGCCACCCCCTCCACCGTGGCTTCGATATGCACGAGGTTCTCGTCGATATCGCTGTCGGCCACTTCAACCAGGGGATCGGCGATGGGATTGGTCATGAAAGCCTCGTTTCGGGATGTCGCATCGGGACATAATCCCAACGCCCGGTCTTTGACATAGGTCCTGTCCGCCCCGGGCCCCGGCGGGCGCTGAATTCCCGGTCACGGGACCCAAATCGACCCAGTTCGGGCCATAATCGGGTTGATCACGCCGCGCGCCTGGACGAGAGAACATTCAGGAACAGGACCACGCGGCGCCCTCCCCCCACCGCCGCGGGAAGGAAGAACGATGCGCCGGACCCAAGAGGCGACGACCCTGACCCAACTTCTGACCACCGCCCAGGCGTCGCGGCAAACACACCGACGCCGCACGGCCGCCGGCCGCCGAGCCCAGGTGAGGCTGGCCCTGACCCTGGGGGTGATGTCGAGCTGCGTCGGCCTTGGCCTGCTGGTGGGCGAGCTGGGCCGGTCGCTGATCGGGGGGTAGCGCCGCAGAGGGCGCTACATCCGGAACACGCCGAACCTCGTCTCCGGGATCGGCGCGTTGAGCGCCGCCGAGATCGAGAGGCCCAGGACGTCGCGGGTCTGGACCGGATCGATGATCCCGTCGTCCCACAGCCGGGCCGTGGCGAAATAGGGGTCGCCCTCGGTCTCGTAGCGGTCTCGGATCGGGGCCTTGAAGGCCTCTTCCTCGGCCGCCGGCCAATCGCCGCCGCGGGCCTCGACGCCGTCGCGGCGGATGGTGGCCAGGACGCTGGCGGCCTGCTCCCCGCCCATGACGCTGATGCGGCTGTTGGGCCAGGTCCAGAGGAAGCGCGGGCTATAGGCTCGGCCGCACATGCCGTAGTTGCCGGCCCCGAAGGAGCCGCCGATCAGGACGGTGAACTTGGGCACCTCGGCGCAGGCCACGGCGGTCACCAGCTTGGCGCCGTCCTTGGCGATGCCGCCGGCCTCGTACTTGCCGCCCACCATGAAGCCCGAGATGTTCTGCAGGAAGACCAGCGGGATCCCCCGCTTGCAGGCCAGCTCGATGAAGTGGGCGCCCTTCAGCGCGCTCTCGGAGAACAGCACGCCGTTATTGGCCAGGATGGCGACCGGCTGGCCCCAGATGCGGGCGAAGCCGGTGACCAGGGTCGTGCCGTAGAGCGCCTTGAACTCGTCGAACTCGGAGCCGTCGACGATGCGGGCGATCACCTCGCGCACGTCATAGGGCGCGCGGACGTCCGTCGGCACGATGCCGTAGAGCTCCTGCGGATCGAACAGGGGCTCGCGCGGCTCGGCCAGCACGACCTGGGCCGGCTTGGTGGTGTTGAGGTTGGCGACGATGGATCGCACGATCTGCAGGGCGTGCTCGTCGTCGGCGGCCACGTGGTCCACCACCCCGGAGCGGCGGCCGTGGGTGTCGGCGCCGCCGAGCTCCGTGGCGCTGATCACCTCGCCGGTGGCGGCCTTCACCAGGGGCGGGCCACCCAGGAAGATGGTCCCCTGGCTCTCCTCGCCGGCGCCGCGCACGATCACGGTCTCGTCGCTCATGGCCGGGACATAGGCCCCGCCGGCGGTGCAGGAGCCCATGACGCAGGCGATCTGACTGATGCCCTCGGCGCTCATCCGGGCCTGGTTGAAGAAGATGCGGCCAAAGTGGTCGCGGTCGGGGAAGACCTCGGCCTGGTGGGGCAGGTTCGCGCCGCCGGAGTCCACCAGATAGATGCAGGGCAGCCGGTTCTGCATCGCCACTTCCTGGGCGCGCAGGTGCTTCTTCACGGTGAGCGGGAAATAGGCCCCGCCTTTCACCGTGGCGTCATTGGCCACGATCATCACCTCGCGGCCGGAGACCCGGCCAATCCCGGTGATGACCCCGGCGCCGGGCGCCTCGCCGTCATAGAGGCCGTGGGCGGTGAGCGCGCCGACCTCCAGGAAGGGCGAGCCGGCGTCCAGCAGGCGCATGACCCGTTCGCGGGGCAGCAGCTTGCCGCGGCCGGCGTGCCGCTTGCGGGAGTCTTCGGGGCCGCCGAGGGCCGCCTGGGCCACCCGCTCGCGCAGCTGCGCCGCCAGCGCGCGGTTGAGCAGTTGGTTGGCCTGGAAGGCCTCGCCGTTGGTGTCGATGGCGGACTTCAGTTGGGGCATGGGCAAGGCATAGCCGGGCCGGGCGACGCAGGCTAGGGCCGGGCGGGACCCCTTCCGTTTCAGGTGGATAGATCTGAAATGGAGAATGGCCCCCTTCTCCCTAGGTTCGGGGCGCGGCCCTGTCCTTCTCCCCTTGCGGGAGAAGGTGGCGCGCAAGAGCGCGTCGGATGAGGGGTCGCGCTCCGTTTTCAGCACAACTCCCGTCATCCCGGGCGACCCGCAGGGGAGACCCGGGACCCAGGGGATTGATGCGGCCCCTGGGTGGCTGCTACGCGCCGCCGCTTCGCGGTCCCGGCTCGTAGTTTGTTCTCGGGCCGACCAGAGGTCGGACCCGGGGACTTCGCTGCGGCCGGGATGACGTGGATGGGTTTGCTTGAGAGGCCTATCGACCCCTCATCCGACCCTGCTCCGCAGGGCCACCTTCTCCCGCAAGGGGAGAAGGAAGATCGAGGTGGGGCTCCTAGAGCTGTTCCCGTTTCGAATGAATCGAAACGGGGCTCTAGAGTCCTGACTTGGTCACTCTTCCTGATCGCCGGACTTGATCCAAGTCAGGCGGGAAACGCTCTAGCGGAACAGGATGGGCTCGCCGTCCGGGCCATAGGCGGCGAAACGGCCGACGCCGCCGACGCGCACGGCGTCGACCATGGATTGCAGGGCCACCTCGATCTGGGCCGTGGTGGGCGCAACCCCGCCCGATCCCGACAGGCTGGCGGCGAAAGCCACCTGCCAGGGCGGTCCGGCGCGGCGCGATTCGGCCAGCAGGGCCTCGAAGTCGGCCAGCTCGCCCGGCGCCTTGTCGACGCACATCAGGGGGGCCAGCGCCCCGCCCTCCCCGGCCAGGAAGCGCTCGCGCTGGGCCTGCGTGGCCCCGTCGGGCAGTTCGGCGGCGGCGAAGACGAACAGCAGGCGCTGCGGATCGGGTTGGGCGGCGGCGGCGTCGAGGAGCTGCCGGAAATGAGAGCTTTGAGTCATGTGGCGATCCTGGCGGAGATCGCCGCGGCGAACCATGCGCCATGTCAAACCGGGCCCGTGGCGCAGATGTATCGCATATGCGCAGGCCCGCAGATGCTCTCCCTCTGGGGGAGCTGGCGCGAAGCGCCTGAGGGGGACTTTGACTCCTTCAGCGACCGCTCGAACCGCACGAAAGGCGCATTCTAGTCCCCCTCACCCAGAGGGGGAGCATCGGACGATCACGATCAACCCGCCCGGCCATATGCGATACCCCATGACGCTCCTGAGGCGCGGGCCACGCAAAACCGGTTCACACTTTGGCGGAACACACTCTAGGCTCCCGTTCCGTGGCGAACCTACCCGGCATATCGACCGATTCCGCGCTCTCGCGACTGTTCGAGGACGAACGCGCCCAGGGCGAGGCCACCTGGTTCTCCCTGCCGGGCGGCGCGACCCTGTTCGACGCCGGCGAGCCCGCCGACCACCTCTATTTCGTGCGCGCCGGACGCCTGGGCGCCTTCCGCCGCGAGGAAGGCCACGAGCCGCACTTCCTGGGCGTGATCCGTCCCGGCGAGCCGGCGGGCGAGATGAGCCTGATCTCCGGCGCGCCGCACTCGGGCCACGTCGTCGCCCTGCGTGATTCGGAAATCTTCGCCCTGCCCCGCGAGGCCTTCTTCGACGCCTGCGAGGAGGATTCGACCGTGATGGTCGAGCTGGCGCGGCTGATGATCCTGCGCAGCCGCCAGGCCGCGGCCAAGACCACGGCCGGGGTCCCCTCGGTGTTCGGTTTCGTCACCATCGGCGAGCCGGTGGCCCTGCGGCCCCAGGTCGACCGGATCGCCCGGGAGATCGGCAAGCTGGGCTATTCGGTCACGGTGGTGGGGGGCGAGGCCCAGCACGCGCCGACCGAATGGTTCTCGGAGGTCGAGCGCGACTACGATTTCGTCCTCTACTGCGCCGAGGCCGACGACCACGGCTGGCGCCAGGTGGTGGGCCGCCAGGTGGACCGCCTGTTCCGGGTGGGCCGCGGCGACCTGCCCCCGCCGGTCGAGCTCCTGCACGGCGCCGAGCCCCTGCAAACCCAGAAGCTGGTGGATCTGATCCTCATCCAGAAGCGCAACGCCGTTGCGCCCGTCGGGTCGGAGGCCTGGATGGACGTGGCCCGGCCGGCGCGGTTGTTCCACATGCGCCGCGAGCACGGCGGCGACGTCGCCCGCGTCGCCCGGATGCTGACCGGCCAGGCCGTCGGCCTGGTGCTGTCGGGGGGCGGGGCGCGGGCCTATGCCCACATCGGGGCGGTGAAGGCCCTGCGGGAGCGCAAGGTCCCCATCGACTTCGTGGGCGGGGTCTCCATGGGCGCCATCGTCGCGGCCGGGGTCGGGCTGGGCTGGGACAATGATGAGATGGAGCGCCGCATCCGGGCGGCCTTCGTCAACACCAGTCCCCTCGACGACATCGCCATCCCCCTGCTGGCCATGACCCGCGGCGAGAAGGTCAGCGACCGTCTGGCCGAGCACTTCGGAGAGGTGCACATCGCCGACATGTGGCTGCCCTTCTTCTGCCTGTCCTCCAACCTGACCACCGGGACCTATCATCTGCACAGGCGCGGCCTGCTGCGGCGGGCGCTGAGGGCGACCATCTCCCTGCCCGGCATCCTGCCGCCGGCCACCGAGGACAACGACGTCCTGGTGGACGGGGCGGTGATGAAGAACTTCCCCGCCGACGTCATGCGGATCAACGAGCTGGGGCCGATCATCGGCATCGACGTCTCCCGCGGCCGCTCGATCACCGCCGCCGACGTGGCGCGCCCCTCCTCGGTCTGGCGCTGGATCCTGTCGGGGGAGTGGCGCAAGGGTCCGCCCATCGTCTCCCTGCTGATGCGGGCGGCCACGGTCTCCACCGGCCGCGACCTGGCCGCCGCCCGCGACGCCACCGACGTCCTGGTGACGCCCGAGGTGGCCGGCGTGGAAATCCGCGACTGGGCGGCCTTCGAGCCCGCCGTCGCCGGCGGCTACAAGGCGATGATCGAGGCCCTGGACAAGCTGTCGGTCCCGGTCACCGACCTGCGGCGGCGCCCCAGCCTGCACGAGATCTCGACGGGACGACGCTAGGGTCCTCCATCCAATGGCGGTCGGCGTGCCGGATGAGGGCGCGCGCCGCCTTCTCAATCCAACAACGTCATCCCGGCCGCAGCGAAGCGGAGAGCCGGGACCCAGGGGCCGTGCGCTGGGCCCCTGGGTCCCGGATCGGCCTGGCGGCCGTCCGGGATGACGGAGTGGGTTTGCCGAACATGCCTATCGACCCGACCCCGCAAGGGGAGAAGGAATTCAGCGCGCGGCCCAATCGATGTGGCCAGGTGGCGCCCCCGGTGCAAAACGCGGCGCCGCTACACGATATCGGCATGCGACAATCGTGACGTTTGCGGATCGATCAAATCGGTTCCATATTCGAGGTCTTGTTCAACAACTGAAAGGAGGTGACCCAGTGTCTCATTGTCTTCATCCGCAGGTGGAAACCGTGATCTGGGCCTCCGCTTACGAGGTCTGCGCGTAAGCGCTTCAGGTTGCGGGACCGCTGGGCGGTCCGACAATGGAACGGCCGGTCCCGACAACGGGCCGGCCGTTCGCATGTCCGCAGGGCGCTTTCCGCGAAGGCTCGACCTCCGCCCGCAGGACGGCACGGACAGCCTTTGCGCCTATTAACCGCATGTCTGAACGAAAGGTTGATGCTGGCCTGGCATATTGGCGGCATGGAACAGATCAGCGCCACCCAGCCGGCGGTCGATTATGCCGCCAGATCCCAGGACGCCCCCCGCGGTCGACTCATCGCCCGCGCCGAGCCTCCGAAAGCCCAACAGGACGGCCCCCAGCCGGCCCTGGTCACCGACAACGGCCATTTGCGCGAAGCCCAGGCCCGCAAGTCGCCGGAGCACCGGCATCGAGAGGCTGACCAGCAGGTCACCCAGCAACGCGCCCAGGACATGGCGCGCGGGACGATGTTCGACCTGCGGGCCTGACAGCGCGCCCTAATCCCGCCAGCGCCGCGCCTTGGCGGCGATCTCGCCCTGGCGGTCGAGAGGCTCGCCCTCGATCATGGCGTCCACCGCGGCCAGCACGGCCGGCGATGTGGCCGTGGCCGCCGTGCGGTAATCGAAGCCCTGGGTCGGACGCGGGGCCTCCGTCGTCATGCGCGCCACCCAGCGCGCGCCCTCGCGGCAGGCGATCCCGGCGGCGCGCTGGGCGTCCACCTGGAAGGTGCGGCAGTAGCGGGCGTCGGCGGTCTTGAAGCTGAGGCCCAGGCGCACCGGTCCCGAACCCGCCGAGAGATTTTTGTCCAGGGCCTTGGCCAGGCCGCCACGGGCCACCAGCGCCCCGTCGAACCCCGGCGCCACGGCGGCCGGGGTCTGTTGCGACAGAAGGTAGCCCGCCACGACCCCCACCATCAGGGTGGCGGCCATGGAGCCCCAGGCGGGCCAGGCCACCGGCCGCGAAACCTTGGGCGGCGGCGGCGGCTTCCGCCGATCGGCCAGCTTCACCACATTGTCGGCATTGGCCTTGGCGCCGGCCTGGGCCGCGGCCATCAGGCGGGCGGGGACGCTTTCGTCGGCGACCCGGGCGTAGGCGCCGGCCACCTTGCCGCGCAGCAGCCGGTGTTCGTCCAGGCGCACCCCCAGGACGGGATCGGCGGCGATGGCCGCCTCCACCTCGGCGCGGCCGGCGGCGTCGAGCTCGCCGTCCACATAGGCGATCAGTTTTCGATCATCGATCTTCATGCCGCACCCCTCAGATCGGCCAGCAGGGCGTTGCGGCCCCGGACCAGGCGGCTGGTGAGGGTCCCCTCGGGAACCTCCAGCACCGCGGCCGCCTCGCGGTAGGATAGACCCTCCACCAGCACCAGCGCCACGGCCAGTCGCTGATCGTCGGGCAGCCTGGCCATCGCCTGTTCCACCGAGGCGGCCTCCAGGTGGGCTTCCATCGCCGCCGCCCCGTCGAGGCCCACCGACAGGCCGTCGTCCTCGGGCGCGAACACCTTTCGCTGGCGGGTCCGGGCGCGGGCTTCGTCGATCCAGGCGTTCTTCATGATCCGATACATCCAACTGTCGAGGCGCGTCTGGAGAGGCTTGGCTGAGCCGCGCCGGGACCTGACAGTGGAAAGGCCGCCGGGCGCCCCGGCGGCCTTTCGCATGTGCGGACGCAGGACAATCGCCTGCGAGGTCGGTGAAACCTCGGACGCGTTCGCCGGGGTTGTTAGTTGCGGGGCGTGGTGGCCGCGCCCGCGACGCCGCCGATGGCCGCGCCGGCCAGGGCGCCCTTGGCGTCGCCGCTGACCGCGGCCCCGATGGCCGCGCCCCCCAGGGCGCCGGTGGCGGCGCGTTCGGTGACGGTGGCGCCGCAGGCCGCCAGGGTCATGGCGATGAGGGCGGCGGGGGCGAGCACGAGGATCTTGCGCATGGTTCTTCTCCTGATTGTGGAGACCAAACCCCCGGCCGCGTGTCGGGTTCCCGACCTAGAACGACACGCAGGCCCGCTGGCTGACCATCATCACGCTGTCCTGGCGGAAGCGCTGGACATAGGCCTGCCGCACCTCTCCCAGTTTGCGCTGCGTGTGGAGGTCGGTTCTGGGGATCACCAGGACCACCACCTTGGCGGCCTCGCGGATCAGCCTGTTCTCCGGTCCCGTCCATTGGCCGCCGCCGTCCAGGACCGTGAGGCCCTCCGGAAACCGCGGGGTGAGGACCTCGTCGACGAACCTGTGGAATTCGGCGTCGGAGACGCCGGGCTTGTCGCCGATGTTCTGGCCGAAGAACAGCTGGGCGGTGCGCATGGGCTCCTCGCCGGCCGCGCAGCTGGGCGGCCGCAGGCTGGCGCAGCCCGCCAGGGACAGGAGCAGAATCGGGACAAGGGCCTTGCGCATCGATCTCACCTCCGCCCCCGCGTGGTCGGTCCATCTAACGTGAATCGGAGGTGTAGAAACCGTTGACGTCAGGCCCCGATCAGCTCCCGCCCGATCAGATAGCGACGGATCTCGTTGGTGCCCGCGCCGATGTCGTAGAGCTTGGCGTCGCGCAGCAGGCGTTCGGCCGGGTAGTCGCGGGTGTAGCCCGCCCCGCCGAGGGCCTGGATGGCCTCCAGGCTGACCTTCACCGCGTTCTCCGAGGCCATCAGGATGGCGCCGGCGGCGTCGAAGCGGGTGGTCTGGCCGGCGTCGCAGGCCCGCGCCACAGCGTAGACATAGGCCCGGGCCGAATTCAGGGCGACGTACATGTCGGCCACCTTGCCCTGCATGAGCTGGAAGGCGCCGATCGGCTTGCCGAACTGCTTGCGCTCCCGGACATAGGGCAGGACCACGTCCAGGCAGGCCTGCATGATGCCCAGCGGCCCGCCCGAGAGCACCGTGCGCTCATAGTCCAGGCCGCTCATCAGGACGCCGACGCCGCCGTTCACCGGCCCCATGACGTTCTCTTCGGGAACCTCGCAGTCCTCGAACACCAGCTCGCCGGTGTCGGAGCCGCGCATACCCATCTTGTCCAGCTTCTGGCCGACGGAGAACCCCTTGAAATCCTTCTCGATCAGGAAGGCCGTGATCCCCTTGCTGCTCTCGCCCGGCGCGGTCTTGGCGTAGACCACCAGGACATCGGCGTGCGGCGCGTTGGTGATCCAAAACTTGGTTCCGTTCAGGACATAGCGGTCCCCGCGGTGCTCGGCCTTCAGGCTCATGGAGACCACGTCGGAGCCGGAGCCGCTCTCGCTCATGGCCAGCGACCCGACATGCTCGCCCGAGATCAGGGCCGGCAGGTAGCGGCGCTTCTGCTCGTCGGAGCCCCAGCGGCGGATCTGGTTCACGCAGAGGTTGGAGTGGGCGCCGTAGGACAGGCCCACCGAGGCCGAGGCGCGGCTCACCTCCTCCATGGCCACCACGTGCTCAAGGTAGCCGAGGCCAAGCCCGCCGTAGTCCTCCTCGACCGTCAGGCCGTGCAGGCCGAGCGCCCCCATCTGCGGCCACAGCGCGCGCGGGAAGGTGTTGGTCGCGTCGATCTGCGCGGCGAGCGGGGCGATGCGGTCAGCGGCGAAGCGCTGGGTGGTGTCGCGGATGGCGTCGGCGGTCTCGCCGAGGCCGAAATCCAGCGAAGGTCCATGGTTCGGGATCATGCCGCGGTGTTAGCACGGGCCGAAATTCGCCGCGAGCCGCGGTTGTGACAGAAAAGGGGCCCGGCGATGCGCGCCAGGCCCCTTTCCCACTCAATCCCCCCCGGGAAGTGTCACTCGGCGTCGAGTTCGCCCTCGTCGTCGATATCGCCCCGGCCGAGCCGGTCGAGCATCAGATAGACCGCGACCCCGAAGAAGCCGATGCCGGCGAGCGCCGCCATCCAGCCCACGGTGAGCGGGTTGAACAGGCCGCCGTCGCTGTCGGGGCTGACGCTGGCCGCCCAGAACAGGCCGCCGGCGAAGAAGGCCAGGCCCACCACGGTCAGGCCCACCAGCAGGGGCAGGCTGAGCTTGGGTTGTTCCGGCTCCAGCAGGTCGAAGGCGGGATCGTATTCCAGGGTGTCGTCGATCAGGATCCGCGGACGCTCCTCGGCGCGCGGCGGCGACGGCAGGCCCAGCTGATCGTTGGCCGCCGAGGTCTGGCGGTCGAACAGGGTCGGATGCGATTCGTTGGCCGCCACCGGCAGTTCGAGACGGGCGGCGGGCGCCGGGGCCTCATAGACCTCCTCCGGCGGCGTCAGGACGAAGGCGCGGTCGCCCCCGGCCAGGGCGATGGGCGCGGCGGGCGGCGGAGGCGGCGGAGGTTGGGGCGCGGGTTGCGCCACGGCCTCGACGACCGGCGGGGCCGGTTCCGGCGCCGGAGCGGGCTGCTCGGCGGTGGTGTCGCGGAAGATGGTGGAGAGCCGCGAGGTGACGTTGGCCGCGGCCGCCTGGGTCGGGCTGGGCCGATCCTCCTCGGGCGGCGCGGGCACGAACGGGGCGGCCGGCGCCGGCGCGGTCTGAACGACCGGCTCGGGCGCGGGGGCCGGCTGGGGCGCGGCGGCCGGGGCGGCCTCGCGCTCGACGATGGCCCGGGGGCCCTCCATCGGCGCCTTGAGGGCGGTGGGGGTCTGGCGCGGCACGATCCCGGCGGCGTCCATGTCCACATTGGGACGCAGGATCGGCGAGGGCGCGGGCACCCAGCCATGGGTCGGGGTCAGGAACAGGGTCTTCTCGGCCGAGCGGCGGCGGACCAGGGCGTCGATGACGATGCGTTCGCCCTCGAAGTCGGCCTTGCGCCACAGCTCCATGGCGCAGGCGGCCTGCAGGAGTTGCCCCTCATTGACCCGGCGCAGCACCGAGGAGCGGCGGAAGTTGTCGACGCCGATGTTGAAGGCGAAGGCGCACAGGGCGTCGAACTGGTTCTGGGTGAGCGGCGTGTAGGTCCACTCGTTGACCGAGTGAGCCACGGCGATCAGGTCGTAGAGCAGCAGGGCCTCGGCGTCCTGTTCCGAGACTTCGGCGCCTTCACGAGCGGTGAGCGTGTGGCCATAGCCGATTGTCCAGCGGCCATCGGCCAGCTGCGCGGACTTGCGGCGGTATCCTTCGAACCGCTTGATCAGATCGATCGCAGTCCGGGAGACTTGGTGACGCGGTTTCATGGCCATCTGACCCATATTGAGACAGGCGCGTGAGCGCTTGGCTCTCAACGGGCAAGATAGGCGCCGGTTACAACAGGATCACAGACGCCAGGCCGAGGAATGACAGGAAACCCATCGAGTCGGTCGCGAAGGTGACGAAGACCGACGAGGAAACCGCCGGATCGCGTCCCAGACGATCAAGGGTGAGCGGCACCAGAGTGCCGACGATCGCCGCGATGGAGACATTCACGATCAGGGCCAGAGCCACGGTGATGGACAGGCGCAGGTCGTGGAACCACAGGAAGACCGCCACCGACATCAGCGAGGCCAGGGCCGCGCCGTCGATGACGCCCACCCCCATCTCCCGCAGGAAGATGCGCATGGCGTTGGCGGCGTTCAGCTCGCGGTTGGCCAGGGCGCGCACCGCCACGGCCAGGGTCTGGGTTCCGGCGTTGCCGCCCACCCCGGCGACAATCGGCATCAGGATGGCCAGGGTGACCAGCTTGGCGATCTCGGCCTGGAAGGCTCCGATGACGCTGACGGCGGCCGTCGCGGTGAACAGGTTGAGGATCAGCCACGGCAGGCGCGAGCGGACGATGCCCAGCACGCCGGCGTCGCGGCCGGCGTCGGAGACCCCGGCCAGGGCCAGGATGTCCTCTTCGCTCTCGTCCTGAATGACGCCGACGATGTCGTCGACGGTGATCTGGCCCACCAGGCGGCCGCCCGGCTCGACGACGGGCGCCGAGATCAGGTGGTACTTGTCGAAGATGTAGGCCACCTCCTCCTGGTCCATCTGGACCGGGATCTCGGAGATGGGCTCCATGATCTGCGCCAGCGGCGCATCACGGCGGGCCCGCAGCAGGTGGCTGACCGGGACGGCGCCCACCGGCCTGTGGGAGGGGTCGACGACATAGACGTCGAAGAACAGCTCCGGCAGGTCGTCGCCTTCCTTCAGGAAGTGCTCGATCGTCTGGCCGACGGTCCAGAACTGGGGGGCCCAGACCACCTCGCGCTGCATCAGGCGCCCGGCGGTCTCGTCCTCATAGGCCAGGCTGGTCTCGATGGCGGTGCGTTCCATCTCCGGCATGGCCGCCAGCACCTGGGCGCGCTTGTCGTCCTCCAGGTCGTCGACGACATCCACCGCGTCGTCGGAGTCCATCTCCCCCAGCGCCTTGGCCAGGGTCGCCGACGGGACGTGCTCCAGCACGTCCTCGCGGATCTCGGTGTCCAGTTCGGAGAGAATCTCGGCCAGGGCCTCGGGATCGAGGTGGGCCACCACCTCGGCGCGGTAGTCCGAGGACAGGAAGCCCATCAGGTCGGCCACGTCGGCGGGGTGCAGGGCGGCCAGAAGTTCGCGCAGGCGTTCGGCGTCGCCACGGTCGATCGCGTCGACGACCATGGCCACGAAGTCGGGGTTTAGGGCGTAGTCCTCGCCAAGGGCGAGATCCTCGAGGTCCTCGACCTCGGCGGACGTCAGGCTCCCCCGGGAGGCCTTCAGGTCCAGAACGTCGTCTTCGCGCGGATGTTCGGTGTCGCGGCTCATGCGGACCTCCCCTCCTGACGTATGACGATGCTCTAGCTCTGCAGCCGCGAAAGACCCTGATTCACTGGTGCGGTCGAGAAGACTCGAACTTCCACGGGTTGCCCCACAGCGACCTCAACGCTGCGCGTCTACCAATTCCGCCACGACCGCTCGTGGTGAGGCGCGGCAGGTAGCAAACCCCCGAGCG
>NZ_JAUSLW010000186.1 GCF_030645195.1 Phenylobacterium sp. | reverse complement strand
GTGCAGATTGATCTCGGGCTTGGTCTCGACGACCGGCTTGGCGGGCGGGGTGTAGATCTCCACCTTGAAGCCCGGATCGGGGGCGACGACCGCCGGCTCCGGCGGGGCCTGGAACCGCTGGACCGCCAGGTAGGCCGCCAGCCCCAGATGGGCGGCGATGGAGACCCCGATGGCCGCCGTCATGGCCCGCGAGAGGTGGGGCTTGGCGTGCGGATCCCGCGGGTGTCCGGCGAGCAATGGGTGTTGGACGACCATGGCGACCTCCCTTGTTGTTCTTGTCACCGGCCCCAGGGTCGCGCGCCGATCGTGGCGGAGACTTGACCTTGGGGAAGCTAAACCGTGTCCGGCGGGAGGTGAGGTTGTGGCGCGGAACGGCTCGGCGCGCGACATAGTGTCGCAAGTATTCGAGACACACCATCTTGAGTATATCGCCCATTAACTTGAATTAAATCTCGCGTCGCCCATAGATGTGGGTCACGGCTGGGATTCGATCGGACAATGCTACTCAATAGCCGCCTGACGTTGCCGGCCTCGGAGCTTGCGTCAGTATATCGCCCGGTGGTTCGGGGATATCTACTTGCGGCCAGTGTCTATTATTTGATCATCTCCATCAGCCACCCGTTCTACGAGACGGGCTCGGCCTTGGTCACCCTGGTGGGGCTCGCGGCGGGGGCGTCGGCTTTCTGCCTGGCGGGCTATGCTTGGTGCAGCCGTCAGGATGTGAGCTATCTCAGCCTGGAAGGGCTGACCCTGGGCGCCAACCTGCTGATCATCGCCAATGTGGTGGCCTATCTCGCCCTGCATTTCGAGCCGCCCAAGCTGGTCTATTTCGTGATCATGGCCCTGGGCTTCGCCACTGTCGGCCCCAGCCGCCGCGTGCTCTACCCTTGCGTCGCCGCCGCCCTCGTCGCCCTGGTGGTGTTCGCCGGCGAGATCGGCCCCGGCGCGGCGGCGCAGTACGCCTTCGTCGGCCTGGCAGGCTGTTTCGGCGCCATCGGCCTGTCGACCATGACCCGCGGCGTGGTGTTCCGGGAGGTGCGCGCCAGGCTGGCGGCCGAGGCCCTGAACCGGCAGATCGAGCAGGAGCTGGCCACCAACGAGACCCTGCGCATCCAGGCCCAGCATCTGGTCCTGGTGGCCGAGGGCGCCAGCCGCAGCAAGACCGAGTTCCTGGCCACCGTGAGCCACGAGCTGCGCACGCCCCTGAATGGGGTGTTGGGCATGGCCCAGGCCATGGCCGGCGATCCCCTGTCCAAGTCGCAGCGTGCGCGACTGTCCATCATCCAGGACTCCGGCCGCGCCCTGCTGGGAATCATCAACGACGTCCTCGACGTGTCCAAGATCGAGGCCGGCCGCCTGGAGCTCTCGCCCTCCGCCTTCGATCTGGCGCGGTTCGCCGAGGACCTGGGCGCCCTCTATGGCGGCCTGGCCGGCGACCGGGGCCTGGCCTTCCACCTGGAGGTGACGCCGCCGGCGCAGGGCTGGCGATATGGCGACGAGGTTCGCCTGCGTCAGGTGATCTCCAACCTGCTGGCCAACGCGCTCAAATTCACCGAGGCGGGCTCGGTCACGGCCCGCATCGACGCCGAGGGGGACGTGCTCAAGGTCAGTGTCACCGACACCGGCCTGGGCATCGCCGCCGACCGCGCGCCGCGGCTGTTCGAGAAATTCGTCCAGGCAGACGCCTCCACGACGCGGCGCTTCGGCGGCACGGGCCTGGGCCTGGCCATCTGCCGCGACATCCTGGCCCTGATGGGCGGGGAGATCGACTTCACCAGCAGGCCGGGGGAGGGCTCCTGCTTCAGCTTCACCGTCCCGCTTCCCAGGACCGAGGCCCCCTCGGCCCTGGCGCCGGAGGAGGCCGATCCGCAGTTCGACGCCGCCCTGCGGGTGCTGGTGGCCGACGACAACCCCACCAACCGCCTGGTGATCCGCACCCTGCTGGAGCAGGTCGGCATCGAGATCGTCGCCGTCGATAGCGGCTCTTCGGCCATCGAGGCCTGGGAGACCGGCGCCTGGTCGGCGATCCTCATGGACATCCACATGCCGGGCATGGACGGTCTGGAGGCCACCCAGCGGATTCGCGCCCGGGAACAGGCGCTTGACCGGGCCCGCACCCCGATCATCGCGGTCACCGCCAGCGTGCTGTCCCACGAGACCGACGCCTATTTCGCCGCCGGCATGGACGACTTCATCGCCAAGCCCATCGAGCTCTCCCGTCTGCTGGCCATCCTCGCGGACTGTCTGAACAGAGGCGCCGGCGGCGGCCCGGCCCATGCCGCCGTGGCCTGACTGCGCGCCTGCGCCGCAGCATGGTTAGCGCGGCGTTAACCATGACGCGTCACACCAGGGACCATGGCGATCCAGGGTCTCAGGGGCGCGGTCGAAGCCGCCATCCAACGCGCGTCCAACGCGACGGGGGTCGACTTCACCTTCCTGATGAAGACCGCCAATCGCGAGAGCGGGTACAATCCCAAGGCCAAGGCCGCGTCGTCCTCGGCGGCGGGGCTGTTCCAGTTCGTCGAGCAGACCTGGCTCTCCACCCTCAAGCAGCACGGCTCGAAGTACGGCTACGCCCGCTACGCCGACCTGATCACCAAGGGCGCCGACGGCCGCTACGGCGTGAATGGGGCCGAGGCGCGCAAGGCGGTGATGGACCTGCGGCTTGATCCCCACGCCGCCTCCCTGATGGCCGGGGAACTGGCGTCGGACCACGCCTCCTATCTCAAGGGCCGCACGGGCCGCACGCCGACGGCGGGCGAGCTCTACGCCGCGCACTTCCTGGGCCCCCAGGGGTCGGCCCGGCTGATCGAGGCCGCCAACAGCCGCCCCGGCGCCTCGGCCGCCAGCCTGTTCCCCGACGCCGCCCAGGCCAACCGCTCGATCTTCTATCGCGACGGCCGCGCGGCGACCGTGGCCGAGGTCTATGCCAACCTCACCCGCACCGGCGGCATGGGGAAGGGCGTCGAGGCGCCCGCCGCGCCGGCCGATGACGGCTTCCTGCAATATGCCTCGGCCCGGCGCACCGAGCGGTTGAAGGAACAGGACGCCCTGGTGGACCTGATCCTGCGCGGTTCCCAGAGCCCCGACCGCGACGGCTCCAGCTCGCGCCTGACCGGCTCGATCTTCTCCAGCGAGATGCTGCGGGTGCTGTCGGACGCCCGCGACGGCAAGAGCTAGAGCTGACGCCCGGCCCTCGACCCTTATGGCTAACTGGGGCTCAGCTAGCCTCGTCAATCAGCGGACTCTCGGAAGGTCGCAGGCGGGTGGAGTGCGGACGTTACTTGAACAGCTTGAGAGATAGGTATTTCGCCGCGTTCAAAATGAGAGAAGAAGCGCCGACGATCGACAGGGAAACCAACGCGAACCGCTCAAAGCCGGACACATGCAGCTTGAGTTTCTCATTCATGCTGAAGGCAAAGACGACGTAACCAGCCCACAGCGCAATCGTCAGGGCGTATTTTCCGTACGCCAAAGCTACCTTCACGACTGCCCCTCATATCCTTGGTGCGCTTACTGTTGCGACTTTCCTCGATGACCGCAACGGGCCGGTTAGCGACCTTGACCTCCAGGCGTAACGGGAACGGGCGCTACCCCGCAGCCCCGCTCGCCATCATCGCGTCGATCTCGGCGTCGGAATAGCCGATCTCCCCCAGCACCACGCGGGTGTGTTCGCCGAGGCCCGGCGCCGCCGGACGCTGGGTCGCGGGCACGCCGGGGAACTGGGCCGGAGAGTTTGGCGAGCGGTAGGTTCCGCCGTGGCCGTCCTCCACCGCGATCAGGGCCCCGGCGGCTTCCACCTGCGGATCGGCGGCGACCTGCGCCGGGGTCTGGACAGGCGCCCAGACCAGGTCGGCCTCGTCCAGGCGTCGCGCGATCTCGGTGAAGTCGAAGGCGCCGAAGGCGGCCTCGAACTCGGCCACCAGGTCGCGGTTGTTGGCCTTGCGCGCCTTGCCGCCCATGAAGCGTTCGTCCTCCAGCAGCTCGGGCCGCCCGCAGGCCTTGGCCAGGGCCGGCCAGTCGGAGCCGCCGCCGCGCGGGTTCAGCACGAACCAGTGCTCGTCGCGGCTCTTGTAGAAGTTGGCCAGGGGATCGAAGGGGTCGGTGCGCGGACGGTTGGAGGCCAGCTTGCCGAACACCAGCTGCACCGCCAGGTCCGAGCCCACCACATAGGTTCCGGTGGCCAGCAGCGAGGTGGCCACCAGCCGGCCCTCGCCGGTCTTCTCGCGCTCATAAAGCGCCGCCAGGATCGCCGAGGTGGTGGCCAGCGAGGTGGTATGGTCACCCACCCCGGTGCGCAGGATGAAGGGGTCGGAGCCTTTGGGCGCGTGCATGCGCGCCACCCCGGCCCGCGACCAGAAGGCGGTGACGTCGAAGCCGGGCAGATGGGCGTCGGGCCCCTCCAGGCCATAGCCGGTGACCACGGCGTAGATCAGCCGGGGATTGGCCGCGCGCAGGGTCTGCTCATCCAGCCTGTACTTCTTCAGGGAGGCCGGCCGCACATTGGTCAGGAAGACGTCGGCCTCGGCCGCCAGGCGGGCCAGCGCGTCGCGCCCCTCTGGCTTGGCGATGTCCAGGACCACGGCGCGCTTGCCGCGGTTGTCCATGCCGAAGGTGGGATTGCCGGTCAGCTCGCTCTTGGCGTCGGCGAAGACGTGGCGCATCGGGTCGCCCTGCGGCCGCTCCACCTTGATCACCTCGGCGCCCCAGTCGGCCAGGATGCCTGCCGCGCCGGGCGCGGCGATGTAGGAGGCGAATTCGACGACCTTCAGACCCTTGAGCAGCACGCGCGTTCCCCACCTTGTTGGTTGGGGATCATAGTGGGGGAGGGCGGGCCGCCCCTCAAGCGGTGAGGCGCGCCTGCGAACCGTCCCGGCGGGTGACGGCGATGGCGTCGGCCACGGCGCGGGCCACGGCGGCCACGCTGACCGGCTTGCGCAGCACCGCGTCGGCGCCGGCGTCGACACATTCCTTGGCCTCGTCGGCGTCGCCGCCGATCACCGCCACGATGGGTACGCCGGACTTGGAGTCCCCGAGGCCGCGCACGGCCGCGATGGTGGCCGGGCCGTCCATGCCGGGCATGCGGCCGTCGATCATCAGCAGGTCGAAGTCGCAGATCTTGGCCAGGTCGAAGGCGCGGCGGCCGTCGACGGCGTGGACCACCTGGTGGCCCAGCTGTTCGATCACCGCGCGCAGCATGGCGGCGTTCAGCGCGTCGTCCTCGGCGATCAGCACCTTCAGGGTGCGGCGCTCGGCGGGGTCGGGCAGGGCGACCTCGGTGGTCTCGATCACCCGCTCGGCGGAGGCTTCGGGGTCATAGGGCAGTTCCAGGCGGAAGCAGCTGCCCACGCCCACGGCGCTGTGGGCCGTGAGGTCGCCGCCCATCAGCCGGGCCAGCTGGCGGGCGAGCGACAGGCCCAGGCCCGCGCCCGAGGTGCCGGCGCTGGTGCGCTCGATGCGGTGGAAGGGTTCGAAGGCGAGCTCCAGTTCGTCGGCCGCCAGACCCGGGCCGGTGTCGGCGATCTCGACGGCCAGCCGTCCGGCGGCGGTCAGCTCGACCCGGGCCTCGACCCGGCCGCGGACGGAGAACTTCACGGCGTTGCCGATCAGGTTGGCGATGATCTGGCGGGCGCGGTGGGCGTCGGCCAGGGCCGCGCCGGCCGATCCCTCGGCCAGCTCCGGGGCGATGTGCAGGGACAGCTCAAGCCCCTTGGCCGAGGCGTTGGGACGGTTGAGCAGCACCAGGTCGCGCAGCAGGGCCACGACGTCGAAGGGCCGGGCGTCCACCGACAGGCGGCCGGCCTCGGCGGTCTCGGAATCCAGGGTGGTGTTGAGCACCGAGATCAGGTCGTTGGCGGCGTCGAGGGCGGCGGTGAGTTGCTCGCGAGAGGGCGCCCCGCGGCCGTTGCGGCCGGCGGCGGCGGCCAGGACGTGGGCCACGCCGGTCAGGCCGTTGCGGATCTCGTGGCTCAAGGTGGCCACCAGGTCGGATTTGGACTGGGCCAGGCGCCGCGCCTCCTCGACCTTGCCGGCCCGGTCGGCGATCAGCATCTCGCGCTCGGCGGCCAGCGCGAACTGGCGGCGCAGGATGCGGTTGAGGATCAGGGCCAGGGCCATGGCCAGGGCCACGGCGCCCCAGGCGTTGCTGGCCAGGTCGCGGTCCTGCGGTCGCGAGAACAGGGCGATCAGCGGCCCGGCGGCGGCGGCCGGTCCCACGATCAGCAGGCTGGGCAGCCAGGGGGAGGCGAAGAAGATGATCACCACCGAAGCGGCCAGCGCCGTCATCAGCAGGGGTTCCCGCGCCGGGCCCGCGCCGTCGGAGAAGGCGGCGATCTGCGCCACGGCCAGGGCCCAAATCAGGGCCGCCAGGATCTGGATTCGGCCGCGCATCGCGGTGTTGGCGGCGGCCTGCGGGTCCTTCAACCAGTTAACCACGCCGTAGAACGCGCCCCAGGCGGCGGCGAAGATGGCGAAGGTGCCGGTCATCCAGACGGCGTTGACCGCGTGGCTTCCGGCCCAGACATAGGCCGGCAGGCTGACGGCGAAGACCGCGAGCGCATAGGGCAGGAGGGCGGTTTGCGCCTCCAAAGCCTGCTGGCTCACCGATTGTCCGCCCCTCGTGGGTTCGGCCGTCCGATCGTCTGTGGTCGTGGCCATGGGGCGCCTCGGGGGAGAAGTCGCCACGTAAGGTAGTGCGGCAGGGTTGGCGGGAGGTTACCCGACACCGTTAATCCACAGGTTCCGACGGAGCCTGCGAGGCAACCGATCATTAAGCCTAACCAGCCATTATGATTGTGAGGGACTCCGGTGATTCCGGATCGGGGACAGGTGCAGACATGGCGACCACGCGGGCGGCGCTGACGGACGACGACATTCGCACCCTGGTCAAGGGCGCGACCCCGGACGAGCGCGCCGTGGCGGCCCACAAGCTGTGCCGGAACATCGACCGCTATGAACTGACCGGGGAGGAGCGCGCCCAGGCCCAGGAGATTCTGCGGGTCATGGCCGCCGACGCCGCCGAGCTGGTGCGCCGGGCGCTGGCCGTCACCCTGAAGAACTCCACCGTCGTGCCGCGCGACGTGGCCCTGAAGCTGGCCAAGGACGTCGAGAGCATCTCGCTGCCGATGCTGTCGTCCTCGCCGGTCTTCACCGACGAGGACCTGGCGGAGATCGTCCGCCTCGGCGGCCCCGTGCGCCAAGTCGTCATCGCAAAACGCCCCCGCGTCTCCCAGACCGTCACCAACGCCCTCGTCGAGTACGGCGTGGAGCGCGCCGTGGAGGCCGCCTGCGCCAACGACAACGCCGACTTCGCCGACCGGGCCCTGGCCAAGGTCATCGAGCGCTTCGAGAAGTCCGAGCGGGTGCTGGCCGCGGTGGCCTATCGCAACGTCCTGCCCCTGGCCGTCACCGAGAAGCTGATCGACCTGGTGAGCGAGGAGGTCCGCGACCACCTGCTGAACCACCACGCCCTGTCGGCCGAGGTCGCCCTCGAGATCGCCATGGGGACCAGGGAGCGGGCCACCATCGACCTGGTGGACCAGGCCGGCCGCGCTCCGGACGTGAAGAGTTTCGTCACCCACCTGCACAAGCACGAGCGGCTCAGCGCCTCCCTGCTGCTGCGCTCCCTGGCCCATGGCCACATGACCTTCTTCGAGTGGAGCCTGGCCGAGCTGGCCAGCGTGCCCCACCACCGCACCTGGCTGATGATCCACGACGCCGGGCCGCTCGGCCTGCGCGCCATCTATGAGCGGGCGGGCCTGCCTGCGCGCCTGTTCCCGGCCTTCCGCGCCGGGGTGGACACCTTCCATTCCATGGAGTTCGACGGCGGCGCCAAGGACCGCGAGCGGTTCCAGGAACGCATGCTGCAGCGGTTCCTCACCCAGCCCGCCAACGCCGCCCGCGAGGACGTCGAATACCTGCTGGAGAAGATGGACCGCATCTCCCAGGAGGCCCGCAAGACCGTGCGCCTGTCCGAGACCGCCTGAAGCTGGTGCTTGCGCGGGAGGCCGCGGGCTTCCAAGCTGGCGGCATGACCGATATCGCCCCCGACGCGGACATCAAGCCCGCCGCCACCATCCTGCTCCTGCGCGACGCCCCCTCCTTCGAGGTGCTGATGGTCAAGCGCCACCACCAGATCGACTTCGCCTCCGGCGCCCTGGTGTTTCCCGGCGGAAAGTCCCACGCCGGCGACCATGACCCGGCCTGGGCCGACCACACCCTGGGCCATGTCGACTTCGACGCCGAGCAGCGCGGCCTGCGCATCGCCGCCATCCGCGAGGTCTTCGAGGAGGCCGGAATCCTGTTGGCCTCCCACACCGACGGTTCGTCGATGGGCGACCAGATCGCGCCGATGGACGTGCGCCAGGCCGTGGATCGCGGCGAACTGGCCTTCCTGGACGTCGTGAAGGACCTGGACGCCAAGCTCGACCTGCATGCCCTGACCATCTTCGCCCGCTGGATCACCCCGCCGCTGACGCCCAAGCGGTTCGACACCTGGTTCTATGCGGCGCTGGCGCCGGCCGACCAGCTGGCCGCCTGCGACGGACGCGAGACTGTGGACGCCGAATGGATCGAGCCGGGCGAGGTGCTGCGCCTGGCCCAGGCCGGCGAGCGCAAGGTGATCTTCCCCACCCGGATGAACGTGCAACTTCTGGCCGAGGCCAACAGCGCCGCCGACTGCGTGGCCCGCGCCCAGGGCCGCACCCTGGTCACCGTCCTGCCGAAGATCGAGGATCGCCCCGAGGGCCGCGTCCTGACCCTGCCGGTCGACGCCGGCTACGGGATCGTCGCCGAGCCGCTGGCCAATGTGATGTGAATTCCGCCTCCGTCGGGGGAGTGGGACCGCCGAAGGCGGTGGAGGGAGTTACGGCTGGGCCGCCCAAACCCCCTCAGTCAGCCCGGCGGGCTGACTGCTCCCCCGGAGGGGAGCAATCGATCCTTACAGCCCGGTCTCGGTGACGCGGGCCTCCAGGGCCTGGATCAGGGCCTTGCCGACGGGATGCTCGTCGGTCTTGATCTCGTCGCGGACGGCGGCCTTGATGGCGTCGATATGGGCGTCGATCAGGGCCATGGGCGCCTGCATGCGCTTGTCCTTGTCGTCGATCAGACGGCAGAGCGAGGCGCCGATGCGGGTGATCAGCGGAAACTCATAGGTGGTTCCCAGGCCCTTGAGGTCGTGGGCGCGCAGATAGAGGCCTTCCATGGTCTCAGGCGTCATGCCCTCGGACTTGATCCTCTGTCGGGCGGCTTCGAGCTTGGTCACTTCGTCGTTCAGCCATTGGGAGAAGTTGCCCGAGAGGCTCTTAAGGGCGGCTTCCGCCTTGGCGATGGCGCTGGGATCGATCGCTCCGAACCGGCCGCCCACCTTCAGGCGAAGGGTGTTGGGGACCTGGATCACCTGACCGGAATTCTCTTGGCTCACGACTCGGCTCCTGCACTTAGTCGATGAAAGCCTAGATCGGAGGCGTTAACAACGAATGAGGCGGGAACCTCCGGAGATCAAACGGAAAACTGCTCGGCGAGCACGCGTTCCTCGAGACTCCGTCCGGCGTCGAACAGCATGTGCATGCTGATGTCACGGGCCTCGGCGATATGCACCTCCAGCACGTCGCGGACCTCGAAGTTGTCGGCCACGGCGCTGACCGGCCGCTTGTCGGCCTCCAGGATCTCGAAACTCACCTTGGCGGTGTGGGCCAGCAGGGCGCCCCGCCACCGCCGCGGCCGGAACGCGCTGATGGGGGTGAGGGCCAGCACCTTGGCGTCCAGGGGGATGATGGGTCCGTGAGCGGAGAGGTTGTAGGCCGTCGAGCCGGCGGGGGTCGCCACCAGGGCGCCGTCGCAGGACAGTTCGGTCAGCCGCACCTTGCCGTCGATGGAGATTCGCAGCTTGGCGGTCTGCCGCGTCTGGCGCAGCAGGGAGACCTCGTTGATGGCCAGCGCCCTGTGCTCGTTCCGCTGGGCGTCGATGGCGATCATCCGCAGAGGATGGATCACGGCCCGCTCGGCCATGTTGATCCGCTCCAGCAGGGCGTCCTCGCTGTACTCGTTCATCAGGAAGCCGACGGAGCCGCGGTTCATGCCGTAGATCGGCTTCGGGGTCCCGATCTGGTCGTGCAGGGTCTCCAGCATGAAGCCGTCGCCGCCCAGGGCCACGATCACCTGAGCCTCGTCCATCGGGGCGTCGCCATACCGGGCGATCAGGGCGGCGCGCGCCTCCCGGGCTTCCGGGCGGTCGCTGGCCAGGAAGGCGAGGCGGGACACGAAGGGCTGGGCCTTGAACATGGCCCGAGGTGCGCGAGAAACGGCGGTCTTGTCAAACCCTGCCGGCGGCCTGGCGGAAGGCGGCGTTGGCGATGTCCGGCGCGAAGGGGCCAAAGGCGCCTGAGGCCCGGCGCTCACCCTCCTGGCCGCCGCCGGGGCGTCCGCCGTTCAGCTCACGGACCAGGGCCAGGATGGTGGGGAAGACGCTGCGGTCGATGCCGACGGCGGCGCAGGCCAGGGCCAGCAACTCGGGTCGGTCGGAATTCACCGAGCGCCGCACATGGCCGGGATCGAAGCGGCCCAGGGCCGCCAGGCCGCCGATGAACAGGGACAGCTTCTGCTCGCGCAGGGCCCGCAGCAGGTAGCCGGGGCGCAACTGGCCGGCGATGTCGAGCTTGGCCAGCAGGCGCTGTTCCATCTCCTCGCGTTCGCCCTCGCGCTCGGTGACCTCGTAGCGTTCGTGGTCCGAGGCCAGGCCGCCGTGGGCCTCGCGCACCGACTCGGCCAGGGCCGCGTCCATGGCCTCGGGATCCAGCCGGAAGCGGGCGACCAGGGCCTGGCGCAGGGCCTGGCCGACCCAGAGGTACAATTCGCGGGCCAGGTCGTCGGTGAGGGCCGGGTGCTTGGTCAGGGGCGAACGCAGGGAGGCGATGCGCCGCGAGGCCTGGACCAGGGTGGCGATCTCGCCCTCGCCGACCTCGGCGCTGATGTTGCCGGCGAGCGCGGTGAGCACCGCCGGCTCGTTCTGCTGGAGGATGGCGATCACCACCGGCAGGCCGAGATGGGGGCGGCGGGCCACCTCGATCTGGTGCTCGATGGTGGCCTCCACCAGCAGGCGCACGAGGTCCTGGTCCCGCAGCACCGGGCTGGCGGCGATGATCGGCCGGGCGATCTCGATGTCGTCCAGGGCCAGCACATTGATCAGGGCGGCGGGCGCCCAGGCGGCGGTGGCCAGCTTCTCGGCCAGACGGCGGCGGATGTCCCGCTCGGCCTCCACCACCAGGATCATGAAGATGGAGGAGAGCAGGGCCTGGACGGGCGCGGAGCTCATCACCGCCTCGGCGCCCTCGCCGGCGTCGCACAGGTCGACGATGGCCAGCAGCAGGCGCTCGCGGTCGTGAACCGCGCGGCTCCTGGCGAGACCTAGAATCTCCTCGGTCTTGGCGGCTACGCTCAAACTCGTTTCCTTGCCGGAATCGTTCGCGACGATTCTGCTCAGGACGGTATGAAAACATGGTTACAACCCGCTGAACACGCCTGCGGCGCATTGTGCAGCTTGAACGAGTTTGGGGGGCGAGATGGCCGAACCTTTGATCCTGGCCCTGGACCAGGGGACCACGTCCACCCGAGCCATCCTGTTCGACGCCCAGGGCCGCGCCCTGGCCGAGGCCGGCCGTCCCCTGGAGCAGTTCTATCCCGCCGACGGCTGGGTGGAGCACGACGCGAACGAGATCTTCGCCACCAGCGTCGCGGTGATGGCCGAGGCGATCGCCAAGTCCGGCCGGCCGATCGCCGACGTCACCGCCATCGGTGTCACCAACCAGCGCGAGACGGTGGTGATCTGGGACAAGGCCACCGGCGAGCCGATCCACCGGGCCATCGTCTGGCAGGACCGCCGCACGGCGGCCACCTGCGAACGCCTGCGCCACGCCGGTCACGAGCCCCGGGTCACCGAGATCACCGGCCTGCTGCTGGACCCCTATTTCTCAGGCACCAAGATCGCCTGGCTGCTGGGGGACATTCCCGGTGCGCGCCACAGGGCCCAGGCCGGCGAACTGCTGGTGGGCACCATGGATTCCTGGGTGATCTGGAAGCTGACCGGGGGCAAGGTCCACGCCACCGACGCCACCAACGCCTCGCGCACCCTGCTGTTCGACATCAAGCGCCAGCGCTGGTCTGACGAGATGCTGGCCCTGCTCGACGTGCCGGCCGCCCTGCTGCCCCAGGTTCTGGACTGCGCCGCCGACTATGGGGAGATCGACGCCGCCCTGCTGGGCCGCGCCATCCCGATCCGCGGCGTGGCCGGCGACCAGCAGGCCGCCCTCATGGGCCAGGGCTGCATCGCGCCGGGCGAGATGAAGGCCACCTACGGCACGGGCTGCTTCATGCTTCTGAACACCGGCGAGACCGCGCCCCTGTCGCGGGCCAAGCTGCTGACCACCGTGGCCGCGCGCATCAACGGGCGGACGACCTATGCCCTGGAGGGCTCGATCTTCATCGCCGGCGCCGCCCTGCAATGGATCAATGAGGGGCTGAACGTCCCCGGCGGCGGCGCGGCCATCGAGGCCCTGGCCCAGGGCGCCAAGGAGGACCACGGGGTGGTCATGGTCCCGGCCTTCACCGGCCTGGGCGCCCCTTGGTGGGACGCGGAGGCGCGCGGCGCGCTGTTCGGCCTGACCCGCGACACCACCCTGGCGGAGATCTCCCAGGCCGCCTTCGACGCCTGCGCCCTGCAGACCCGAGACCTGGTTGAGGCCATGCGCGCCGACGCGCCCAGCGCCTTCGGCGAGGCGGTGGAGATCCGCATCGACGGCGGCATGTCGCGCTCCTCCTGGTTCAGCCAGCGCCTGGCCGACCTCACCGGCGTGCCCGTCGGCCGAGCCACCTACCAGGAGACCACTGCGCTCGGCGCGGCTCTGTTCGCGGGGCTGGGCGCCGGGGTCTACGCCACGGTGGAGGAGGCCGCGGCCTCGCGCCCGGCCACCGAGCGCCACGATCCCAAGCTGGACGGCCATGGCCGCGAGGCCGCCTACGCCCGCTGGCTCGACGCCGTGGCGAGGGTGCGGACCGAGGGCTAGGGCCGCTCCAGGTGGCGCTTCCAGAAGGCCAGCCAGGCCTCGCGCTCGTGCGCCGGAATCTCGACGTGGCGGCCCGGATTGATGTGCATGGTCTTCTCGGGTGAGCCGAAGGCGTTGAACAGGGCCAGGCCCTGCTCGCGGGTCATCAGTTCGTCCTCCCACTGGAACACGAACATCAGCGGGATGCGGATACGCTCGGCGGCGGCCTTGTGGTCCTCGAGCCCCGGGAAGGCCCCAAACAGGCCGAAGGTGGCGCAGGTGATCCGCGGCTCCTCGGCCACGAAGGGCACGCCGAAACGGGTCCCCATGGACACGCCCCAATAGCCCACCGGCTGGCCCGCGCCGATCTCATCCAGCCCCTGGACGGCGTCCAGTGTGGCCTTCCACTCGGCCACGTGCTTCACCGCCACGGCGGCGTCCCGCGAAGGTCTCGGTTGCGCGGCGGGACGCTCGCCCTTCTGCGCCGCCCGACCGGTCTCGGCCGCCGCCGCCCGCGCCTTCTCCGCCTGCTCCCGGGTGATCCGGTCCCCGTGGCCCGGCGCGTCGATGGCGACGGTGGCGTAGCCCAGCTTCTGGGCATGGCCGATGGCCGCCGCCGTCAGGTTGGCCACCTTCTTGTGCTGCGATCCCCCGTGTCCCATGAGGATCAACGGCCGGGGCCCCTTGGCGCCCTGCGGTGTCCAGATGACGCCCGGCACGGCGTCGCCGTCGACAGTCAGCCGGAATTCGCGCCGGGTGACGCCGTCCTCGGTCTTCTCGCCAATGAATTCCATGGTCTCTCCCCTTGGAGCGGTGGCGGCCTTCGCGGCCGTCAGGTTGCGATCAGTTGGGCCAGCACGACGGCCTGAGGCAGGGTCTCGATGTCGGCCACGGCGGAGACCACTGCCTGCGCCCGCTCGGCGCCGAGGCGCGGCGTCATCAGCTCCAGCGCCTTGGCCTCCACCTCGCCGGGGTCCATCGGGTGCGACGGGAAGCCGGTGACGTGAGGGACGTAGACCTCACGGATCGCGCCGTCCTTCAGCCGGACGATGACACGGGCGGACTCGGTGCGTGGCTGTCCGGGCGGAGTCTCCTGGGCGGGGTCGTGAACCACATCGACCTTGGCCATGAGGGCGTGGACGGCGGCGTCGCCGCTCATCCGCTCCAGGGACTGGGCCGAGACGAAGTCGAGCCGGCGGTCGATGAGCATGATGGCCGTCAGATAGCGCAGGTTGAGGGCCGGCATGGCGGCGTCCCGGAAGGCTTGCCACCGTCCCGGCATCTCGATGCGCACGCCGTCCACGGCCTTGGCGTCGAGATCGGGCAGCAGATCCAGCAATCCCTTCACGGCCGGCTGGGTGGGCCCGCCGACGGGATAGCGCTTGTAGGCGGTGTGAATGAGCTCGGTCCGCTCCCCCAGCCCCTCGATCAGCCCGGCCCGGTCGGCGTCGCCGCCGGTGAAGATCGCCGAGCGCATCCAACCCTCGGGATGGTCCAGGCTGTCACGGACGCCGGTGAAGCCCGCCTCGGCCATCAGGGCCGCGTTCAGGCCGGCGCGCGCGCCCATGCCGGCGAAGACGAAGGACTTCTCCACGTGCTCGACGTCCAGCAGCCACTGCCAGGATCCGCCCGCCTGCTGCACGCAATAGGCGAGGGCATCGGGGATGCGGTCCTCCGCCAGTCCCAGGATCGACGCCGCCGCGGCGCCCGCGCCGAACACCGGCCCAATCCCGTGATTGGCGATCCCCGCGCGGCGCAGGTTGCCGATCCCCAGGGCCTTGGGCATCCGGCCGGCCAGTTCGTAGCCTGTGATCACGGCGCGCAGCACCGCCTGGCCAGACAGACCGCGCTGCTCGGCCAGGGCCAGGGCGACGCTGACCACCGCGGGACCCGGTTGCACGAAGGCCGAGGGGATGAAGTCGTTGATCTCGGCGCCGTGGGCGGCCATGGCGCTGGCGAAGGCCGCGTCGCTGAGGGAGGCCGTCGCGCTCGTGCCCAGGATCGTGGCCGCGTTCTGCCAGGCGTCGCCGGACTGGGCGATGGCGAAGTCCCGGGCCAGCCGCGCGGGCGCCAGGTCGCGGCAGGCGACGATGGAGGCCAGGGTGTCCAGGATGTGCAGCCGGCCCAGGCTCAGGAAACTCTTCGGAATCGCCGTGGTCTGGCTGCGGGCGATGTAGGCGCAGAGCGCCGGCCCGACCGGCGCCGCCTCGTCCAGCGCTGCGGTCAAAGCCGTCCCACCCGTTCGGCCATGCTGGCGCAGGTGGAGAGCAGGTGCTCGATGATCTCCCGGCGGCCCGCCTCGTCCACCCGCTCGGCGGGGGCCGAGACCGAGATCGCCGCGGCCGCCTCCGGGCCTCGGGTCATGATCGGCGCGGCGAAGCCGACGACTCCCGGCTGGTAGCCGGCCATGGCGTAGCCGCGCTCCCGAACCTGTTCCAGTTCCGCCGTCAGGGCCGCGACATCAAGCCGTCGCCTGTCGCCCAGGGCCACGGCGGTTCGCTCAAGCACGGCGGAGGCGTCGCTGGCATGGGCCAGGATCGCCTTGCCGCCGGCCGTCAGCGGGGCAGGGACTCGGCTGCCGATGCGGGTGGTGAAGCGGATCGGTCGCGGCGAGATCATCTTGTCGAGATAGAGGACATCGTCGTCGGCGCGGATCACCAGGCTGACGGTCTCGCCGGTGGCCCGCTGCAGCTCCTGCAGGAACCCCGACGCCGCCCGTTTGATCGGGTGCTCGGTGATGACATTGGCGCCCAGTTCCCAGAGCTTCAGGGTCGCGGAATAGCAGCCAGTCTCCGGACTCTGCTGCGCGAAGCCTAGGCCGATCAGCGCGGCCAGGATCCGGTGGGCGGTGCTCTTCTGGAGGCCCAGCCGCAACGCGACGGCCGACAGCCTCATGGGCTCCGACGACTGCGCCAGAACCTCGAGCACCGCGAAGGTGCGGGGCACCACGCCTTCCGCTATCGAGACCGGCTCCGCCGTCATCGGCTCTCTCCCCTTGGTTGACATGATCTGCCCTGGAGCCGACCATCGTGTCAATGGAACGGCGTTCCGCTAGGTGGAACGAAGGCAATTCGGAGCGGCTCATGGCAAGCGATGTGGCGGTGAACCCGGGCGAAAGCGTGCGGACCAGCGCCGTGGTGGAGACCGCCCAGGGCAAGGTTCGCGGCGAACTGTTCCGCCGTGTCTCGATCTTCCGCGGCATTCCCTACGGCGCGCCGACCGGCGGCGCGAACCGCTTCCGCCCGCCGCAACCGGCGGCGCCGTGGTCCGGGGTGCGCGAGGCGGTCCTCTATGGCCAGACTGCGCCGCAGACCCGCAGCACGCTGTCCGACGGCGGCTATCCCGGCAACAAGCCGGAGATGGGGGAGAACTGCCTGGTCCTGAACGTCTGGACCCCAGGGGCGGACGAGGCGCGCCGGCCGGTCATGGTCTGGCTGCACGGCGGCGGCTTCGAGGCCGGCTCGGGCTCGTCCATCCTCTATGACGGGGGCAACCTGGCCTCAAAAGGCGATGTGGTCTGCGTCAGCCTGAACCACCGGATGAACGTCTTCGGGCACCTGATGCTGCAGGACGCCCTGGGCGACGACTTCGCCGGCTCCGCCAACGCCGGGTATCTCGACATCGTCGCGGGCCTTCAGTGGGTGCGGGACAACATCGCGCGTTTCGGCGGCGATCCCGGCAATGTCACCATCTACGGCCAGTCCGGCGGCGGCCGGAAGGTCAGCATCTCCATGGCCGCCAAGGGCGCCCAGGGCCTGTTCCACCGGGGTATCGTCCAGAGCGGCTCGCACCTGCGGCTTACCCCGCGCGACCGGGCCAACGAACAACTGGACCGTCTGCTGGCTCACCTCGGCCTCAGCCGGGCCGACGCGCGCAAACTGCAGGATATGCCCTTCGTTGACCTGGTGAAGGCCAACCGGGCCCTGTTGCGCGAACATCCCTCGCGCTTCTCCCCCACCCTCGACGACGTGGTCTTCGACGCCCACCCGTGGGACCCGGCGGCGCCGGCCATATCGGCCGAGATCCCGATGATGATCGGCACATGCCGGACCGAGCTGTCCAACCAGGTGGGCAGCGCGGACGAGACCACCTTCAGCCTGGACGAAGCGAGCCTCGCGGAGCGGCTGAAGGGCTATCTGCCCGCCGAAGACGTGTCCGAGATCGTGGAAATCTTCCGCCGCGAAAGCCCCGAGGCCTCGCCCTCCGAACTGTTCTTCAAGATCACCACCGCGCGGGGCTACTGGCGCGACAGCGTCCTGCAGACCGAGCGCAAGGCGGCCCAGGGCGGCGCCGCCGTGTGGTCCTACCGGCTGATGTGGCGAACCCCCGTGGAGGGCGGGCGGCGCATCACGCCCCATTCCCTGGACCTGCCCTTCATGTTCGACAACGTCTCCAAGGCCCGCCACATGGTGGGCGAGGCCAGCGAGGAGACGGCCGCCATGGCGCGCCAGATGAGCCAGGCCTGGCTCGCCTTCGCTCGCACCGGCGATCCCAACACCTCGGCGATCCCGGCGTGGCGGCCCTACGACCTTGAGCAGCGTACGGTAATGCTGTTCGACACGGCCTCGACCAGCGCCAGCGATCCGCATCGCGAAGAGCGGCTGGCGATGGAATGCTACCCGACCCAGCAGCTCAAGGGGACGCTGCACCGGCAGCCGGCGGCCTGATCCCTGCGCTTCCTGAATTCCGGAGACGACCATGACCACTGACCTCAAGCCCGCGCCGCTCGCTGTCGGCGAAGCCAAACTCTTTCCCATCGTCGAAACCGCGGAAGGAAGGGTGCGCGGCCTGAGGTCCGGGCGCATCGCGGTCTTCAAGGGTCTGCGCTACGGCGCCGACACCTCCGGCGCGAACCGGTTCGCGCCGCCCCAGCCCGTGGAGCCCTGGGCCGGCGTCCGCGACGCCCTCGACTACGGCAATATCGCCCCGCAGATCCCGGGGGACCGGCGGCACGCCTATGCCGATCTGATCCTCAACGACGTGCAGCCCGGCGGCATGGGCGAGGACTGCCTGGTGCTGAACCTCTGGACGCCCGATCCCAATCCCGCGGCGAAGCGGCCGGTGATCGTCCGCTTCCATGGCGGCGGCTTCTATGGCGGCTCCAGCAACAGCCCCGGCGGCGATGGCGAGATGCTGGCGCGTTTCGGAGATTGCGTGGTGGTGACCGTGAACCACCGCCTGAGCGCGTTGGGCTATCTCTACCTGGGGGAGGAGGGGCCTTTCGCGGACTCCGGGGCCGCGGGCATGCAGGACCTGGTGGCGTCACTGAAGTGGGTGGCGCGAAACATCGAGGTGTTCGGAGGCGATCCGGCCCGCGTCCTGATCGTCGGCCAGTCGGGGGGCGGGGCGAAGGTCAGTCATCTCCTGGGCATGCCTGTGGCCAAGGGGCTGTTCTCCAGCGCGGGCGTGATGAGCGGATCGCGCCTCACCGCCATGACCCGGGATCAGGCGGCCCAGGCCGCCGACCAGCTGCTGCGCGTTCTTGGTCTGCGCACCGACCAGATCAAGGCGCTTCAGGCCGTGCCTTTCTCCACCTTGCTGGCCGCCCAGGCCGAGGTGGAGGCGGAGGATCGGTCGCGGGGAGAGGCCCCGCGCTCCTTCGCGCCCGTCCTTGGCCAGGCGATCCCGCACCATCCGTTCGCCCCTGGCGCGCCGGATGAATCCGCGGACATCCCCCTCGTCGTCTCGACCGCCCTGGATGAGCGGACCTATCGCGAAACCAACTTCGACATGGGCTGGGATGAGGTCCGGCAGAAGCTGGAGCGTCGCGTGGGCGCCGAGGCTGGCATGCTGCTGTCCGCCTATCGAGATGAGGACCCGCAAGCCACGGCCTTTATCGTCAACGCCCGGATCAATTCGGATACGTCGTTCCGGCTGGGGGCGACCAGCATGCTGGAGCGGCGCGTCGCCGCCGGCGGCGCTCCGACCTGGGCCTATCTGTGGGCCGGCCCAAGCCCGGCCTTCGGCGGCCGATATGGTGCCGTGCATGGCATTGATGTCGCCTATTCCATGCACGACATCCGCTTCCCCCTGGCCGGGCCGACGGCTGACAACCTGCGGCTGGCCGACGAGATTTCGTCGGCCTGGGTTTCGCTGGCGGCGACCGGGAGGCCGGACAATCCCCGAACGCCCGCCTGGGCGCCCTACGACCTGGCCGAGCGCAACACCCTCGTCTTCGGCCATCCCACACAATCGGTTGGCGATCCGCGCAGCTTCTTCCGAAAATATTGGGAGCAGCACGGCGCGAGCCGGCGCTCGGCAGGTTGAACGGCGTCACGGGGGCGGCGACCCTGCCGGCGTCAATTCGAGCCGGGCTGCGGGCCATATAGCGCTTCCAGGTCCCGAAGGTAGCCCGACCGGTCGGTGAACACCCGGGCGGTGAGGCCGCAGGCCTGGGCGGCCTCCACATTGGCGGCCTTGTCGTCGAAAAAGACCAGCTCCTCGCGGGGCAAGGGGATGTCGGCCAGCATGGCCTCGAAGAAGGCGGCCTGCGGCTTGGCGGCGCCCAGGCGGCAGGAGAGGTAGAGGCCGTCGAACCGGGCGCCGTAACCAAGACCCTCCTCCAGATGGGCGGCCCAGAAGGCGTCCTGGTTGGAGCCGACATAGCAGGCGATCCCGGCCGCCCGCAGCCGGCGGACGTCCTCCAGCATGGCGCGGTCCGGGGCGATGGCGCGGGCCCTCCAGTCGTCGAGGAAGGCGGCGGGTCCTTGCGGCCACCCGGCGGCCTCCAGGGCCTGGGCGCAGGCGGCGGTGAAGGCCTCGGCGTCGGCCAGGTCGCCGGCGCTCAGGCGCCTGCCATAGAGATCGGCGACGAAGGCCCGGGCCTGCGCCGCCGGCCAGACGCCGTCCTCGGCGGCGAAGGGCCCCGCATGCTGCAGCACCCCGTCGGCGTCGAAGATCACCCCGCTCAGCTTTCGTCCGGCCATGCCACGCTCCCCCGGGAGAGCCTCGCCCCAGACCGCCGCCGCCACAAGCCCGGCTTGACGCTGGGGCCCGGCGGCGCGACCCTGTAACCAACGATCACCAACGATCAGACGAGGGAGGCCGCCATGGCCGATGGTTCGCTTGCAGGCGTGAATTCTCTGAAGGGCAAGGTCAGCGCCGAGGAATGGGAAGCGCGCGTCGAACTCGCCGCCCTCTACCGGCTGGTGGCGCTGCACGGGTGGGACGACATGATCTACACCCACATCTCGGCCCGCATCCCGGGGCCCGAGCACCACTTCCTGATCAATCCCTACGGCATGTACTTCGAGGAGATGACCGCCTCCTCCCTGGTCAAGATCGACCTGGACGGCAAGATCCTTCAGGAGACCCCGTACTTCATCAATCCGGCGGGCTTCACCATCCACTCGGCGATCCATGCCGCGCGGGAAGACGCCAAGTTCGTGATGCACCTGCACTCCGACGACGGCGTCGCGGTCGCCGCCCAGAAGGAGGGCCTGCTGCCCCTGTCGCAGCACGCGCTCATCGTCCTGCCGCGGCTGGCCTATCACACCTATGAGGGCATCGCCCTGAACCTGGACGAGCGCGAGCGCCTGGTGGCCGATATCGGGGAAAAGACCCTGATGCTGCTGCGCAACCACGGCACCCTGTCGGTGGGCGAGAGCGCCGCCGACTGCTGGACGGGCATGTACTACCTGGAGCGCGCCTGTCAGATGCAGGTCAAGGCGCTGTCGGCGGGCCGCGAGAACGTGCTGATCGCGCCGGAGGCCGCCCAGACCGAGGTCAAGGGCCAGGTCATGCGCGGCATCGGCGGCAAGCTGGCCTGGCCGGGCGCCCTGCGTCGACTCGACCGCGAGCTTCCCGGCTACGACGCCTGACCGCGCACGGACGATCTTGGCGTAACGCCAGTCTGCGGGCGCCCCGGCGGGGCGCCCGTTTTCTTGGCGCTAACCGGTTGAATACAAGGCTCGCCCCCGCCAATTACGGCGAATAGGCGGTCCGTCTGCGTCCTATTTCCGGCCAGACACGTACAGCCATCGTTCTGTCACTGGACGGGCGCTAGGTACTGGCCATAAGACCGCGCGATAATTGAACCCCCTGGCCGCCCGCATTATCGAGGCGACGGAGTCCCCCCGCTTGCTACGACGCCATTTCTTCCTCGCCGGCGCGATCCTTGTGCTGATCCTCATGTTGATCGTCGGCGCGTACAAGCTGACCCTTGGCAAGAAGGCGGGCCCGGGCGGCCCTCCCGCGGCCACGGCTCAAGGCCCCGGCGGCGGCCAGGCTGGCGGGCAGGGCGGCGCCCGGGGTCCCGGCGGCATGGGCGCTCCGGCCGAGGTCTCGGTGGTCACCATCCAGGCCCGCCCCTTCACCGACACCCTCGACGTGATCGGTGTGGCCAAGGGCCGCCAGTCGGTCACCCTCACCGCGGCGGCCACCCAGCTGGTGGAGCGGGTGCGCTTCTCGCCCGGCCAGTCGGTGGGCAAGGGCGCGGTGCTGGTGGAGCTCAAGGCCACCGAGCAGGACGCCGGCCTGGCCCAGGCCCAGGCCAGCATGGTCCAGGCCCAGCGCGCCTATGACCGCTACAAGGCGCTGGGCCAGCGGGGCTTCGCCTCCAAGGCCATGATCGACCAGTACGAGGCCAACTATCTCTCGGCCAAGGCCAATGTCGCCGCCGCCCAGGCCCGCCAGGGCGACCGCCTGATCCGCGCGCCGTTCTCCGGGATCGTCGGCCTGTCCGACATCGCCCCCGGCGCCCTGATCAACCCCGGCGCGGCCATCGTCACCCTCGACGACACCAGCGCGATCCGCGTCGATTTCCAGGTGCCCGACCGCTACATCGCCTCGGTCCGCCAGGGCCAGGCGGTCACCGCCACGGTCGACGCCTATCCCGGCGAACATATCAGCGGCCGTATCGCCCTGCTGGACACCCGCATCGACGAGAAGACCCGCGCGCTCACCGCCAGGGCCGAATTCCCCAATCCCGACCGCCGGCTAAAGCCCGGCATGATGATGCGGGTGGCCATCGCCCAGGGCACGCGCATCGGGCTGTCGGCCCCGGAATCGGCGGTCTCTGTCCAGGGCGACAACGCCTTCGTCTACGTGCTGGCCACGCAGGGCGACCGCACCGTGGCCGAGCAGCGGCCGGTGGTCACCGGGGTGCGCCAGGACGGCTTCGTCGAGCTGAAGGACGGGGTCGCCGCCGGCGACCGCATCGTCGGCGACGGCCTCAACAAGGTGCAGCCCAACCAGGCCGTTCGTCCGGCCGGCCAGGGCGGCCAGCGCCAGGGAGCGGGCGGCGCCCGGCCCGCGGCATGATGCTGTCCGACATTTCCGTCCGCCGCCCGGTGCTCGCCGCGGTGGCGGCGATCATCCTGTGCGTGGTGGGCCTGGCCTGCTTCACTTCGCTGTCGGTCCGCGAGCTGCCCAGCGTCGACCCGCCGGTGGTCTCGGTCAGCACCACCTATCGCGGCGCCTCGGCCGAGGTGGTGGAGGAGCGGATCACCGAGGTGATCGAGCGCCAGGTGGCCGGCATCCAGGGCATCGACCGGGTCAATTCCTCCTCGCGGGACGGCACCTCGCGCATCAGCGTCTCCTTCGCCCTGGACCGCGACCTCGACACCGCGGCCAACGACGTGCGCGACGCCGTCAGCCGGGTGACCTCCCAGCTGCCGCAGCAGGCCGACCCGCCGCAGATCGCCAAGGCCAACGCCGACGCCTCGCCGATCATGTTCCTGGCGTTCTCTTCCACCAAGCTGAACCGGCTGCAGCTGTCGGACTACGCCAACCGCTATCTGGTGGAGCGGATCTCCACCATTCCCGGCGTCGCCCAGGTGAACCTCGGCGGCAGCCAGCTCTATTCCATGCGCATCTGGCTCGACCCCCAGGCCATGGCCTCGCGCGGCATCACCGTCGACGACGTCGAGACCGCGCTGAACGCCCAGAACCTGGAGCTGCCGGCCGGCGCCCTGGAGGCCCCCGCCAAGGACTTCACCATCCGCGTCGCCCGCGGCTATTCCACCCCCGAGCAGTTCCGCGAACTGCCGGTGACCGCCTCGCGGACCGCGGCGACCGCCTCCGGCAGCGTGGCGGGCGAGAGCGGGGCCTTGGGGTCCTCCGCCGCCGCCTCTGGCGTGGCCTCAGCCAGCGACGCCGGCTCCAACGCCTATGTCACCCGCCTGGGGGACATCGCCCGCATCGAGGAGGGGGCCGACGAGCGCCGTCGCACCTTCCGCTCCAATGGCCGCGACATGGTCGGCATCGCCATCACCCGGCAGAGCCAGGCCAACGACCTGGAGATCTCCAAGGGGGTCGCCGACCAGCTGCCGGAGATCAACAAGTCCCTGCCGCCCGGCACCAAGCTGGAGATCGCGGTGGACTTCACCGTCTTCACCAAGCACGCGATCCAGGAGGTCTGGATCACCATGGCGATCTCGCTGGCCCTGGTGGCCCTGGTGAACTTCGTCTTCCTGGGCACCTGGCGCGCCGCCATCATCCCCTCGGTGGTGGCCCCGATCTGTATCCTCTCGACCTTCATCGTGCTCGCCCCCCTGGGCTTCTCCATCAACCTGCTGACCCTGCTGGCCCTGGTCCTGGCCATCGGCCTGGTGGTGGATGACGCCATCGTGGTGGTGGAGAACATCCAGCGCCGCGTGGACGAGGGCGAACCCCCGGTGGTTGCCGCCCAGCGCGGCGCCCGCCAGGTGTTCTTCGCCGTGGTGGCCACCACCATCGTGCTGATCTCGGTGTTCGCACCGCTGATGTTCCTGCCGGGCTATATCGGCAAGCTGTTCGTCGAGCTGGCCGTGGCCATCACCGCGGCGGTGGCCTTCTCGGCCCTGCTGGCCCTGAGCCTCTCGCCGATGCTGGCGTCGAAGCTGCTGCGCCCGGCCAGGGGCGAGGGCTTCATCGCCCGCCATGTCGACTCCGGCATGGGCAAGCTGCGCAACTCCTACCACGCCTCCCTCGACGCCTTGCTGGGCCGCCGCGCGGCCTCCGTCTCCGCCGTGGCCCTGGTGCTGGTGCTGGCGGGCCTGGCCTTCGCCCTCTTCAACAGCCTGCCGCGCGAGCTGGTCCCCAACGAGGACCGCGGCCGCGTGGACATCAACCTCCAGGGCCCCGAAGGCGCCGGCTACGACTACACCCTGCCGGCCGCCCAGCAGGTGGAGGCCCGCCTCCAGGCCCTGCTGAAGGACGGGACCATCACCCGCTACACCCTGGGCGTCCCGCGCTTCGGCCAGAACCAGTTCAACACCGGCAACGCCAACGCGTCCCTGCCGGACGACGCCAAGCACAAGATCAGCTCCCAGGACCTGGCCGCCCAGCTCAACAAGGACTTCGCCAAGATCACCGCCATCCGCGCCATCGCCTCGGTGCGGCCGAGCCTGCAGCGTGGCGGCGGCCCAGGGGGCGGCGGCGGCAATGTCGACGTCATCGTGGTGGGCAACGAATATCCGGAGATCGAGCGCGCCATCCGGCCGCTGATGACCGCCGTCCAGGCCAATCCCGGCATGGCCCGGCCGCGCCTGGACTATGAGCCCACCTCGCCGCGCCTGCTGGTGGACCTGGACCGCGACAAGGCCGCCAGCCTCGGGGTCTCGGCCCAGTCCGTGGGCCGAGCGCTTGAGACCATGTTCGGCTCGCGCAAGGTCACCACCTACATCCGCGACGGCCAGGAATACGACGTCATCCTGCAGACCGACCGCGCCAACCGCCAGAACGAGAGCGACCTGGCCAGCCTCTATGTGCGGACCAATTCCGGGGCCACCATTCCGCTGTCCTCGGTGGTCACCACCCATGTGCGCGGCGACACCCCCGACCGGTCCCGTGTCGACCGCCTGCGGGCTATCACCCTGAGCGTCCAGCTCAACCCCGGCTACACGGTGGGCGAGGCGGTGACCTTCCTGCAGGCCGAGGTCGCCAAGCACCCCGGCACCACGGTGAAGTGGGGCGGCGCGGCCCGCGACTACCTCGAGGCGGGCGGCGCCGTGGGCCTGGCCTTCGGCATGGCCCTGCTGCTGGTCTTCCTGGTGCTGGCCGCCCAGTTCGAGAGCTGGATCCACCCGGCGGTGATCATGCTGACCGTGCCGGTCGCCGTGCTGGGGGGCCTGTTCGGCCTGCTGATCTCGGGCTCGACGATCAACACCTACAGCCAGATCGGGCTGATCATCCTGGTGGGGATCGCCGCCAAGAACGGCATCCTCATCGTGGAGTTCGCCAACCAGCTGCGGGACGACGGCCTGTCGATCCGCGAGGCGGTGATCGAGAGCGCCTCGCTTCGCCTGCGGCCGATCATCATGACCTCGATCTCCGCGGCGGCCGGCGCCATCCCGCTGATCGTCTGGGGCGGGGCCGGGGGCGAGAGCCGCAAGACCATCGGGGTGGTGATCTTCTTCGGGGCCATCTTCACGACCCTGCTGACCCTGTTCGTCGTGCCGATCTTCTACAACCTGCTGGCGCGCTTCACGAAATCGCCCCTGGCCACCTCCCGCCGCATCGAGGCCTTCGAGGAGGCCGAGCAGACCCGCGCGGCCAACGCCGCCGAGTAGGATCCCCGCAAGAGCCCTCCCCGCCGAGGCGAGGAGGGAGTTGCGTAGATGGGATGGTTGCGCCGGCGGCGACGGGGGCGTCGCACAGCCGGCGCCGGCATGGCCCTAGCGGGGAAGGCCATGCCCCTAGACCCGCCCTCACCAGGGGGGAGACGGGCGGGATAGAATGTCGCGGCTGAGATGCTCGACCAGACCCGACCCCAATATGGTGACGGCGCCTGAGATGCGCGTCAAGGTTGCCCAGGCGTCACCACACGTTTTCCGAGCCAACCTGTTATGTGGGGTTGAGGCGGGCCGCCCTGGGGTGGCGGCGGGCGCTCACGACGGCCTGGGATCGAGACGATCCCAGGCCATGATCGCAATGCGGGTTAGAGCGCGTCAGGCGGAAGTGGATACCGGTTCCGCCGTCCGACGTGCTCCAATATTTTGAATCTAGACCCTTCTTTCCGTTTCAGATGGGTCCATCTGAAACGGTCAGGGTCTAGTGCGACTCGCCTTCCTCGTGGGCCTTGTAGCCCGTCTCGACCTTCAGATAGGCGATCAGGTCGACCCGGTCCTTGGCGTCCTTGACGCCGATGAAGGTCATCTTGGTGCCGGGCATGAAGGTCTTGGGGCTGGTGAGCCACTGGTCCAGGTGATCGGCGTCCCAGGTGAAGGCCGCGGCCTTCACGGCGTCGGAATAGTTGAAGTCCGGCGCCGAGCCCGGCTTGCGGCCGAACATGCCGTAGAGGTTCGGGCCGGTCATGTTGGCGCCGCCGGGCACGATGGTGTGGCAGGACTTGCAGACGGCGAACACCTTCTTGCCGTTGGCCAGGTCGCCGGTGTTGTAGGGGGCCGGCAGGCTCTCCAGCAGCTCGTGCTTCTCCTCGTCGCTGGGCTCGGCCACGGCGGCGGCCGGCGCGGCGGCCTCGGCGTGTTCCTCGCTCTTCTCGCCCTTCTCGGCGGTCTTGCCGCAGGCCGACAGGCCGGCGAGGCAAACGGTGGCGACGAGCGTCAGGGCGAGGCGGCGCATGGGAAATCTCTCCTATCAGGGCGGCCGGCAAGCTACTCGAAGCCGCACCTTTGGCAAGCGCCTCAACCCCGTTTGCGCCGCTCCTTCTGGATGATCTCGTCCAGGGCCTGCAGGAAGCGCGACCGGTCGTTGCGGTCGAAGGGCTTGGGGCCTCCCAGGATGTCGCCGGTGGAGCGCAGCTGCTCCATCAGGGCCCGGTTGGCGATGGCCTGGCCGATGGAGTCGGCGGTGAAGGGCTTGCCGTTGGGGGTCACCGCGTGGCCGTGGGCCTGCAGCACGCGCTCGGCCAGCGGGATGTCGTTGGTCACCACCACGTCGCCGGGGGCCACGTGCTCGGCGATCCAGTCGTCGGCCACGTCGGGGCCGGCGTCGACGATCACCCGCGCGATCATCGGGGACTTGGGGATCATCATGAAGGCGTTGGAGACCACCCAGGTCTTCAGGCCGTAGCGCTGGGCGACCTTGTAGATCTCGTCCTTCACCGGGCAGGCGTCGGCGTCGATGAAGATCTCGATGGGCTTGTGCGTCATGGCCCGTGCCTATCGCCATCTTCGGGAAACCGACAGGGGGCGCCTGACTCGAACGCGCGACAAATCGCCCGGCGGTTGAATCCTTGTTCGTGACAAGCACACGATCCAGGCGCAAGCTCCCGTTCTCCACCATCTCTGTCGGACAGGAGGTTCCATTGGCGCCCGAGGTCTTACGAGCCCTCAATATCACCCACTTCGAGCGGCTGCTGATGTCGGAACGCGAGCCCGACCAACGCCGCGTCATCGAACAACTGCTGGCGGAGGAACGGCTCAAGCCGCTCAGCGCCTATCCGTGCGAGAACTCCGAGCGGCCGGGCGCCCACGACGCGAAGGGCGTCGCCTAGACCTGGAGGCTAGGTCTTCAGCGACAGCCAAGCGGCCTTGATCTGGGCGAAGGCGGGGTCGGTCTCGGTTTCCAGGCTGTGCTTCTGGTTGATCTTGCAGCCCACCATGTCGTGATTGCGCCACTTGGCCCGCACGATGAACACTTGGCCGTCCGGAACGTGCAGCACGGTCAGCGCCTTGGGCAGGGGCACCAGGGCCGGAATCTCCAGCTTCAACCCGCTGGCGCTGACGTCGCGCATCGTGGCGTCCCACCAGGATCCGAGGTTGGGACCATAGAAGACCCTCACCCGATCGCTGACGGGGGCGCGGGGTTCTATACGACGATCGATCCAGGCGGCTTCAGACATGGGCCTAGCTCATAGGCCAAGGATGCTAAATTTTTCTAAGCTTCGCCGTTTCCCGGCGGAATGCGACGAGGAGGCGCAGTTTGGCGCCGGATACAGGACCTGAATTGGTGCCGGATACAGGACTCGAACCCGTGACCTTCGGTTTACAAAACCGCTGCTCTACCAGCTGAGCTAATCCGGCGTCTGTCGTGGCCCGGGGCTGGGGCCGGGTCGCCATTCCTTAGCTGCTTCGCGGCGCGGGGGGCAACCGCTTCCGCCTGGGAGGGGTTTGACGTGGGTCAACGAGCCTTGCCGCGCGCTCCCCTAGGGTTGGGCCTAGGAGGTGACCCATGTCAGACGCTCAACTTGGCCCCGCGACCTTCTCCCGCGAGGGCCCGATGGTGGTGGCGACCCTGAGCCGCGAGATCGCGGCCGATCCCCAGGCGGTATGGGCCGCCCTGACCGCGCCGGAGAGCCTCCCGCAGTGGTTGGCCCCTGGGACGATCGAGTTGCGGCCCGGCGGCGCGGTGCGCCTGGACTTCGGCGACAGCGGGGTCGTCGTCGACTCGACGGTCAGCGCCGTGGAGCCCGGCCGCCTGCTGGAATATTCCTGGAGCGGCCCCGGCGAGCCTCAGCGGCCCGTCCGCTGGGAGATCGCCCCCCGCGGCGAGGCCGTCGACCTGACCCTGACCCTGAAGCTGCCGCCGGAGGAGGACGCCGGGCGCTCGGCGGCCGGCTGGGCGGCGCACCTGGAGATGCTGGCCTGCGCCCTGGCCGGGGTCCCCATCAAGTTCCCCTTCGAGGCCTTCAAGGCCACCCGCGACGCCTATCGCGACGTCGTGGGCGTGAAGGTCGACTACTAGAGCGTGACAGCCTGAAGTGGCTGCCGGTTCAGGCGCCCGTCACGCTCTAAACTTAAGAGGACGAGCCTGTTCATCCGTTTCAGGCGAGTCCACCTGAAACGGACAGGCTCTAGCGGCCAAGGAAAAGGCGCTCCCGGCCAAGCCGGAAGCGCCAACACCTGTCCCCCGACAGGTCAACCGTCGCTCACCGAGCGCCAGTCTCCAAAAACCTGACCGGGTTATGCCCAAGACTCGGGCCGACCGCAAACTGGTCTGGCGTCGCAGGGGAAAGAGAAAGCCCCGGCGCTCCTGTGAGGGAGCCCGGGGCCAGGGCGACGGCTCAAGTCGGGGGGGCGATTTGCCGTCGCCCCTTATCAATTCGCGGGCCCGAAGAGTGTTCCCAAGAAAAATGCCTTTCACGCGAATTTCTGTGTCGCCCCGGCCAAGCGCTCTGTGATCCTCTGGCCGCAACGACAGGGAGAGCGGCCATGAAGTTCGACGAGTATCGCCAGCACGACGCCGTGGGCCTGGCCGGACTGGTGGCCAAGGGCGAGGTTTCCGCGGGCGAACTGCTGGAGACCGCCGTCGAACGGATGGGGCAGGTCAATCCGGCCCTCAACGCTGTCACCCTCGACCTCGCCGACTTCGGCCGGAAGGAAGCCGCCGCCAAGCTGGAGGGCCCCCTGGCCGGCGTGCCCTTCCTGCTGAAGGACCTCGGCGCGACCCTGGCCGGGACGGTGACCTCCTCGGGCTCGGCCCTGCTGAAGGACAATGTGGCCGCCGCCGACAGCGCGCTCACCACCGCCTACCGCCAGGCCGGCCTGGTGATCTTCGGCAAGACCAACACCCCTGAATTCGGCCTGATGCCGATCACCGAGAGCGCCTTCCTGGGGCCCTGCCGCAATCCGTGGGACGTCTCGCGGACGCCCGGCGGCTCCTCGGGCGGGGCGGCCTCGGCGGTGGCGGCGGGCATCGTGCCGGCGGCCCACGCCAGCGACGGCGGCGGCTCGATCCGCACGCCCGCCTCGGCCTGCGGCCTGTTCGGGATGAAGCCGTCGCGCGGCCGGGTCTCCTTCGCGCCCCTGGGGGAGGGCTGGGGCGGGGCCTCGATCCAGCACGCCGTCACCCGCTCGGTCCGCGACAGCGCGCTCCTGCTGGACATCGCCTGCCGGCCGCAGCCGGGGGACCCCTATTATCTGGACGCGCCCGCCACCCCCTACGCCCAGGAGGTGGGCCGCGCGCCCGGCAAGCTGCGGATCGGTTTCACCACCGCGGCGCTGGCCTCCGACGCCCTGGATCCCGAATGCGTCCAGGCGGTGCTGGACGCCGCCCGGCTCTGCGAGAGCCTCGGCCACACGGTGGAGGAGGTGAGCGTGCCGGGGAACCTGGCGGCCATGCAGCAGGGCGCGGGCGACGTGATCGCCGCCAGCGTCGCGGCCACCTTTGATGCGGAGGCGCAGCGGCGCGGCCGTCCGGTCGCCGAGGACGAGGTGGAGATGCTCACCTGGGGCATGTACCGGCGGGGAACCGGGGTCAGCGGCGGGACCTATGTCCGCGGCCTGGCCGCCATCCACGCCTATGGCCGGGCGGTGGCCGGCCTGTTCGAAACCTACGACGTCCTGCTGCTCTCCACCCTGGGGACACCGCCCATCCCCATCGGCCACCTGACGGAGGACCTGCGGGCCTTCACCGAGCGGCTCTTCAAGTTCATGCCCAACACCCAGGCCTTCAACAACACCGGCCAGCCGGCCATGACCGTGCCGCTGGCCTGGTCGAAGGGCGGCCTGCCCATCGGCCTGCAGTTCGTGGGCCGCATGGCCGGCGAGGCGACCCTGTTCCGCCTGGCCGGGCAACTGGAAACGGCCAAACCCTGGTTCGACCGCGTCGCCCCGATCTAGAGCTGTTCCCGTTTCGAATGAATCGAAACGGAGCTCTAGATTCCTTGCTTGGTCGCTCTTCCTGATCGCCTGACTTGATCCAAGTCAGGCGGGAAACGCTCTAGGCGTCGCGACCGCGGCGCCGATTCTGGAACAGGTAGGCCGCGATCACCCCGGTGGCCACCAGACCTACCAGCAGGGTGGAGACCGCGTTGATCTCCGGGCTGACCCCCAGCCGCACCTGGCTGTAGATCCGCATCGGCAGGGTTGTGGCGCCGGGTCCCGAGGTGAAGCTGGCGATCACCAGGTCGTCCAGGGACAGCGTAAAGGCCAGCATCCAGGCCGCCGCCACGGCCGGCGCGATATTGGGCAGGGTGACGGCGAAGAAGGCCTTGAGCGGCGTGCAGCCGAGGTCGCGGGCGGCTTCCTCCAGGGCCTTGTCGAAGCTGATCAACCGGGCCTGGACCACCACCGTGACGTAGCAGAGGGTGACCGTGGCGTGGCTCACCGTCACCGTCCAGAACCCGCGCGGCAGGCCGAAGGCTACGAACAGCAGCAGCAGGGACAGGCCCAGGATCACCTCGGGCATCACCAGGGGGGCGTAGATCATGCCGGAGAACAGCAGCCGCCCCTTGAACCGCCCCGACCGCACCAGGGCCACGGCCGCCAGGGTTCCCAGCACCGTGGCCAGGCTCGCCGAGATCAACCCGACCCGCAGGGTCACCCAGATGGCGGCCAGCAGCTGGTCGTCCCGCAGCAGGGCTCCGTACCACTTGGTGGAGAACCCGCCCCAGACCGTCACCAGCCGGCTGGCGTTGAAGGAATAGACCACCAGCAGCACGATGGGCAGGTGGAGGAAGGCCAGGCCCGCCACCACCGAGGCGATGTTGAAGGCCGAGGGTCCGCGCTTCATCGGCCGGCCTCGATCATCTTGGTCTGCTGGCGTTGATAGAGGACGATGGGGATCACCAGGGTGGCCAGCATGGCGATGGCCACGGCCGAGGCGGCCGGCCAGTCGCGGTTGGCGAAGAACTCGGTCCAGATGGTCTTGCCCAGCATCAGGGTGCCCGAGCCCCCCAGCAGGTCGGGGATCACGAACTCGCCCACCATGGGGATGAAGCAGAGCAGGGCTCCGGCGCCCACGCCGGGCAGGGAGAGGGGGAAGGTCACCCGCCAGAAGGCCTGGGTCCGCGTGCAGCCCAGGTCGGCGGCGGCCTCCAGCAGGCTCTGGTCTTGCTTCTCCAGCACCGCGTAGAGCGGCAGCACCATGAAGGGCAGGTAGGCGTAGACCAGGCCGATATAGACCGCGGTGTCGGTGTTGAGCAGGTTCAGCTCGGGCAGGCCGAACTGGGAGAGGAAGGTGTTGAGCAGCCCCTCGGGCTTCAGCACCGCGATCCAGGCATAGACCCGGATCAGGAAGCTGGTCCAGAAGGGTAGGATCACCGCCATCAGCAGGGCCTGCCGCGTCGAGGCGGCGAACCGCGACATGCCGTAGGCGATGGGATAGCCGATCACCAACAGGATCCCCGTGGCCACGGCCGCGAACATCAGGCTGGAGAGGTAGGAGGCGATGTAGAGGCTGTCGCGGGTCAGCCGCGCATAGGTCTCGAAGTCCAGGGCGGCGAAGAAGGCCCGCACGCCGGCCCAGCCCGCGCTCCAGTCCACCCGGGGCGCATAGGGCGGCATGGCGAGCGCGGTGTCCGACAGGGACAGCTTGGCCACCAGCAGGAACGGAAACAGGAAGAAGACCCCCAGCCACAGGAAGGGGGCAAGCGCCGCCAGGCCGGTCCTGGGGCGACCCTTCATCGGGTCAGCACCACGGCGGCGTCGGGGGCGAAGGTCAGCCAACAGAGGTCGTCGCAGGCGATGGGCCGGGCCACCAGGCGCGAGGCGTTGGCCCGGGCGGCGCGCACGGTGCGGCCGCTCTCCAGCTCCACCACATAGGTGGTCCAGTCGCCGAGATAGCCGTAATCGGCCACCTTGCCGGCCATGCGGTTGGGGCCCTCCTTGGGCGGGTCGAGATGCAGCTGGATCTTCTCGGGCCGCACCCCCAGCCAGGCGGTGGAGCCCACGGCCAGCCGGTCGTCCTCCAGGGCCTCGAAGCCCACTGGGCAGTCGGGGGTGGCCAGCGTGACGCGCTTGCCGTCGGCGGCGGTCACGGCGCCCTCGAACAGGTTTACGTCGCCGATGAAGTCGGCCACGTAGCGGGAATTGGGGGTCTCGTAGACCTCGGCGGGCCGGCCGATCTGGACGATATGGCCCTCGCGCATCACCGCGATGCGGTCGGCGGTGACCATGGCCTCCTCCTGGTCGTGGGTGACGATCAGGAAGGTCATGCCCAGGCGCTGCTGCAGGGCGATCAGCTCGAACTGGGTCTCCTCGCGCAGCTTCTTGTCGAGCGCCGCCAGGGGCTCGTCCAGCAGCAGCATCTTGGGGTTGGGGGCGATAGCGCGGGCGAGCGCCACCCGCTGGCGCTGGCCGCCCGAGAGCTGGTGGGGCTTGCGCCGCGCCAGGCCCTCCAGCCGCACCAGGGCCAGCATCTCGGTCACCCGGTCTGCGATCTGGCCCTTGGGCGTTCCCTGCTGCTTGAGGCCAAAGGCGATGTTCTGCTCCACCGAGAGGTGGGGGAAGAGGGCGTAGGACTGGAACATCATGTTCACGGGCCGTTGGTGCGGCGACCGGCCAGCCAGGTCCTCCCCGGCCAGGGTGATGCGTCCGGCGTCCGGGGTCTCGAAGCCGGCCAGCAGGCGCATCAGGGTGGTCTTGCCGCAGCCCGACGGACCCAGCAGGGCGAAGAACTCGCTCTCATAGATCGACAACGAGACATCGTTCACCGCCGTCTCGTTCCCGAAACGCTTGGTCACACCCTCGAACCGCACCAGGGGCTCTAGGGAGGGATCGGCCCAGGGAGCGAAACTGGAACGGACGGCGCCGATGTTCAGGCGCGGCCGGCGAGAGGTGCTCATTGACCTGTCTGCACCCGTGTCCACTGGCGGTTCACGTCGCGCAGCAGCGGCTGCGCCTTGGAGGAGGTGACGAACAGGGTCAGCAGCTGGTCGGGTGTCGGATAGACGTTGGGATTGTCCCGCACATCGGGGGCCACCAGGGCGGTGGCCGCCTTGTTGGCGTTGGCGTACTCGGTGAAGGTCGAGGCCCGGGCGATCACCTCGGGGCGCAGCATGTAGTCGAGGAACTTGTAGGCCGCGGCCGGGTTCGGGGCGTCCTTGGGGATGGTGAAGACGTCGAACCAGACCTGGCTGCCCTCCTTGGGCACCACATAGTCCAGGTGCACCTTGTCGCCGGCTTCCGCCGCGCGGCTCTTGGCCTGCAGCATGTCGCCGGAGTAGCCGACAGCGATGCAGATATCGCCGTTGGCCAGGGCCTCGATGGATTCCGAGGAGTGGAACTTGCGGATGTAGGGACGGGCCTTGAGGAACATCTCGGTAGCCGCCTGATAGTCCTCCAGCGCCGTGGAGTTGGGATTCTTGCCCAGATAGTTCAGGGCCACGGCGTACATGTCCTCCGAGGCGTCCAGCCAATAGACCCCGCAGTCCTTCAGCTTGGCCAGGTTCTCCGGCTTGAAGACGATGTCCCAGCTGTCGATGGTCACGCCGGGCAGACGCTTGGCGATGGCGTCCTTGTTGTAGCCTATGCCGATGGTGCCCCACATGTAGGGGACGCTGTATTTCGCGCCCGGATCGAAGGGTTCCATATAGGCCATGATGTCCGGCCACAGGTTGGAGAGACCGGTCAGCTTGGACTTGTCCAGCGGCTGGATGGCGCCGGCGGTGATGTAGCGGGGGACATTGTGGTTGGAGGGGACGACCAGGTCGTAGCCGGTGTTTCCCTGCAGCACCTTGGTCTCCAGGACCTCATTGGAATCAAAGGTGTCGTAGACGACCTTGACGCCCGTCTCCTTGGTGAAGTCCTTCAGGATCGCCGGGTCGATATAGTCCGACCAATTGTAGATGTGCAGCGTTCCAGGGCCGCCCTGACCGCAGGACGCCAGGACCAGCGCCATCATCCCGACCGCGGCCGTGCCCAGCCGCTTTCCCCAATCCGCCATCGCGTTCTCCCCCATGCGTCACCCAAGGTTATAGGGCTGCGAACCGCCGCGTTAAGTGCGAAATCAACGATCCCCCGGCCCGGAGCCCCCGCATGCCCATGACGACGGCGGCCATCGCCCCGATCCTCCTGCTGATCGCCTCCAACATCTTCATGACCTTCGCCTGGTACGGGCACCTGAAGGTGGAGCACCGGCCGATCTGGCTGCTGATCCTGGCCAGCTGGGGGATCGCCTTCTTCGAATACTGCCTGGCCGTCCCGGCCAACCGGATCGGGCGCGGTGTCTACGATCCGATGGAGCTGAAGGCGATGCAGGAGGTGATCACCCTGCTGATCTTCGCCATCTTCTCCGTGACCTATCTGGGGGAGCGGTTCACCTGGAATCACGCCATCGGGTTCCTGCTGATCGCCGCCGGGGCCTTCTTCGTTTTCAAGGGACCGCTCTAGATGCCCGCCCAGATCGATCCCTTCCACGCCATCGGCATCAGCACGCTGGCCCACCGGCTGAAGGCCGAGGGGGCCTCGATCATCCACATGGAGTTCGGCCAGCCCTCCACCGGCGCGCCGAAGGCGGCCATCGCCGTGGCCCACGAGATGCTGGACACCGACCGCGGCGGCTACTGGGAGAGCCCGGCCCTGCGCGCCCGCATCGCCCGGCACTACCAGGAGACCTATGGCGTCACGGTGGCGCCCGAGCGGGTGATCCTGACCTGCGGGGCCTCGCCGGCCCTGGTCCTGGCGCTCGCCTCCACCTTCAATCCCGGGGACCGGGTGGCCCTGGCGCGGCCGGGCTATGTCGCCTACCGCAACACACTCAAGGCCCTGCATCTGGAGCCGGTGGAGATCGCCTGCGGCCCGGAGAGCCGGTTCCAGCTCACCGCCGCCCACCTGGCGGCCCTGGATCCCGCGCCGGCCGGGGTGATCGTCGCCAGCCCCGCCAATCCCACCGGCACCATTATCGAGGCCGCCGAACTGGAGGCCATCGCCCAGGTCTGCCGGGAACGCGGCATCCGCATCGTCTCCGACGAAATCTATCACGGCCTCAGCTATGTGGACCCGGCGCGGTCGATGCTGGAGTTCGAGCCCGACGCCCTGGTGGTGAACAGCTTCTCCAAATATTTCAGCATGGTGGGCTGGCGTCTTGGCTGGCTGCTGGCGCCGGAGCGGGACCTGTCGCGGGCGCGGGCCTATGTCGGCAACCTGTTCCTCACCGCGCCCTCGCTAAGCCAGCACGTCGCCCTGGCGGCCATGGACGAACGTGAGGAGCTCGAGGAAAACGTGGCGGTCTACCGCGCCAATCGCGACCTGCTGCTGGCCGCCCTGCCCAAGCTCGGCCTGACCCAGATCGCGCCGCCGGACGGCGCCTTCTACATCTATGCCGACATCGGCCACCTGACTCGCGACAGCCTGGCCTTCTGCAAGGACCTGCTGCGCGACACCGGTGTCGCGACCGCCCCAGGGCTCGACTTCGATCCCGTCGAGGGCGGCCACTTCATCCGCTTCAGCTTCGCGGTCTCCACGCCCTTGATCGAGGAGGCCATCAGCCGCCTGATTCCGTGGTTCGCCGCGCGGGCGGGGAAGGCTTAGGGCGCGTCCGGCAGGCAAGCTGCGGGGGCTTGGCGGGGCGGCGAGCCGAAGGGGTTGGAAAATAGGGCTTGAGCCGGACCCTGGGTCCGGCCTGATAGGTGGGCGCGTCCAACGGAGACGCTGATAGCATGAGCGAACGCTTCCTCAGTCCCAGCGAGACGGCGCGCCGCCTCGGGGTCGGCGTGCGAGCCCTGCGCCTCTACGAGCGGAGAGGGTTGGTGGGCCCGGGCCGGACGCAAGCCGGTTGGCGCGTCTATGGTCCTGAAGAGATCGAACGCCTGCACCAAGTGCTGACGCTCAAATCCCTTGGGCTGTCCCTGGCCCGCATCACCCAGCTGCTCGACGGGCGGGCGGCGGACCTGCCGGCGCTTCTGGCCCTGCAGGAGGATGTGCTCACCACCCGCATCAACGACCTGCAGCGGGCCCGCAAGTCGGTGCAGGCGGCGCGGACGAAGGTCTCGCGTGACGGACGGCTCTCCCTGGAAGATCTCATCGACCTGGTTCGCGAGACCACCCTGTCGACGCTGGAGGAGGCGAGGCTGGCGGCCAGCGCCCATCAGGTGCTGCGCGACGCGATCGATCCGGCCCTTCCCGGGCTTTACCGTGGCAAGGTGCGCGACAACTACGACCTGCCGGACGGGCGACGGATCCTCGTCACGTCTGACCGCCTGTCGGCCTTCGACCAAGTGCTGTGCTGCGTCCCCTTCAAGGGCCAGGTGCTGAATGGCGTCGCCCGATGGGCCTTCGAGCAGACCGCCGACCTGTGTCCCAACCACGTGCTGGACTATCCCGACCCAAACATCGTCGTCGGCCGCCGCCTCAAGATTTTGCCGGTCGAGATTGTCGTGCGCGGCTACCTCGCGGGTACGACCAGCACTTCGATCCTGACCATGTACCGGGCTGGCCGCCGGGAAATGTACGGGCGCCGGCTGCCTGACGGCCTGGCCGACAATCAGGCGCTTGAGACCGCGATCATCACGCCCACAAGCAAGGCTGCCGATGGCGGCCATGACGTGCCGTTGACCCCGGACGAGATCGTGTCGCGCGGCCTGCTCAGCCAGGCGCAGTGGCGCCAGATCAGTGAAACCGCCCTGGCCCTTTTCGCCCGCGGCCAAGCGCTGGCCGCCGAGCGCGGCCTGATCCTCGCCGACACAAAGTACGAGTTCGGCTTGGATGCAGAAGGCGCCCTCCGTCTCGCAGACGAAATCCACACACCTGACTCCAGTCGCTACTGGCGGGCCGACACCTATCCGCAGCGGTTCGCCGCCGGCGAGGCCCCCGACAGCTTCGACAAGGACGTGATCCGCGCCTGGGTCGCCGCGCGATGCGACCCCTACCGGGACGAAGTGCCCGAAATTCCCCCAGAGCTGATCTGGAAGACCGCCCTGACATATGTGGAAGCTCACGAGCGGATCACCGGTCGTGCGTTTGAGCCGCCAGGGCCAACACCGCCGGTGCACGAGCGCGTCCTGGCGGCCCTAGGGGATTTCCACGCTCACTGAGGCGCACGCCATGACCTTGCCGCACCGGCCACTCGCCGTGATCTTCGACATGGACGGCCTGCTGTTCGACACTGAGGCGCTCTGGAACGCCGCGCTTCTGTCGGCCGCCGCAGAAGCCGGACATCAGATTCCGGACGCGGTCTACAACGGCTCCATCGGCCTGCGGCGCTCGCAATGCGGCCCCCTGTTCCGATCGCACTTCGGTGAGGATTTCCCCTTCGAGGACTTCCACGCCGACTGGCGTCGCCATTTCTGGCGGATCGCCGAGAGTGGGCCCGCCCTGAAGTCGGGCGTCACGGGCCTGCTGGATCTCCTGGACCAGCTTGGCCTGCCGCGCGCCATCGCCACCTCGTCATCCCGGGCGACCGTCGACCGCCATCTGTCCGCCCACGGCCTGGCCGCTCGTTTCCAGCAGCTCGTCTGCCGGGGCGACTATGAGAACGGCAAGCCCGCCCCCGATCCGTTCCTGAAGGCCGCCGAGCGACTGGGGGTCGAGCCTCGCCTCTGTCTGGCGCTGGAGGACTCCCATGTGGGCGTCCGGTCGGGAGCCGCCGCCGGCATGATGACGGTCATGGTTCCCGACCTGCTGGAGCCCACCCCGGAGATCGGCGGCCTCTGCGTCTTGGTCGCGCGGGACCTCCTTCAGGTCCGAGATCTGGTCCTCGCCCACCGATGAGAGCGGTCGCGCCGCCTCAGGCCGCCTTCGCCCGTCGCGGCATCAGTCCCAGGACCGCGCCGGCCACCAGATAGCTCACCAGCTGGTAGCCCATATTGATCAGCACCAGGTTCGGGGCCAGGCCCATGTAGAGGTATTCAATGGCCATGGTGGTGAAATTGAAGAAGAACCACACCGCCGCGGCCGCCCCGATGCCGGCCAGGGAATTGATGCCCATGCGCGCGAAGACCCAGGCCAGGCCGATCACCAGGATCAGGGTGTTCACCACCCCCAGGCTCTGGGTGACCGCCATGTTGGTCATGTCGGGGTCGCGTCCGATGGAGTTGCGATAGGCGGCGCTCCAAGCCTCGCCCAGCAGCGGGCCGTACCAGAGGAAGCCCAGGCCCTCCAGCAGGACAACGCTGATCAGCACGGCGATCCAATTGATGTTCTTCAACATTTGTCTCTTCCCTTGCTACGTCGCGGCTCTGTCGACCGCGTCCCATACCGACGTTATGCTGAAGCTTGCCGTAGGGAAAGGCGAGGGGGACTTGCGCGGGCGGCTTGGGGAAACCAGATGGGGCGCCCTATAAGCCGCGCTTCCCGCAACTCCTCATTTCGAGTCCGCCCATGTCCCGCATCCTCATCACCTCGGCCTTGCCCTACATCAACGGGATCAAGCACCTGGGGAACCTGGCGGGCTCCATGCTGCCGGCCGACGTCTATGCCCGCTTCCAGCGGGCGCGGGGCCGTGAGACGCTCTACATCTGCGCCACCGACGAGCACGGCACTCCGGCCGAGCTGGGCGCCGCAGCCCTGGGCCAGGACGTGCGGTCCTACTGCGACGAGCAGCACCAGATCCAGCGCGACCTCTATGCCGGGTTCGGCATCAGCTTCGACCACTTCGGCCGTTCGTCCTCCGTGCAGAACCGCACCCTGACCCAGCGCTTCGCGCAAGGGCTGTGGGAGGCCGGCTTCATCGAGGGCCGGGTCACCCAGCAGGTCTATTCGAACGCCGACAAGCGTTTCCTGCCCGATCGCTACGTGGTCGGCACCTGCCCGCACTGCGGCTACAACGCCGCCCGCGGCGATCAGTGCGACAACTGCACCCGCCAGCTCGACCCCGTCGACCTGATCCACCCGCGCTCGTCGGTCTCGGGCTCGGACGACATCGAGATCCGCGACTCCCTGCACCTGTTCCTCAAGCAGACCGCCTTCGACGGGAAGCTGCGGGAATGGATCACCGACAAGAAGGGCAAGTGGCCGGTGCTGGTCACCTCCACGGCGCTGAAGTGGCTGGACGAGGGGTTGCAGGACCGCGGCATCACCCGGGACCTGGAATGGGGCGTGCCGGTCAACGCCGCCGACTGGGGCCCCAATCCGGCGGGCGAGCGGCCCGACGTGGCGGGGCTGGCCGGCAAGGTCTTCTATGTCTGGTTCGACGCCCCCATCGAGTACATCGGCGCCACCTGGGAATGGTCGGCGGCCAAGCCGGGCGCGGACCCCGCCAGCGAAACGGAGTACGAGAGCTGGTGGCGCGGCCCCGGCGCCGACGACGTCAACTATGTGGAGTTCATGGGCAAGGACAACGTGCCCTTCCACACCGTGGGCTTCCCCTGCACCCTGTTCGGCTCCAACGAGACCAAGAACGCCGACGGCTCCTGGCGGCCGTCGTCCAACGCGCCCTGGAAGCTGGTGGACACCCTCAAGGGCTTCAACTGGCTGAACTATTACGGCGGCCGGTTCTCCACGACCCACCAGCGGGGCGTGTTCATCGACGCGGCCTTGGAGATCCTGCCGGCCGACTACTGGCGCTGGTGGATCATGGCCAATGCGCCGGAGAGCAGCGACACCATGTTCACCTGGGAGCAGTTCCAGGCCCAGGTGAACGCCGACCTCGCCGACGTGCTGGGCAACTTCGTCAACCGCATCCTGAAGTTCACCGAGACCCGCTTCGAGGGCGTGGTCCCCGAGGGCGGCGAGGCCGGACCGCTGGAGGAGAAGCTCCACGCCGACGTCGCCGCCAAGCTCGCCGAGCTCAACGAGCAGATGGAGGCCATCGACTTCCGCAAGGCGACCCAGGCCCTGCGGCAGCTCTGGGTGCTGGGCAACCAGTACCTCACCGAGGCCGCCCCCTGGACCGCCATCAAGACCGACCCGGTCCGCGCGGCGGTGGCGGTGCGCACCGGCCTGAACCTGGTGGCCCTGTTCGCCAAGGTCTCCGAGCCCTTCATCCCCTTCGCCGCGGCGAAGATCGCCGGCGGGGTGGGGGAGGCCTTCCCGGGCGCCTGGCCGACCGGGGAGGGCGCCGCGCTGCTCGACATCCTGCCCGCCGGCCGCAAGGTCGAAGCCCCCGAGGTGCTGTTCAAGAAGATCGAGAACGACCAGGTCGCCGCCTGGCTGGACCGCTTCGGCGGTCCGGAGCCCGTCGAGTCCGAGGCCGAATGAGCCACCCGAAGTCCGATTGCGCCGTACGTCAGAGTCTCGCGCCTAGCCGGGCCTTGCCCAAGCTGCGACGCCGGCGTCGAAGTAAGGCTTTCCAACAGCGGGATTGATAGCCGTCGCTGCGTCGATGTCCGCCTTGGCTTCGGCGCCTAGGCCCAACTCGTGCCGCGCAGCCCCCCGCAGGAACAGCGCGTCGGCATCTTTGGGATCAAGCCGAAGGCCGCTGTCCGCATCGGCGAGCGCTAGATCCAGCGACCCCATACGCAGGTGGACAAAGGCTCGCGTTGCCCTCGCGGGCGCGCTCTCCGGCTGAAGGCTGACGGACCGATCACAGTCCTGCAGCGCGAGGGGCAGGTCGCGTCCCATCAAGGCGCGAACCCAGCATCTGTTGTTCAGATTGGTTGGATCGTCACTCCCGAGGGAGAGAGCTTTGTCATAATCGGCGAGCGCGGGTTCAAGCTTGCCAAGCCTGGAATAGACGTCAGCGCGAAGGCCGTAAGCCTCGCCATAGGTCCCGAGCAACCTGATGGCCTGGGTGTAAGCCTCGATGGCGCCATCACTGTCGCCCATCTTCTCGAGGATCTGCCCTCTCACCCGACGGGCGAGGGGTTCGGTCTTCAGCCGATAGGCATGATCAACGTCGCTCAGCGCCTGATCAAATTGCCCGAGCGCCATGTGTGCGATGCCACGATTGATGAGAGCGAGGGGGTAGATCGGCCTCAGGCTCAGCGCTTGGTCGTAGTTGGCGATCGCCGTGTCGTGCCGCCCAAGCTCATTGTAGGCGTTACCGCGATTGTTGAACGCGGAAGCCCGCGTCGGGTCGAGGCCGATGGCGGCGTCGAAATCCACGATGGCGCGCGGGTAGTCTTGCTTTTGCAGGTAGATGACGCCGCGATTGGAGTAGGCGGCCGCGAGGTTGGGGGATAGCCGGATAGCCTCGTCGAGATCGCGCAGCGCCCCGTCGTTATCTCCCGCGAGCACCAGTTTGGCGGCGCGGTTCACCAGGAATTCCGGATCCGATGCGCCTGAGGCCGATGTCGCTGAGATAGCCAAGGCAAGCGCCATTCCGATGCTCGCGAGCCGTGGTGTCATCGATACCCGACGCGGCGAACCATTGATGCCATGAGGCAAGCTGAAGACTTTCATTCGGTCAGTTTGCAACCGTTCCGGAAGCGGTCAATGGCGTAGCTTGCGTGGCACGTGACCTTTAGGCCTTGGCGAACCACCGCATGCGGTAGGCGTTCATCGCTGTCTCGCCGAGGCGGTCCAGCAGGCGGTAGTTGACGATTGCGCCCACCGGGGCGCCGATCACCGGGATCAACTGGGCCAGCTTGGCCAGGTCGATATAGTCGCGGTACTCCTGCTGGAAGCGGCGCCAGTCGAGGCTCTCCAGGCCGCCATCCGCCATCGCCTGGGCGCTGTTCCAGTCGGCCAGGGTGGCGTAGGCCTCGGGCCGCCGTGAGGCGCTGGAGAAGGCCAGGCTGAAGATGCGCAGGATGTAGAGCCGCTCGGCCAGGTCGTCGCCGGAGTGGCCGTAGATGGCGGCCAGGTCGAACAGCAGCTTGATCTTCAGCCCGATCAGCACCGGAAAGTCCGCCGCCGCCAGCAGGAAGCCGCCGGCCCCCACCACACCGCCCTCGGCCGCCGCGGTGGTGCGCCAGGCCATGATCTTGTCGCGGGCCTGGGCCTCGCGGGCGCGAAGGGTGGCGCCCTCCACCGGCGGCGGGCTAGTATAGTCGGCGCCGGTGAGCATCGCCCGGGTCATCTGTTCGATGGCGCCGGTGATGACGGCGTGGGCCTTCTCCGGGATCAGGGCGTTGATGCGGTCCTGCACGGCCCGGGCGGCCTTGTCCAAGGCCCCGGCGGGCTTGAGCACACGCTCGCGCCAGGCGGCCATCTCGGCCAGGACCTGGGCGTCATAGGCGACGTCGGAAATCTCGCTCATGGCGCCGGTGTGAACGGGAGATGGCGAACCCGCAAGTCCGCGCGCGGCGCCATACCTGATGCTCGAAAACTTGCCCTGACCCGGCGGAAAGCCCTCGCCACCCGCGCCAAGCCTCGCCATAAAGCCCGCTTTCAACGGCGCAGCGACGTCGGCTCTTTGTTTGCGAGGAAACCCATTGCGCAATCTGTTCAGCGTTGAAGGCAAGGTCGTTCTGGTCACCGGCGGCAGCCGCGGCATCGGCGAGATGATCGCCCGGGGCTATGTGGAGAATGGGGCCAAGGTCTACATCTCCTCGCGCAAGGCCGAGGTCTGCGACCGGGTGGCCGAGGAGTTGTCGGAGTTCGGAACCTGCATCTCGCTGCCCTTCGACCTGGGCGCCATGGCCGGCATCGAGGGCCTGGCCGCGGCCATCGCCGAGCGGGAGCCCAGGCTGGACGTGCTGGTGAACAACGCCGGCGCCACCTGGGGGGCGCCCATCGACGAGTTCCCCGAGAGCGGCTGGGACAAGGTGGTGGACCTCAACACCAAGTCGGTCTTCTTCCTGACCCAGAAGCTGCTGCCGCAGCTGCGCGCCGCCGCCACCCACGAGGATCCGTCCCGGGTGATCAACATCGCCTCGGTGAACGGCATCGAGCCCCCCGGCCTGGAGACCTATTCCTATTCCACCTCCAAGGCCGGCTGCATCATGCTGACCCGCCACCTGGCCAAGCGCCTGGCGCCGGAGAACATCCTGGTCAACGCCATCGCGCCGGGGCCCTTCCCCAGCCACATGATGGCCGCCACCCTGGCCCGCGCCGGAGACGCCATCGCCAAGGCCAATCCGCGGGGCCGTATCGGCACCCCCCAGGACATCGCCGGCGTGGCCATCTTCCTGTCCTCGCGGGCCAGCGCCTACACGACGGGGACCACCGTGCCCTGCGACGGCGGCTCGGCCGAATTCTAGGCTAGGCCGCCCGCCGTATCGGCCCTATCAGGGTCGGCATGGCGGGCGGTTGGCTGATCGGCGTGATGGTGCAGGCTCCGGAAGAGAAGACCTTCCTGCGGCACTATTTCGCCGTGGGTCACGAAGACCGCGCCAAGGCCGAATGGACCGGCGTCGACCATGCGCTCAAGGCCGGGATCGTGGCTTCCAGCCCGGTGGCGGGCCTGGAGCCGGTCCAGGCCATCAGCCAGGTTCCGGCCAGCCTGATGAAGACCCTGGGCCTCGCCGACGGTCAGGTCCGGGCCCTGGGGTGGAAGTACCCTCGCCGCTGGATCATTCCCCACCTGGCGGTTTAGCCAGAATGGCCCGGGCCGCCGCGACGCCGGTGGCGAAACAGGCCTGCAGCAGATAGCCGCCGGTGGGCGCCTCCCAGTCCAGCATCTCGCCGGCCACATAGACGCCCGGCCGGGCCTTCAGCATCAGATCCTCGTCCACCGCGTCGAAGCGCACCCCGCCGGCCGTGGAGATGGCGCGGGCCAGGCCCTGCGTCCCGGTCAGCCGGATCGGAACCCGCTTGATGGCGGAGGCCAGGTCGGCGGGCAGGGCGACGCCGTGGGCCTCCCGCAGCAGGCTGATCTCCAGGGGCGAGAGGTTGGCGGCCTTGCGCAGGAAGGTGGCCGTGGACTGCGCGTCCCGGGGCCGGTCTAGGCGGGCGGCGAGCTGCTCGTGGCTCAGGCCGGGCCTCAGGTCGATCTCCACGGTCGCCGACCCCGCCTGGGCGATGGCCGCGCGCAGGTCGGCCGAGAGGGCGTAGACCGCGCCGCCCTCGATCCCGTATTCGGCCACCACCGCCTCGCCGCGCAGGGTGCGGCGGCCGTGGGACAGGGCGATCGCCTTCAGCGGCTGGCCCGCGAAGCGCTCGCGGAACATCGGGCTCCAGTCGACGGTGAAGCCGACATTGGCCGGTTCGAAGGGCGCCAGGGCCACCCCCTGCGCAGCCAGGGTCTGGGCCCAGGCGCCGTCGGAGCCCAGCCTGGCCCAGCTTGCGCCCCCGAGCGCCAGGACCGTGGCGGCGGGCCGCGCGGTCTCGCCACCCGCGAACACCAGGTCGCCGGCCGCGTTCCAGCCGCGCCAGTCCATGCGGGTGCGGAAGCTCACCCCCTGGCGATCCAGCCGCGCCAGCCAGGCGCGGAGCAGGGGCGAGGCCTTCAGGCTCCTGGGAAACACCCGGCCGCTGGAGCCCACGAAGGTGGGCTGGCCAAGATCTTCGGCCCAGGCCGTCAGGTCTGCGGGCGCGAAGGCCTCCAGCAGGGGGCGAAGATGCTCGGCCGCCGGGCCATAGCGGCCGACAAAGGCGCGAAAGTCCTCGGAGTGGGTGAGGTTCAGGCCGCCGCGCCCGGCCATCAGGAACTTCCGCCCTGGGCTCGGCATGCGCTCATAGACGGTGACCGCCCGCCCGGCGCGGCTCAGCACCTCGGCGGCCATCAGGCCCGCCGGCCCGCCGCCGATCACCGCAATCGTCTCGTCCATGGCGGGTGTTTAGCCGAGGCGGCGGCCGGCGTCCGCAATCTGTCGCCTCAGGGACGGAGGAGTGTGCGATGGTGGGAGTCTAACTCAGGGGCCTCGACATGAAACCGCCAGCCAAGGGCCAGCCCCGCATCTATGCGCCGCCAACCCCCAAGGTCGCCCGCCTGAAGCCCGGCAAGGTGCTGACCGCCGCCGAGAAGGCGGCCTTCCTGGCCTCCCGGCCCGACCTCAAGACCTGAGGCCCGCGACCACAGCCGGAGAGTCCCCGGGGGACATGGAACGGGGGCTCTCCGGCCTTGGCGACTGGAGGTGGGGCTCGTCGCCGATGGGGGAACGAGCCAAGGCCAAGCTTTGTTCCCGGCGGAGATGAACAAGCGGCGCCGGCGCCCGTTCAGCGTGGGTTCAAGCCCGCGGCGGCATTGTTCATCCCAAGGCCGGACGTCATTTCCCGTCCCTCAACGCGACGTCCGGTCCCCGGCGCGCCAGGCTCCCTCCCGGGCTTGGCGCGCCGTTCTGCGTTCAG
>NZ_JAUSLW010000184.1 GCF_030645195.1 Phenylobacterium sp. | reverse complement strand
ACGCTGGTCTCGGAGCGCTCCTCCTCCTCGCGATAGGCGGTGTAGGTCTCGGTCATCACCATGGTCAGGATCTTGATCCCGGCCCCGAAGCGGCGAAGCAGGGAGCGTTCGTTGCAGTCGCGGCCGGGCTTCTGGGGCCGGCACTCCACCTTGCCGCCGGGCAGGTGGACCAGGGCGTCGCCCTTGCGGCAGACCAGGGTCTTGCCGCCGGAGAAGTCCACCTGGCCCTCATATTCGGCGATGGTCGCCGACAGGAAGGTCCCGGCGAGGCAGCGATAGAGCTCGCCCTCATAGGCGTCGTCGATGTCGCGGTCGGGGCTCACCTGGCTGGCCGGGTGCGGGATCTCGCGGTCGTCGATGCAGAAGGCCTGGATCACCACCCGGCGGGTCTTGGTGCGGGTGGCCTGGTAGGCCGTGCGCTTCATCCGCTTGCCGGCGTCGATGTTGAGGCCGGAGATCATGCCGGTGGACATCGGGGGCGAATAGCCGCCGCCCCCGCCGCCGCCGCCGTAATAGGTGACCGAACCGGCGCCCGCGCCGGCCCCAGACCCCGCGCCGGCGCTGGAGCCCGCGCTGGAGGCGGCGTTGGCGATGGCGACGTTCACGCTGGAGACATTGACGTGGATATTGGTGCGCTGGCCGTTGTCGCAGCAGGGCGGCGTCGGCGGCGGCGGGGCCGGCGGCGGGGTGCAGCACGGCGGGGTGGGCGGCGCCACGCAGCAGGGCGGCGGCGGCGGCTCGCAGCACACCGGCGGCGGCGTGCAGCATTGGGCGAGCGCCACGTCGGGCGTGGCGCTCCCCAGGAACAGCAGTCCAAATCCGAGCAGCAGGCCCAGCAGGGTCGAACGCATCGTCATGGAACAGCCCCTCCTCTAAGGCCGCCGTTAAGCATGCAAGAACCGCGCCGCACAGCGCGCCGCGTCCCTGCCCGCCGGCCCGAAACGTCCCGTATGGAGACGCCGGGCGACTGGTCCGCATCTTTCTGCAAGCCCCATGCGGTCACGAAGGGCCGCGAACGGGGTCGCATCGGGATGTCGGTGTTCCATTCAAATACAGAACGGTTGATAGACTATTGGCGTGGCCGCGGCGGCGACGGCCGTCTGCCGCTGCGCAGCGCCATCAGCCCGGCCGATTTCTCCGAGGTCATCGCCCAGGTCTTCATCCTTGGGCGCACCCGTTCGGGCGTCTATCCCGTGCGCCTGGCCGGCGGCTTCGTCTCCGAACTGCACCAGCGCGACCTGCGCCGGCAGAACGGCCTCTCCCTCGTGCGCGAGCGCGACCGCTTCAACCTGCACACCGCGCTGGAGACCGCCTGGCGGCGCCCCGAGCCCATCGTGGCCACCGTCGAGGTGCTCACCGAGGGGCCCAGCCTCCCCATGGAGGTGTTGTTCGCCCCCCTGGCCGGCGCCAACGGCTCGCCCGACCGGTTCCTGGGCCTCTACCAGCCGCTGGGCATGGTGGCCCGCCTGCGCGGCCTGCCGGCCCTGCCCTTCGCCGTCCGCGACATCCGCGGCATGGGCCCCGCCAATGAGGAAACCCCCCGCCTGCGCCTGGCGACCCTGGACGGACGGCGGATCGCCTGATCTCAGCTTCCCGCGCTTAAAGCTCCGGAAAGCCTACGCCCCTAGAGTGCGTATCCGGAGGAAGCGCAGATGGGACATCCACTGAGCGCCCCAAGACACTGGCTCGCGGGCGCGGCCATGACGTCAGCCCTGGGGGTGTTCGCACCGTGTGCGCACGCCGCCGACCTCGGGACGCAGGCCGTTCCGCCCGCGCCCAACGCCTTCGTCTCGGCCATGGGCCAGCCGCTCGCCGACTTCAACATCAACCAGACCCAGATCCCCGACAGCCTGCGCAAGGCCGTCGACGATCCCTACGCCCTGGACGCCGACGACAGCTGCGCGGCCATGGCCGGCGAGATCGCCGGCCTCGACCTGGCCCTGGGCCCCGACCTCGACGCCGACGCCGTCAGGACCACCAGGCGCACGATGGTGACCCGCGCCGCCGCCGGCGCGGTCCGCCGCCTGGCGGTCAGCTGGATCCCCTATCGCGGCGTCCTGCGCACCGTCACCGGCGCCGAGTCCCACGCCCGCAAGGCCCAGGAGGCGGCGCTCGCCGGCGCCATCCGCCGCGCCTATCTCAAGGGCCTGGGGCAACGCGGCGGCTGCGGCCCCGAGGCCGCCCCACGCCGGGCGCTGGCGGTCGCGCCGGAGGGCGACCCCGCCGACGCCGTCGACCTGGCCCCGGCGCAGGTCGTGGCCCTGGACACGCCGTAGCGCCCCCTCCCTCCCCTTCATGGGGAGGGACAGATCGCGAAGCGATCCGGGTGGGGGAATCTGGCCGGTATTCCCCACCCGTCCGGCGTTCCGCCGTCCCCAGGTCGGGGAAGGATGAAACAGAATTACATGACACAGGCCGCTTCGCGCGTTTGATGGGGCATGGCCCCAAAGACCCACGACTTGGCGAAGCCTCACGACCCGACCCCGGCCTTCCAACGCCTGCGGCTACGGCTGCGCGCGCTCTTCTACGGCGAGAGCCGCGCGGCCATCCGCTTCCGGCTCGGCGTCATCGTCCTGGACCTGCTGCTGATCGGCTTCTTCATCGCCACCCCAATGGTCCGCGACCGGCCGATCTACCTGGCCATCGACTACGCCATCGCCGTCGTCGTGCTCGTCGACCTGGCCGCCCGCGCCCTGGCCGCGCCGGACCTGTCGCGCTGGCTGCGCCGGTCGAGTTTCTGGGTGGACGTGGTGGTGCTGATCACCCTGCTGTTCCCGCTCTGGCTGGCCAATTTCGCCTTCCTGCGGGTGCTGCGGCTGTGGTCCCTGTTCCACAGCGATTTCTTCTGGGAGACGGTCGCCCGGCGCTACGACAACACCCGCTGGGAGGAGACCACCAAGGCGCTCGCCACCCTGGTGACCTACCTCTTCATCGTCACCGGCGTCGTCTACGCCCTCTATGCGCGGCAGCATCCGCACATCAACGGCTATGTCGACGCCCTCTATTTCACCGTCAGCACCGTCACCACCACCGGGTTCGGCGACGTCACCCTGCCGGGCGTCTCGGGCAAGCTGATCTCCATCCTGATCATGCTGTCGGGCTTCACCCTCTTCGTGCGCCTGGCCCAGGCCCTGCTGCGGCCGCGCAAGGTGCTGTTCCCCTGCCCCACCTGCGGCCTGCTGCGCCACGACCTCGACGCCGTCCACTGCAAGGCCTGCGGCCAGCTCCTCAACATCCCCAACGACGAGGGGCCGTAGGGGGGGCGGCGCCCGGAAGCGGACGCTTGCGGCCAGCAGGCGGCCTGGTGAGCCTGGCCAAGCTCGGATTCGGCCGCCAGACGCTGTCGCTTATATGAGACAATCCCTTGACGGGAACGCCTCCGTGTCGCCTATAGTTGACGCATGATCGAGGTGCGCCAGACCGAGGCGTTTCGGGCGTGGCTTGAGACGCTGCGCGACCGCAGGGCGGCCGCCAAGATCGCGGCTCGCCTCGCGCGGCTCGATCTTGGAAACTTCGGCGATGCTGAGCCGGTCGGCGAAGGCGTCTCCGAACTCCGGATCCACTATGGACCCGGCTATCGGGCCTACCTTGTGCGACGAGGCGAAGTCCTCGTCATCCTACTCTGCGGTGGCGACAAGGCATCGCAGGATCGGGATATTAAACGAGCCAAGGCGATGGCTCGGGAAATTGGAGACGTGATCTGATGCCCCTGAAGACGAGCCGCTTTGACGCAGCCGCAGTTCTGGACACGCCCGAAGCTATCGAAGCGTTCCTGGAGGACGCCTTCGAATCCGGCGATCCGTCCTTCATCACCCATGCCCTGGGGGTCGTCGCGCGCGCCAAGGGGATGTCGCAACTGGCGGAAGAGACCGGGCTATCGCGTCAGGCGCTTTACAAGGCGCTCAGCGCCGAGGGACATCCAGAGTTTGGCACTGTCTTGAAGGTGGCTGGAGCGCTCGGGTTTAGGCTGCATCCGGAGCGCGTTCCGGAGCCCACCTGATCGCCTTCGCTATCAGCTAACGGGCGGTCCAGCAGGGCTCCAATGTGCTGCGAGCCACGTTCAGGCTGCCAACTCACGGCGGAGGGGGCGACTCCTTCGCGCCAAAAGCGGACCATGAGTTGGGTGCCGGAAGCGGACCTTACCCCGGCGCAGCCCCGGAGCGCCCCCGGGCCGCCCCCGGGCCGCCCCCGGGCCGCCGGAGGTTGCCACGGTCTGGGTTGATGGCTGCCAATTCGATCGAGAGAGTTGCGGGTAGGCGACAGGTCCAAGCTGAGCCTGAAGCTGACCTACTGAAGGTCAGCAACGAGCCTAGCGGCCGTCGAGCCCGGTCGAGATCGGCGGTCCCCGCCCTTCCCCCAGGAGCCCAGCCCACGGCCGGGGCCGAGAGCCCCCCTACCCCGCCAGCTTCAGCCGGCTCACCGCCTCGGTGCGGTTGCGGGCGCCGGTGGCGGCCAGGATGGCCTGGACGTGCAGCTTCACCGTGGCGATGGAGATGCCCAGCTTCTTGGCGATCTCCTTGTTGGTGCGCCCGACCTCGATCTCGGCCAGCACCTCGCGCTGGCGGTTCGACAGGCGCTCGACCCCGGTCTCGGGCCGCGGCTCGGGCTTGGCCGCCAGTTCCTCGAAACAGGGGAAGTATTCGCCGCCGGCCAGGACCAGCCGCATGGCCGCGGCCATGAGCGGGCGTTCCGAGCTCTTGGGCAGCAGCCCCTTGTAGCCGTGGGCGTGGGCGAGCCGCGCCAGGGCCAGATCGCGCTTGGGGACCACCAGGATGCGATACCCCGCCGCGATCTGCGCCCCGCGCGCGATCCAGCGCGCCGGATCGACGTCGCCCGGCAGGTCCAGCAGGATGAGGTCCGGCTTCAGATTGCGCTCGACGTCCGGCAGGTCGGCGACCGTCACCACCTCGGCGGCGGCCAGATCGTCACCCGCGATGGCGGCCAGGGCGTCTCGACAGAGCGGCTGACTGCTGACGATCACGGCGCGCATCGGGTGCGGATATCTCCAGACGCCCGAGGGCGGAACGAAAGACCAGACTGCAACTAGGGTCTTTTACCCCCCGTCGTCACCTGGCCGAGCGGCTAGCCAGTCAGCCTTACGGCCCCGCCGCGCCTTGATCTACGCAGACTTTTCGGGGTTTCAGGCCTGATGGCCAGGCCATGGGTAGGATTCCCGACACACCGGCTTGGCTTGAAGCTGCGGAATTGGGGGGCGATTCGACAATGCCTGATCAGAAAGCCGCGACCGAGGCTGCCCAGGCTCGGGTTCGCGAGGCCCTGGCCCACGCGCCGGCGACCACCTTCTTCCGCCACCCCTTCTCCCTGCTGGTTCTCGGCTTCGACGAACACCTGTTGCTGGTCTCGGCCTCCAGCGTCACCCGCGAGGGGACCGACGCCGAGCTGCCGTGCGGCGCCGGCGCCCGCCTGCGGGACCTGTTCAGCGACGCCGACGCCACGGCGATCGCCCCCCTGGTGGAGGCCGCCCTGGCCGGCCGGCCCGGCATGACCAAGCTGTCCGCGGCCGCGGGCGAGGACCGCATCCTGCGCGTCTCCTTCCTCCCCCGCCGCATCGACGGCCGCCAGCGCGGCCTGGCGCTGATCGTCCACGACGTCACCGCGCGGCAGGAGGGGATCACCCGGCTACGGGCCCTGGAGGACCGGCTGCGCGCCATCCTCACCCATGCCGCCGACGCCATGATCGTGATCCGCACCGACGGGGTCATCGAGGGCGCTAACGAGGCGGCCGCCAAGCTGACGGGCTGGACCGAGGCCGAACTGGTGGGCCGGGATATCCAGGTCCTGATGGACGAGCCCTATCACAGCACCCACCAGGGCCAGATCGAGCGCTATCTGGAAAGCGGGGTCAGCGGCATCCTCAATGTCGGCCCCCGCGCCCTGCCCCTGCGCCACCGGCTGGGCCATATCGTCCCCATCGAGCTCTCCATCGGCGAGGCGGTGATCGGGGGCGAGCGGATGTTCATCGGCGCCTGCCGCGACATCACCAAGCGCCTGCAGGTGGACGAGGCCCTGAGGACCGCCAACGCCGACCTGCGGGGCAAGATCCTCGAACTGGAAACCCTCAGCGCCGGCCTGGAGGCCCAGAAGGCGGCCCTCCAGGCCCTGGCCCGCGAGACCGAGGCCGCCCGCCGCACGGCCGAGGTCGCCAACCAGGCCAAGTCGCGATTCGTCGCCACCATGAGCCACGAGCTGCGCACGCCCCTGAACGGCATCCTGGCCGTCGCCGAAGCCCTGTCGCGCCGCGCCCTGGCGCAGGACGACCTGGAGCTGGTCAACATCATCCGCTCCTCCGGCCAGGGCCTGCTGTCGATCCTCAACGAGGTGCTGGACCTGGCCAAGGTCGAGGCCGGCGCCCTGATGCTGGACCCGCGCCCCTTCTCGCCGGCGCAGGCGGTCGCCGCCGTGGGCGAGGTCTGGCGCTTCGCCGCCGAGGCCAAGGGGATCGGCCTGAAGGTCACCCTCAGCCGCCTGCCCGCCACCCTGCTGGGGGACTCAGGGCGCCTGCGCCAGGTGCTCTCCAACCTGGTCAACAACGCCATCAAGTTCACCGATCGCGGGCAGGTCACCCTGGTGGCCCGTCGCATCGGCCGCGGTTCGAACCTGCGCTTCGAGGTCACCGACAGCGGCCCCGGCATCGAGGAAGACCAGCGCGAGCGCCTGTTCGAGCCCTTCATCCAGGCCGACACCGGCACGACCCGCAAGCACGGCGGCACGGGCCTGGGCCTGGCCATCTGCCGCGAGCTGGTCACCCTGATGGGCGGCCGTATCTGGGCGGAGAACGCACCGGAGGGCGGGGCCCGCATCGTCTGCGAGATTCCCTTCGAGGTCACGGACGCGATCGCCACGCCGCCGCCGACAGGCGCGGCCCGGGATCCTGGCGAAGAGCCCGCGCCCGGCGACCCGCTGATCCTGGTCGCCGAGGACCATCCCCTGAACCGCCGGGTGGCCGCCATCGTCCTGGAGGGCGCGGGCCTGCGCTTCGAGTTCGCCGAGGACGGGGTGGCCGCCGTCGAGGCGGTGAAGACCGGCCGCTTCGACCTGGTGCTGATGGATGTTCACATGCCCCGGATGGATGGCCTGGAGGCCACCCGGGCGATCCGCGCCCTTCCTGGCCCCGTCGCCGCCATCCCCATCATCGCCGTCACCGCGGCCTCCCCCGACGAGGTCACCAAGTGCCGCGAGGCCGGCATGAACGATTTCGTCTCCAAACCCATCGGCGCCGCGGCCCTGCTCCAACGCATCGCCGAGCACCTCCAGCCGGCGGACTAGGCGCGCGACACCTCGACGGCCACTTGTCGGCCAATGTCGGCCGGGTGGCGCGGCCGCTAGCCCAGCGCCTGATCCAGGTCGGCGACCAGGTCTGCGGCGTCCTCGATCCCCACGGACAGCCGGATCAGTCCGTCATGGATGCCCAAACGTCGGCGCGTGTCGGCCGGGATGGAGGCGTGGGTCATGATCGCGGGGTGCTCGATCAGGCTCTCAACCCCGCCCAGGCTCTCGGCCAGGGTGAACAGCCGGGTCCTTTCCAGCACTTTTCGCGAAGCCTCGAGTCCTCCATCCACGACCACCGACATCATCCCCCCGAACCCGCCGGTCATCTGGCGCCTCGCCAGGTCGTGCTGCGGGTGGCTGGCCAGCCCCGGATAGATCACCTGTTCGATCCCCTTCCGGCCCTCCAGCCAGGTGGCGATCTTCAGGGCGTTGGCGCAGTGCCGCTCCATTCTCAAGCCCAGGGTCTTCACACCCCGGTGCGCCAGGAAGCTGTCGAAGGGCGAGGCCACCGCCCCCACCGCGTTCTGCAGGAAGCTAAGCTTTTCAAGCAGATCCTCGTCCTCCCCCACCACCAGGCAACCGCCCACGATGTCGGAATGGCCGCTGAGGTACTTGGTGGTCGAGTGCATCACCACGTCGAAGCCGAACTCCAACGGCCGCTGGATCGCCGGGCTGGCGAAGGTGTTGTCCGCCGCCGCGATGATCCCGCGCCGCTTGGCCAGCGCCGCCAGGGCCTCCAGGTCCGCCAGCCGCAGCAGGGGATTGGTGGGAGTCTCCACCCAGAGCAGCCGGGTGTTGGGCAAGATCGCCGCCTCCACCGCGGCCAGGTCGCTCAGGTCCACGAAGCTGAACGCCAGCCCCGCCGAGCGCTTGCGCACCTTGTCGAACAGCCGAAACGATCCCCCATAGAGGTCGTCGCTGGCGATGACGTGGTCCCCGGCGTCCAGCACCTCCAGCAGGGTGGCGATGGCCGCCAGCCCCGAGGCGAAGGCGTAGCCCTTGGCCCCGCTCTCCAGGTCCGCCACGGCCCGCTCGAAGGCGAACCGGGTCGGGTTCTGGCTGCGGCTGTACTCGAACCCCTGGTGCACCCCCGGGCTCGACTGGGCGTAGGTGGAGGTGGCGTAGATCGGGGTGATCACCGCCCCCGTGCTGGGGTCCGGATACTG
>NZ_JAUSLW010000172.1 GCF_030645195.1 Phenylobacterium sp. | reverse complement strand
GCCTCGATGGCGAAGTCGGGAAGGATCATAGGGGACTTTTCGAAAACGGCCGCGATTGACGGCGAAAGCTATGGTCGCATACCTAGGCGCGCGCGGACCTGTCGCCAAGCGTCCGCCGCCGGAGAGTTGCATCATGGCCCGCAAAGCCGTTCCCGTCCCCAACCAGGGCGCCCATGCCGAACCCATGCCCGCCAAGGGGGCCTTGGCCGCCAACCTACCCGCCCCGGAAACGGTGGTGGTGCGGACCGGCCGCATCGCCTGCGACGGCGTCGGCGGGGCGCTGGGCCATCCGCGGGTCTGGCTGGAGATGGGGGAGGCCACCTTCGTCGAATGCCCCTATTGCGACCGCCGCTTCGTGCTGGCCGCCGGGACCGAGGGCCCCGAGGACGAGCGCCTGGCGCCCGGCGTCTATGAGGGCCCGCACGGGCACTAATTTCCAGGCCTTGTCGGAGTCCGTTCTCCGCGAGCATGTCACGGCGGCGCTTCCTATATCGTCCTGACGATAAGAGGAGACGTCCATGAGCCAAGCCGCCGCCTTCAAGGCCCTGCACTCAGGCCCCGAGATCCTGGTCCTGCCCAACGCCTGGGACGCCGCCAGCGCCGCGATCATGGAGGACGCCGGCGCCAGGGCCGTGGCCACTTCCAGCGCCGCGGTGGCCTGGGCCCACGGCTATGCCGACGGGGATTTCTTCCCCGTTCCCCTGGTGCTGACCGCCATCGCCGAGATGAGCCGCGTCCTGAAGGTCCCGCTCACCGCCGACATCGAGGGCGGCTATACCGACGACCTTTCCCAGCTTTCCGAAACCATCAAGGCGGTGGTGGGGGCCGGCGCCGTGGGGATCAATCTGGAGGACGGCAAGCGCGACCCGGCCCTGCACGCCCGCAAGATCGAGGCGGCCCGCAAGGCCGCCGATCAGGCCGGCGTCGCCCTGTTCATCAACGCCCGCACCGACGTCTATCTGAAGGGGCTGATGGAGGGCGAGGCCGCCCAGGCCGAGGTGATCGCGCGCGCCAGGACCTACGCGGCCGCCGGCGCCGATGGCGTTTTCGTACCCGGTCCCACCGACGAGGCCCTTCTGACCACCTTCGCCAAGGAGATCGCCCTGCCGGTCAACGCCATGGCCCGCCCCGGCCTGCCCAGCGCCGCGAGGCTGCAGGCGGCGGGGCTGCGGCGGCTGTCCTCGGGCGGCGGCCTGTTCGCCGCGGCCTATGGGACGCTCGCCCGGGCCACGGCGGCCTATCTGAAGGATGGCGAGTCCGACCCCCTCGCGCCGCTCTCCGAGGGCCTGCCCAGCTTCAACAAGTGGTTCGGTTGACTCAAAACCCGCTCATCCCGGCGAAGGGCTAGGGGCGTTCTTCGCCCTCGTCGGCCGCGTCGCCGTCGATCTCAACCGGTCGCACCGCGATAAGCTTACCCTCGCTCATCCGCACCTCGGGCACGGCCTCGCGGGTGAAGGGCAGCCACCAGCTGGCGCCCATGGGCGGCTGGACCTCGATCAGGTCGCCGGCCCCGAAGTCCGAGACGGTCTTGACGGTCCCCAGGGCCTGGCCCTCTGGGGTCTCGATGGCCAGGCCGATCAGGTCGGCCAGGTAGAACTCGTCCTCGTCCGGCGGCGGCAGGCTGTCGCGGGAGACGAAGAGGGTCAGGCCACGCAGCGCCTCGGCCTGGTCGCGGGTGTCGACGCCCTTGGCGCGGGCGATGATCGCCCCCTTCACCGGCCGGGCCGTCGTGATGGTCAGGCCCGGAGACCCGTCCTGGCGCAGCAGGACCTTGTAGGTCGCCAGCGCCAGGGGATCCTCGGTGAAGGTGGTGATGCGAATCTCCCCGCGCACGCCGAAGGCTCCGGCGACGCGGGCGACCTGGAGGAGGCGGTCAGCCATGGGACTTACCGCCTCCCGCCCAAGCCTCAGCCTTCGGTCTTTTCGTCGGCGGCGGCCTCGGCGGCCGGCTCGGCGGCGGCTTCAGCGGCCGGAGCGGCTTCAGCGGCCGGGGCCTCTTCAGCAGCCGGCGCGGCTTCCGCGGCGGGGGCTTCTTCGGCGGCGGGCGCCTCGGCGGCCGGGGCTTCAGCGGCCGGGGCTTCCGGAGCGGCTTCCACGACGGGTTCCGGCTCGGGCGCCGGGGCGTTCTTGGCTTCTTCCAGGGCCGCGGCGGCGGCGGCGTCGCGCTGGGCGCGCTCTTCGGTGCGCTCGACGGCCTTCTTGCCGGGCTTGCCCTTGTTGGGGTTGTTGCCGTGTTCCCACTTCACGACGCCGGCCTGGGCCAGGAAGCGCGCGACGCGGTCGGTGGGCTGGGCGCCCTTGGCGATCCAGGCCTGGATGGACTCCAGCTTCAGGGTGACGCGGGTCGGGTCGTCACGCTTCAGCAGCGGGTTGTAGGTGCCCACCTTCTCGATGAAACGGCCGTCGCGGGGCGAGTGGCTGTCGGCGACGACGATGGAGTAGTAGGGGCGCTTCTTGGCGCCGCCACGGGCGAGACGGATCTTCAGCATGGTCTAGTCCTTGTTATCTCTAGGATTTCTTGAAGGGATTGAAGCCGGGGGGCAGGCCGCCGCCCAGGCCGGGAAGTTTGGGGCCGCCATCGCCGAGGCCGGGCGGCTTGCCCCCGCCCGCGGCCATCTTGCCGAGTTCTTCGAGTTGGTTCTGGTCGGGCATGGCTAGCTTGCCGCCGCCGAGCGCCTTCAGCCGGTCCATGCCGCCGCCGCCGCCCATCATGCCAGCCATGCGGGCGAAGCCCTTGCCGCCGTCCTTGCTCATCATCTTGAAGGCGTCGGCCATCTGGCGATGCTGCTTCAGGAGACGATTGACCTCCGAGACGTCCACCCCGGCGCCCTTGGCGATGCGGCGCTTGCGCGAGGCGGCCAGGATGTCGGGCTTCTTGCGCTCCAGCTTGGTCATCGAGGAGATGATGGCCGCCTGGCGGTCCAGGGCCTTGTCGGAGATGTTGGCGTCGGCGATCTGCTTCTTCATCTTCTGGACGCCGGGCAGGAAGCCCATCAGCCCCTCCATGCCGCCCATCTTCTTCATCTGGGCGAACTGGTCGGCCATCATGTCCAGGTCGAACTGGCCCTTGGCCAGCTTCTTGGCCATGGCCTCGGCCTTGGCGACGTCGAGGTCGGCGCTGGCCTTCTCCACCAGGGCGACCACGTCGCCCTGGCCCAGGATGCGGCCGGCCACCCGGGCGGCGTCGAAGACGTCCAGGCCGTCGATCTTCTCCGAGACGCCCAGGAACTTGATGGGCAGGCCGGTGACCGCGCGCATGGAGAGCGCCGCCCCGCCGCGGCCGTCGCCGTCGGCGCGGGTCAGCACCAGGCCGGTGAGCGGCAGGCGCTCATGGAAGGCCTTGGCGGTGCGCACTGCGTCCTGGCCGGTGAGGCTGTCGGCCACCAGCAGGGTCTCGGAGGGGTTCGAAATCCGCGCGATCTGGGCGGCCTCGCTCATCATCGCCTCGTCGAGCGTCGTGCGCCCGGCGGTGTCGAGGATGAGGATGTCGTAGCCCTGCAGCTTGGCGGCGCTCATGGCGCGCCGGGCGATATCCGGGGCGCTCTGGCCGGCCACGATGGGCAG
>NZ_JAUSLW010000168.1 GCF_030645195.1 Phenylobacterium sp. | reverse complement strand
CGAGATCAACGCCGAGACCTGCGCCCAGGCCCGGCCCCTGCTGCTGCCCGCCGCCCCCGGCGCGGCCTATGCCAAGGCCAAGGCCGCCGTGGAGCAGGCGGGCCTGGCCCTGGTCACCGACGACCCCGCGAGCGGCCGCCTTGAGGCCACCGGCCGCAGCCTGGCCTTTGGCCTGAAGAACGACGTGGTGGTCCGCGTCCTGCCCGCCCCCCAGGGCGCCCGCATCGACGTCCGCGCCATCGGCCGCGCCCCCGTCCCCGACCTCGGCGCCAACTGCGCCCGGGTGACGGGGCTCATCGGGGCGATGCGGAGCTGATCTTCCACTTCGGCGCCGTTTGCTGCGGCGGCTCCGCAGGAAGTAGGGGGCGGTTCCGTTCACCGCGTCAGGCTTCGCCATTGCTCTCGCGTCGACGGCGTAACAGTCCCCGGAACTGCAGACGTTCCGATGTGTGCGATCCAGACGTGACATGCTGCCGCAGAACGCTCAGGCTTCGGCGCACGCAAGGTCATCCGGGGTCGTTCGTGAACCAGCATTCACTATCTGAGGCCACGACTCAGATCGATCAACTAGACCAACGCCTGCTTTGGACAGGCGCGGCAGCAAACGGCGCGCTACTTCTGGCCCTCATCGGGTTCGCCGGAAATAGCGACGACGGCGCGGGCGCGCTGCGCGATCTGACAATCCCCATCGCACTGGGGGTGCTCGGCTTCCTATTCGGAGGCACTGCAATCAGCTTCGGCGCGGTGCGATTGGCGCTCCGCCCTCTTGAGGCGCTGGCGCAACTCAGGATCGACCGAGCGAACCGCAACTCCGAGGGGTTCAAGGATGTGCTGTGCGCGCCATCTATGGACGCCGACGTGGCCCAGTTGGTCTGGGGCGACCAGGCTGACGATGAGGTGCGAAAGCTATTACACGGCCGTCTCGCGGCGGCTAAGGAGGCGTGGGAGAAGAGCCCTGGCGAGTTCGAGGAGGCGATGCAGTCGCTGACGAAACATGCCCACGAAGGGCTGTCTGTATTGAAGACGGCCCGGCGCTGGCTGGTTGCATCCTTCATCGCGGCCATGCTCGCAGTCACGGCGCTTCTTGCGCTCGCATGGATTCGGCAACCTGCGCCGTCAGAGACGCCGCCCTCATCAGCGGCCGAGCGATTGCCACCGTGTTCGAAAGGATCAGCCACTTGCGTGCCTTGGGAGCGCAAATGGAAGGAGGCACCGCCGGTCGGTATGGTGGTTCCTGCGCCCCACGACTCGCCGCGTTGAGACGCCGCAATCCGCATGTACGTCCACATCTCAGCCTGCATGGATTTCGGTGATTGACGCCCTGACCCCGGAACTTTGGTGCCAGTGCGCTCCACTTTCCTGGCGCCTTTCGGCGACGCTCCCGGGTTCCCCAGGCGCGCCGCCCCGCGATCAGGCCTTCAGCCGGTACTCGCTGTCCGGCCCCGGCGTCCCGTCCGTGGTCACTAGCCCCCGCCGCACCAGGTCGATCATGTGGCCCAGCACGGAGCGCGCCGCCGCCGGGTGTAGGCGCGGGTCCACGTCGGCATAGAGCACCGGCACCATGTCGCGGATCTTGCCGTGGCCCTCGGTGACCGCCTTCAGCACCTGGGCCTCGCGGGCCCGGCGGTGGGCGATATAGGCCTCGATGAAGGGGGTGACGTCGGTGATCGGCGGGCCGTGGGTCGGCCACAGGACCGAGAAGCCGCGAGCCTTCACCTTGTCCAGGCTCTCCATGTAGTCGGTCATGTCGCCGTCGGGCGGGGTGATCACCGTCGTCGACCAGCCCATGATGTGGTCGCCGGAGAACAGGGCGTTCTCTTCCCGCAGCGCATAGCAGATGTGGTTGGAGGTGTGGCCCGGGGTGGCGATGGCCTCGATGGTCCAGCCGGGACCCTCGATCACCTGGCCGCCGCCGCACAGGCTGACATCGGGGGCGAAGTCGTGGTCGTGGCCGGCCTCCATCCGCACGCCGCTGTCGTCGGTCGGGGCATGCGCCACCGCGCAGCCGTAGATCGGCGCACCGGTGCGGGCCTTCAGCGGCCCGGCCAGGGGCGAGTGGTCGGAGTGGTGGTGGGTGATCAGGATGTGGCTGACGCTCTCGCCGGGCTCCAGGGCGCCAAGGATCGCCTCCAGGTGGTCGTCCATGTCGGGGCCGGGGTCGATCACCGCCACCTGGCCGCGGCCGACGATATAGGTGCCGGTCCCCAGATAGGTGAAGGGCCCCGGATTGTTGGCCACCACCCGCCGGATCAGCGGGGAGACCTGGTCGACCTTGCCGTAGTCGAACTTGATCTCGCGGACATAGGGAATCATCGGGCAGTCCTTCTTTCGGCGCGGACCTTGCGCTGTGAGCCTCAATTCCAGTGATGTGAGGCGGTTATGGCGGCGCAGGCGGCGATGTTTGTTTCAAAACGGCTTCAGCGGGTGGTCTTCGCCCTGATGTGTCTCATGACGGCCCAACTGGTCCTGACCATGGCCAGCTGCGAGCCCGACGAACCGGCCCTGCTGGGCGCGGTCCGCGTGCCCATCTCGATGCCGGGCTAAACTGGCAGGACTCCGGTCAGGTCGTAGCCGGCCTGTTCCCCCAGTTTCACCAGCTCGTCGCGCGAGCGCGCGCCGTCCAGGGCCTCGCCCAGCGACCAGGTGATGATCGAGCGCGTGCCCGACCGGCAGAAGGCCAGGACCGGCCCCTCGGAATTCTCCAGGATCGAGCGCTCCTGCGCCACCTGC
>NZ_JAUSLW010000162.1 GCF_030645195.1 Phenylobacterium sp. | reverse complement strand
CAAATCCCAGAGACCTTAATTCTCTCTACGGGAGCTGTCCCTGTCCGGGCTCGTGGGCCCGGGCATATGGCGCCCACCTGGTATACCAGGTCCGAGGGGGTTTTAACCGTCCTTCACGGCTCTCGCGGCGCCGCCACCCTTCCGCCCCGACAGGAACAGGGTGAGCGACATCTCCTCCAAGAGCGACCTGCGCGGCCGCATGCGCGTCCTGCGCAAGGCTTTGGCCGTCGCCGCCCCGGGCGCCGCCGAACGCGCCGCGGCCCTGCTGCCCCTGGAGCGCCTGCCGGCCTTCGCGGTGTTCAGCGGCTATCACGCCCTGGGCTCGGAGCTCGATCCCAGCCCGCTGATCCGCCGTCTGGCGGCCACAGGCGCCATGCTGGCCCTGCCGGTGGCGCTCAGCCCCGATGCGCCCCTGGCTTTCCGGGCCTGGGATTCCCGCGACGCCCTGGCGCCCGACGCCCTGGGCGTGCCGGCGCCGCCACCCTCCGCGCCGGGCCTGCATCCGGACCTGGTGATCACTCCGCTGCTGGCCTTCGACCGCGGCGGCGGACGCCTGGGCCAGGGCGGCGGCCATTTCGACCGCACCCTGGAGGCCCTGCGGGCGGTGAAGCCGGTCTTCGTCCTCGGCCTGGCCTATGCCGGCCAGGAGGTGGAGCAGGTTCCCGCCGAGCCCCACGATCAGAGGCTGGACGCCATCCTCACCGAAACCGGCTATAGAGAGCTGAAGAAGACCTAAGGACTTTCAATGCGTTTTGCTTTCTTCGGGGATGTCGTGGGCCGCGCCGGCCGCGACGGGATCGCCGATCACCTGCCCGGCCTGCGCCGGCGGCTGGGCCTCGAATTCGTGATCATCAACGCCGAGAACGCCGCGGCGGGCTTCGGCATCACCGAGAACACGGCCCGCGAGCTGTTCGACGCGGGCGCCGACTGCCTGACGCTGGGCAACCACTCCTTCGACCAGAAGGAGGCGCTCACCTACATCGTGCGCGAACCGCGGCTGATCCGTCCGGTCAACTATCCGCTGTTCGCCGACACCCCCGGCCGCGGCTCCCAGATGTTCGAGACCGACACCGGAAAGCGCATCCTGGTGATCAACGTCCTGGGCCGCATCCACATGGACAGCCTCGACGACCCCTTCGCCGCCGTGGACCGCGAGCTGGAGGCCTGCCCGCTCGGCATGGCCGTGGACGCCGTGGTGGTGGACATGCACGCCGAGATCACCAGCGAGAAGATGGCCATGGGCCACTTCTGCGACGGCCGCGCCAGCCTGGTGGTGGGCACCCACACCCACGTTCCCACCGCCGACTGCCAGATCCTCAACGGCGGCACCGCCTACCAGACCGACGCCGGCGCCTGCGCCGACTATGACAGCGTCATCGGCAACCAGAAGGAAGAGCCCCTGCGGCGCTTCACCACCCGCATTTCCGGAGGCCGCTACAAGCCGGCCGAGGGCCCGGCCACGGTCTGCGGGGTTTTCGTGGAGACCGACGACGCCACGGGCCTGGCCCGGCGGGTCGAACCCATCCGCATCGGCGGCCGGCTGTCGGAGACGGTGCCGGTGCTTAACGCGGTGGCCGCCGAGTAGGGCTCAGGCTGCGTCGGTCCGCGCCGCCGCCTCGTCCCGCGGGGCGCAGGCCTCCAGGATGGCGGCGATCAGGGCCATCGGCTGGATCGGCTTGGGCTGGACGCCGTCGAAGCCGTGGCCCCAGAGCTTGGCGTCCTCGCCGGGCATGGCGTCGGCGGTGAGCGCGATCACCGGGATGTCGGCGGGGCCCGCCTCCCCGGCGCGGATGCGACGCAGGGCCTCGATCCCGGTCATCCGCGGCATGTGGACGTCCATCAGCACCAGGTCGAAGGCCCCGTCGCGCAGCATGTCCAGGGCCTCGACCCCGTCATTGGCGGTCTCGAGACGGGCCCCCACGGCCTCCAGGATGGCGCGGGCCACGGCCTGGTTGATGGGGTTGTCCTCGGCCACCAGGATTCGCACGCCGGACAGACCGCCGCCCGGCGCCTCCGGCTCGACCAGGTCCAGGGCCTCGGCGAGAGGCAGCTCCAGCAGGACGCGGAAGATCGAGCCACGCCCGGGCTCGCTCTCCACGGCGATGACGCCGCCCATCAGGTCGGTGAGCTGCCTGCAGATGGCCAGGCCCAGGCCCGTGCCGCCGAATCGGCGCGAGGTGGCCGCCTCGGCCTGGGCGAAGGACTGGAACAGGCGGGCCTGCTGGTCCGGCGAGATGCCGATCCCCGTGTCGGAGACCGCGATCTCGAAGCGCGCGCCGTCCTGGGCGGCGATCTGCGGCCGGATCGACAGCCGAACCTCGCCGGACTCCGTGAACTTCAGCGCGTTGGACACCAGGTTCAGCATGATCTGGCGGAGGCGGTTGGGGTCGCCGGCCACCCAGCGCGGCGCGCCGGGCGCCACCTCGTAGGTGAGCTGCAGGCCGCGGGCATTGGCCACCTCCCGCCACAGGTCGCAGACCCGGGCGCCGACCTCGGTGAGGTCGAAGGCGATCGTCTCCAGCTCGAGCCTTCCGGCTTCGATCTTGGAGACGTCGAGGATGTCGTTGAGGATGGCCATCAGCCCATCGCCGGAGCGGATCAGCATCTCCACCTGGGTGGCCTGGCGATCGTCCAGCCGGGTCTGTTTCAGGGCGTGCGCCATGCCCAGCACCCCGTTCATCGGCGTGCGCAGCTCATGACTCATCATGGCCAGGAAGGCCGACTTGGCCTGGTTGGCCTCCACCGCCTCGCGCTGGGCGTCCTCCAAGGCCTGGGCCGCCTTCATGTTCAGAACCGCGCTGGTGAAGAGGTAGAGCACCGCCAGGGCGGCGGTCGCCACCAGGGTCAGCAGCGGCGCCCCGTGGAAGCCGCCGGCGAAGGTCACCAGATAGAGCAGGGTCGCGGCGGGAATCCCCGCCACCAGGGTGAGCGCCAACTTGGAGCGGAAGGCGAAGCATTGGGCGTGGATCATCTGGCTGGCGAAGATGGCGACGGCCACCAGCTGCAGGGCCTGGGACCCGGTCCGCCAATAGGCGATCGCCGCCCCCGACCAGATCAGGCTGACGGCGGTCAGGGCGAGGACGAACATCAGGCGCCTGGCCTGGGTGTTGGCCCGGCCGGCGAAGATGTCTCGGTTCACCCACCACGACCAGGCCTCGCTGGCCGCGACGGCGGCGAGCCAACCCGCAGCCGGGGCGACCCCGAAGTGAAGACTGAACAGGCCCGCGCTCACCAGGGACAGGGCCGCGCGCACCCAGATCGTGGTCCGGGATTCGATCGCGACGGCGTCGATCTGATCGTTCAGTAGGCCGCGCGGCGTCATGACCCCAGCCGGCCCCCCAAATGGCGCGTGTGGAAATCCCAGCCTCGATCCTGGCTCACAATGGTGAAGTCTTCGTTCTGACGCACACGTCGAAACGCGCCGGCTCAGCGCGGCGGCGGCCCCATCGGCGGCCGGGGCAGGGTGGCCAGGGTCAGCCTGCCGTCGCCGTCGGCGTCGAGGATGGCGAAGCGCTTGCTGGCGGCCTTGGCCCATTCCTCGGCAGTGACCTTCCAGTCCAGGTCGGCGTCGGCGCCGCGCACCGGCTGGGGCTCGTTCAGCAGGCCGTAGCGCCCCGCGCCCTCGCGCGGAGCGGCCCGCGCCGGACCTCCACGTCCGCCGGGGCCGGGACGGGGGATGTTGCTGGCTTCCGTCTCATCGCCCATGGGTCGCCGGTGGAAACCGCCGCCGCCGGGGCCGCCCTCGCCCGCGAAGCTCATGCGGGTGATCTCCGGGGCGATCCTGGTCTCGTAGGCCTGGTTCTCGAAACCGTCGATCCTGCCGTCGGCGTTGGCGTCCAGGACCTTGTAGAAGGCCATGGCGTCGGCGCGGAACTCAGCCAGGGTGAGCGCCCCGTCATGGTCGGTGTCGGCCCGGGCGAACCAGGCCTCCAGGCCGCCGCCGCTGCGGAACGGCTCGCCGGCGGGGCTGATGAACAGCCGCTCCATCCCCTCCGGCGGCGGCCCTGGCTGGGCGGCGGCGGGGAGGGGCGAGAGGGCAAGGGCGATCAGCAGCGGCAGGCGGCGAGGCATGGCGGGTCCCGGAACTCTGGAGCCCGTAATTGGCCAAGCCCGTGGGGCTGAACTAAGCCCCAGACTGTAACCTCCGCGCAATCTGAGCGCGGGGCTTGGCCGTGGCGGCGCAGCGGGCCATCCTGGGCCACGTCCCCAAGGCCGGAGTTTCCCATGTCCCGTTTCCTCGCCCGCGTGCTGATCGCCGCGCTCGGCCTCTGGCTCGCCGCCTCGGTGGTGCCGGGGGTCTCCTATGCGGGATGGCTCGACCTGCTGCTGGCCGCCCTGCTGCTGGGGGTGGTCAACGCCATCGTCCGGCCCATCGTCTTCCTGCTGACCCTGCCGCTCACCATCCTGACGCTGGGCCTATTCCTGCTGGTGGTGAACGCGGCCATGATCGGGCTGGTGGCCCTGCTGCTGCCGGGATTCACGGTCGCGGGCCTGGTCCCCGGAATCCTGGCCGCCATCGTCACCGGCCTGGTGAGCTGGGTCGGCCAGATGGCGCTCGGCGACGGCCGGAGCGACTGAGCCGTGGCCACCTTCCTGATCCGTCACCAGGGCGAACTCGGCGTCGAGTGGGCCTTCATCAAGGCCAAGTCGCCGGGCGCGCTCACCACCGCCTTCCGCGAGATCGAGGTGATCGAGCCCTGGCCCGACTGGGCCACGCCCCAGATGGTCAAGGACGTCGGGGTCTATGATCTGAAGGGGGAACTGAGTCCGCTGCTGCAAAGGCTCAAGCGCGCCGAGTAGCGGCCACGAAAAAGGGCGGAGCCTCGCGGCCCCGCCCTCAATCTTAGGTGCAGTGGGTGCTCGGACTTAGAAGTCCATGCCGCCCATGCCGCCCATGCCGCCACCCATGTCGCCGCCGCCTTGGCCGCCCTTCTTCGGGGCCTCGACGATGGCGGCTTCGGTGGTGATCATCAGGCCGGCGACCGAGGCCGCGTCCTGCAGGGCGGTGCGGACCACCTTGGCCGGGTCGATGACGCCGGCCTGGACCATGTCCACATACTCTTCGCTCTGGGCGTTGAAGCCGAAGGTCGGGGAGGCGTTCTCCATGACCTTGCCGACCACGATCGAGCCTTCGACGCCGGCGTTTTCGGCGATCTGACGGATCGGGGCCTGCAGGGCGCGGCGCACGATGGCGACGCCGGCTTCCTGGTCGGGATTGTCACCCTTGAAGCCGTCCAGAGCCTTGGAGGCCTTCAGCAGGGCGACGCCGCCGCCGGGGACGATGCCTTCTTCAACCGCCGCGCGGGTGGCGTTGAGGGCGTCGTCGACGCGGTCCTTCTTTTCCTTCACTTCGACTTCCGTCGAGCCGCCGACGCGGATGACCGCGACGCCGCCGGCCAGCTTGGCCAGACGTTCCTGCAGCTTTTCCTTGTCGTAGTCGCTCGTGGTGTCTTCGATCTGGCGCTTGATCTGGCCGATGCGGCCTTCGATCGCGTCCTTGGCGCCCGAACCGTCGACGACGGTGGTGTCGTCCTTGGTGATGGTGACCTTCTTGGCCTTGCCGAGCATTTCGAGACCGACGTTCTCGAGCTTGATGCCCAGGTCTTCGCTGATCAGCTCACCGCCGGTCAGGATGGCGATGTCTTCCAGCATGGCCTTGCGGCGATCGCCGAAGCCCGGCGCCTTGACGGCGGCGACGCGGAGACCGCCGCGCAGCTTGTTGACCACCAGGGTGGCCAGGGCTTCGCCCTCGACGTCCTCGGCGATGATCAGCAGGGGACGGCCCGACTGGACCACGGCTTCCAGGACCGGAAGCAGGGGCTGCAGCGAGGTCAGCTTCTTCTCGTAGAGCAGGATCAGAGGCTCTTCGAGTTCGACCTCCATCTTGTCGGCGTTGGTGATGAAGTAGGGCGACAGGTAGCCGCGGTCGAACTGCATGCCTTCGACGACGTCGAGTTCGGTCTCGGCGGTCTTGGCCTCTTCGACGGTGATGACGCCTTCATTGCCGACCTTGGCCATGGCCTTGGCGATCATCTCGCCGACTTCGGTGTCGCCGTTGGCCGAGATGGTGCCGACCTGGGCGATCTCGGCGTTGGTGGTGACCTTCTTGGCCGAGGCCTTGATGTCGGCCAGGACCTTGGTGACGGCCTTGTCGACGCCGCGCTTCAGGTCCATCGGGTTCATGCCGGCCGCGACGGCCTTCAGGCCCTCGACGACGATGGCTTGAGCCAGGACCGTGGCGGTGGTGGTGCCGTCGCCGGCCTTGTCGTTGGTCTTGGAGGCGACCTCACGGATCATCTGGGCGCCGAGGTTCTCGAAGCGGTCAGCCAGTTCGATTTCCTTGGCCACCGACACGCCGTCCTTGGTGGAGCGCGGGGCGCCGAAGGACTTCTCGATGACCACGTTGCGGCCCTTGGGGCCCAGGGTCACCTTCACGGCGTTGGCCAGGATGTTGACGCCGCGCAGCATGCGGTCGCGCGCGTCGGAAGCGAAATAGACGTCTTTAGCGGCCATGTTCGTTCAGCTCTTTCAGTATGTTGTGGGAGGGAGGAGAGCGGAGGAGGTGGTTATTCGACCACGCCCAGGACATCGCTCTCCTTCATGATCAGGAGGTCCTGACCGTCGATCTTCACTTCGGTGCCCGACCACTTGCCGAACAGGATCTTGTCGCCCTTCTTGACGTCGAGGGGCTGGATCTTGCCGTTGTCATCGCGGGCGCCGGGGCCGACGGCGACGACTTCGCCTTCCTGCGGCTTTTCCTTGGCGGTGTCGGGAATGATGATCCCGCCCTTGGTCTTCTCTTCTTCTTCGACGCGCTTGATCAGCACGCGGTCTCCCAGGGGACGAAACGCCATGTCTTTTTCTCTCCGTTCGGGACGGTTGAATGGATTGCGTCGCAACGTGGGGCCGAGCGTTGGCAGCCGCAGCCCCAGAGTGCTAACGACGGGCGGGAGGTAGGGTCGCGGGGCCCCGGAGTCAAGCTTGGCCGGGTCCGAAACCTGCGTTCTGGCGATTCCTCTTGGCCGGCGCGCCGCCGCCCCGCTAAGGCTTTCGGCGAGGGAAGAAACTCAAAGTCCCAGGAGATCATCCATGCGCCTCGCGCTCGCCGCCCTGTCGGCCCTGTCCATCGCGGCCGTGGCCTTGCCCGCCGCCGCCGAAACCTGGAAGCCCTACAGCGCCGTGAGCGACAAGGGCCTCCAGTGGTCCTATGACACCGACTATTCCTACCGCGACACCGCCAGCGGCATGGTCGTGATCCAGCAAGCCATCGGCAAGGTGGGCGCCAGCCCCCGCGTCGGGCCCTCGGCCCCGGGCGCCGCCGACGGGGTCGGCAGCGTGGTGGCGATCGACTGCAAGGCCAAGGCCCTGATGATCATCGGTTCCTATTCGCCGTCCAAGCCTCTGGTGATCGCCGACACCTGGCGCACCGCCAAGGCCGCCAAGGCAACCAGCGCCGACGACAAGGCGCTCGTGACCGCCGCCTGCGCCGGCGCCGACCAGTTGCCCTCCAAATAGTCCCGCGGGCGGCCCCGCGCGCGGCGCGGGGCTTGCCAAGGGCCGCCCAGGGCCTAGCGTTCTCCGACACAAAGGAGGCGCAGCCATGCTGGATCATGTGAGCCTGAGGGTGGCCGACCACGCCCGGTCCCAGGCCTTCTACGATGTGGCGCTCAAGCCGCTCGGCCTGAGCCGGGTGTTCACGATGGACGTGGGCTCGGGCTATGGCGACAGCCGGCCCTTCTTCTGGATCGGCCTGGGGGAGGCCTCGGGCTACTGCCACGTGGCTTTCAGCGCCCCCGACAACGCCACGGTGGACGCCTTCTACGCCGCGGCGCTGGCCGCCGGGGCCCGCGACAACGGCCCGCCGGGCCTGCGCCCCCACTACCATCCCAGCTATTACGGCGCCTTCGTCCTGGATCCCGACGGCCACAATATCGAGGCGGTCTGCCACGGGGCCAACCCGGCCATGCCGAGCTGAATCTCCCGGACGGCGCGGGAAAGCATGAGCGTATTAAAACGCTTGTTTGATTTGCGGCCCGTGATGGGCCAAAGCTATCGGCCCAGAGCGGGATGAGGAAAAGTGGGAACCGGTTTTCCGCCCGCATCCCGCTCTAACTCTTGGGAATCGATTTTTCAGCGCGGCGAATAGGCCGCGCGACATCCATGGGTCTCGCGCAACGGGGCCGCCAACCAGAACACCGTGGGAGTGACAAAGATGAGCGAGACCAAGGACAAGGCCCAATCCAGCTTCAAGCTGAACCCGATGGACGACCTCAACGACCTGCGGATGTCGGCCAAGGCCCTGCCGCTGCTGGAGCACGTCAAGCGGTTCATCGTCGAGACGGTCAACCCGATGTCGGCGGAGTTCCACCGCCTGGGCGAGGGCAAGGCCGACATCTGGAGCTATGCGCCGGGCCAGCTGGAAGTGCTGGAAAAGGCCAAGGACAAGGCCAAGGCCGAGGGCCTGTGGAACTTCTTCCTGCCCAACGCCGAGACCGGCGAGGGCCTGTCCAACCTCGACTACGCCTATATCGCCGTCGAGCTGGGCAAGAACCCCATGGCCTCGGAGACCATGAACTGCGCCGCCCCCGACACCGGCAACATGGAAGTCCTGGAACGCGTCGGCACCCCTGAGCAGAAGAAGAAGTGGCTGGAGCCCCTGCTGCGCGGCGAGATCCGCTCGGCCTTCGCCATGACCGAGGTGAACGCCGCCTCGTCGGACGCCAAGAACGTCAACACCCGCGCCACCCTGGTGGGCGACGAATACGTCATCAACGGCGAGAAGCACTACCTCTCCGGCGCCGGCGATCCGCGCTGCAAGATCATGATCACCATGGTCCAGACCAGCCCCGACGGCCCGCCCAACCTGCGCCAGTCGCAGATCCTGGTCCCCACCGACGCGCCCGGCGTGAAGATCGTCGGCCCCATGAACG
>NZ_JAUSLW010000161.1 GCF_030645195.1 Phenylobacterium sp. | reverse complement strand
CGAGATTGGCGTTCACTTGGCGCCTTCCTTCTGCACGGGCTTATCCTTCTTCTTGTACATGGCCAGCATGCGCTGGGTGACCAGGAAGCCGCCGAAGATGTTCACGGCGGCGAAGGCCGCGGCGATGGCGCCGGCCCCCTTGGAGATCATGACGTTCTGGGTCAGGCCCGCCTCGGGCGCGCCATGGGCGGCGGCGGCCAGCAGGGCGCCGACGATGATCACCGAGGAGATGGCGTTGGTCACCGCCATCAGCGGGGTGTGCAGGGCGGGCGTCACGCTCCAGACGACATAGTAGCCGACGAAGATCGCCAGCACGAAGATCGCCAGGCGGAAGACTGTGGGGTCGACGGCTTCCATCGTTTCCTCCTTGGGAGCTCTAGCTTTGCAGCGAGGGGTGGACGACCGCGCCGCCCTGGGTGACCAGGGCCGCCTTGAGGATCTCGTCCTCCAGGTCGGGGGCGAGCTTGCCCTCCTTGTCCAGCAGCAGGCCCGCGAAGGCCAGCAGGTTGCGGGCGTAGAGGGCCGAGGCGTCGGTGGCGATGCGGCCGGGCAGGTTGGCGACGCCGAGGATCTTCGCCCCATTGGCGGTGACCGCCACCTCGCCGACCTTCGCGCCGACCACATTGCCGCCCTGCTCGATGGCCAGGTCCACCAGGATCGAACCCGGACGCATGGAGGCCACCTGCTCGGCGCTCACCAGCTTGGGGGCGGGCCGGCCCGGGATCAGGGCGGTGGTGATGACGATGTCCTGTTTGGCGATGTGGCTGGAGACCAGGGCCGCCTGCTTGGCCTGGTACTCGGCGCTCATCTCCTTGGCGTAGCCGCCGGCGGTCTGGGCGTTCTTGAACTCCTCGTCCTCGACGGCCAGGAACTTGGCGCCGAGGCTCTCGACCTGTTCCTTGGTGGCGGGACGCACGTCGGTGGCGGTGACCACCGCGCCGAGACGACGCGCCGTGGCGATGGCCTGCAGGCCGGCGACGCCGACCCCCATGACGAAGACCTTGGCGGCGGCGACGGTGCCGGCGGCGGTCATCATCATCGGCATGGCCCGGCCATAGGCCTCGGCCGCCTCGATCACCGCGCGGTAGCCGGCGAGATTGGCTTGCGACGACAGGGCGTCCATCACCTGGGCCCGGGTGATGCGCGGCACGAACTCCATGGCGAAGGCGGTGGCGCCCTTGGCGGCCAGCGCCTTCAGGGCGTCCTTGTCCATGTGCGGGTTGAGCAGGGCCACGACGATGGCGCCGGCCTTCAGAGCCGCGATCTCGGCGGCCTCGGGGGCGCGGACCTTGAACAGGATGTCGGCCTTGCCGATGGCGGCCTTGGCGTCCTTGGCGATCTCTGCCCCGGCCGCCTGGTAGTCGGCGTCGGGATAGGACGCCGCGGTTCCGGCGCCGGACTCCACCACCACGGCGAACCCGGCGGCGATCAGTTTCTTGACGCTCTCGGGGACGGCGGCGACGCGGGTCTCGCCGGCGCGGCGTTCGGTCGTGACGGCTATGACGGCCATGCGCCTGTTTCCCCCTGGTCAGCTTTGGGCGGACCATACGGGGGGCAGGGTGAGCTTGTCCAGCTATCGGCCCGGGACATTCGAACGTTCGTTTGAATGGCGGATACGACTTCAGGCGCGCCGACGAATCGGCGCGCCTGATAGGTCATTGCGGAGGGCGCGGCGGGCGCGCCGAGACGACCCTAGTGGGCGGCTTCGGGCTTTTCGCGCAGGAAGACGACGCCCAGGACGGTCAGGACCGCGGCGCTGATGAAGGCGCCCAGGAAGCCCGCGGGGGTGCAGAACCAGAGGACCAGCAGCACCATCAGGGCGGCCAGCGACAGCGAGCCCCACTTGGTCATGCCGTTGAACAGGTTGAAGGTGGCGACCTGCTCGGAAATGTCCATGTCGCCGCGGTGGTATTCGGAAGCCATAGAAGGGCGTCTCTCAAACTTGGGAGGAGATGGAAGAAGGCGGACCTACACGTTCCGCGCCGGAGCCTCAAGCGCGCCTTATGTCTCAGCCCGGCCAGGCGGCCAGAAGGCCGCGCAACGCCGCGATAAGCGCCAGGGGCTGATCGACCATGATGTGGTGGGCCGAATCGGGGATGGCGATCTCCAGCATGTCCTTGGGCAGGGGCGAGGGCCGGTCGTCGCTGATCCGCGACTTCACCACCGAGCGGTCGCCATAGATATGCACCAGGGGCACGGTCACCTTGGGCGGACCGTCGGCGGTCATGCCCATCATCACCGTGCGGTCGAGCTTGTTCCACATGGCCGGGTCGAACCGCCAGGTCCAGCCCTCGCCGGAGCCGTCGGCCAAGGGCGCGCGCTTCAGGGAGCGGCGGGCGATGAAGTCGGCGATGAACAGGTTGCCGGCCACCTGGGGCGGCATGAAGCGGAAGCGGGCGAGCGCGGCCTCCTCGGTGGGATAGACCCGGGCCGCGCGGTCGGCCGTCGGGATGTTGCGCACCTGCTGCTCCATCATGCGCTTGCCTTCGGGCGAGTCCGGCGGCGGCCCGCCGAAGCCGGTATCCACCAGGATCGCGGCGCGCATGCGCTCGGGATGGGCGGCGGCGGCGAAGAACACCTGGCTGCCCCCGAAGGAGTGGCCGATATAGATCGGCAGGGCGCCGCCGTCATAGAGGCCGGTGGCGCGGGCCACGGCCTCGGCGTCCTCGGCGAAGTCCTGGAAGGCGTAGGTGTCGCGCCAGTCCGAGGCGCCCATGCCGGCCAGCGACATCGAGGTCACCCGGTAGTCCTGGGCCAGGAAGGGGGCGATGAAGCTCCACCAGTCGGCGTGGGCGGAGTTGCCATGCACCAGCAGCAAACCCGGCTTGCCCAGTTCGCCCCAGGTCAGGGCCTCGATCTTCGTCCCCAGCGAGGTGACGAAGCTGCGCTCCGGCTCCTGGGCGATGGCGTCCAGGAACCACTCGGGCGCGTCGGGATGACGGCCGCGGAACGGCGCCAGCGGCGCCTGCACCTGGGGCGGCAGGCTGCCGGGCTCGGAATGGATGGGGCGGTCGTCGTAGCCGACCGGGGCGCCTTCCTTGATCGCCGGATCCAATGCCATCAGGCGACTCCCCGCACTTCGCGCTCACCCGCCTTGCGCGAGATGGAGCGGATACCCTTGTAGACGCCGGTGCCGGTGATCAGGGTGCGCTCGCCGCACCAGATCTTGCCCCGGACCGTGAAGACATCGTCCTGCTCGGTGATGATCTGGCTGGTCCCCTCCACCCAGTCGCCCATGTGGGCGCCGGAGAGGAAGTCGGTGGTCAGCCGCACCGTCACCCAGCCGATCTCGCGCTTGTTGGAGACCACCCGTCCCCAGGCCATGTCGGCGAAGCTCATCAGCATGCCGCCGTGGCAGTTGTTCATGCCGTTGGCGTGGTGCTCCTCGACCCGGAAGGCCATCACCTCGTCGCCGGTCGGCTCGTCGCGGCGGGAATAGAACGGCCCGACCGTGCGGCCAAACCCCCGGTTCCAGAGGTTGATGACAAAGCCATCGGGAACGATGGCGGTCTGGACTTCGGTCAGATCATCGGACATCGCGCAGGGAAATGAACGGGCGGTCGCCGAATGGCAAGCCCTTGATGACGCGGCGCGCGCTTCACAGCCCGCCGCGCAGGGGAGGAAAGACCTAAGGCCTCAGCGTCCCCGCCGCGACCTCGACCTCGCCGTGCAGGGTGGCGTCCTCGGCCGAGGTCCCCACCACCACGGCCACGGGACCCGCGGCGATGCGCCAGCCCGGCAGGGCCACGTCGTAATTGGCCAGCAGCCGGCGGTCGGCCGTGACGCTCACCCGGCGGCTTTCGCCGGGCGCCAGGGCCACCCGGGCCCAGCCTATCAGGCGCTGGGAGGGCTGGCCGTCCGAGCCTGTGACGGTGACATAGACCTGGGGGGTGTCGATCCCGGCCACGGCGCCGGTGTTCTTCACCTCGAAGCTGGCGGTGAGGGTTTCGCCGCCCGTCAGCTCCAGGCCGGAATGGGCGAAGCGCGTATAGGAAAGGCCGAAGCCGAAGGGGAACAGGGTCGCGGTCCCGTGCTTGGCGAACCAGCGATAGCCGACGTCGGCCCCCTCCAGATGCTCCACCGAGAAGCGGCCCTTGTGCTGCTGCACGTCCGGCCGCGAGGTGGGGATGGTGCGCCCCTCCTCCGGGGGACCGAAGATCTGGCCGGGAATCTCCGGCCGCACCAGGTCCTCGACCTCGCGGGGGAAGCTGATGGGCAGCCGCCCGGACGGATTGACCGCCCCGAACAGGATGTTTGCGATGGCCTCGCCGCCGCGCGTGCCCGGATACCAGGCCTCCAGCACCGCGCTCACCCGGTCGAGCCAGGGTGTCAGCACCGGGGTCCCGGTCTCCAGCACCACCACGGTCCTGGGGTTGGCGGCGGCGACGGCCTCGATCAGGGCGTCCTGGTGGCCCGGCAGGGAGAGGCTGGGCAGATCCTCGGCCTCCGTGGCCCACTGGTCGGCGAAGACGATGGCCACGTCGGCGTCGCGGGCCAGGTCGGCGGCCTGCGCCGGGTCGGTCCCGGCGGAGAAGGTGACCTGGGTGTTGCGGGTCATGTCGCGGATCGCCGCCAGGGGCGCCGAGGGATGATAGGTGATGTTGGCGAAGGCGCCGGCCGCGCCCGCCACCGGCAGCGACAGGCCAGGCCCGCCCACGGGGATCACCTGGGAGGAGCCGCCCCCCGAAAGCACGCCGACGTCGGCATGGGCGCCGATCACCGCGATCTTGCGCAGGGAGCCGGACAGCGGCAGGACGCCGTCGTTCTTCAGCAGCACGATCCCGGCCTCGGCCGCGGCCTGGGCCACCTGGGCGTTGGCGGCGTAGTCGGTGAAGCGCTTGGCGGCGGGATTGTCGAACACCCCCTTGTCGAACAGGCTGCGCAGGATGCGGGCGACCATGTCGGTCAGCCGCTCGAAGGACACCTCCCCCTGCTCCACGGCCTCCTTCAAGGGCGCGCCAAAATAGACCTGCTTGTCCAGTTGCTCGCCGCTCTCCTGGTCCAGGCCCGCCAGCACAGCCTTGGCGGTGGAATGGACCGCCCCCCAGTCGCTCATCACCCAGCCGCGATAGCCCCAGTCACGCTTCAGCACCTGGTTCAGCAGGAAGTCGTTCTCCCCGGCCCACTCTCCGTTGACCCGGTTATAGGCGCACATCACCGAGCCCGGATCGCCGCGCTCGATGGCGATCTGGAAGGCCAGCAGGTCGCTCTCGCGCAGGGCGCCCTCGTCGATGCAGGCGTCCACCACATGGCGGCAGGTCTCCTGGTCGTTGAGGGCGAAGTGCTTGATCGTGCAGACGATGTCGTTGGACTGGGCGCCCTTGATGGCCTCGCCGGCCAGCACCCCGGCCAGCAGCGGGTCCTCGCCGAGATACTCGAAATTCCGCCCGCAGCGCGGCTCCCGCGTCAGGTTGGCGCCGCCGCCGAGCAGGACGTTGAAGCCCTTGTCGCGCGCCTCGCTCCCCACCATCGCCCCGGCCGCATGGGCCAGCTCCGGATCCCAGGTGGAGGCCAGCGCCAGGCCGCAGGGCAGGCCGGTGGCGCCGTCGCCCGGACGCACCTGGCGCGGATTGGCGATGCCCAGGCTGGCGTCGGTCTCGTTCAGGGGTGGGATGCCGAGGCGTTCGACCCCGGGGACATAGCCCGCCCCCATGGCCGCATCGGCCGGCGGCGGACTGACCATCGCCGGCATCGGGCCGTGCAGCAGGGAGATCATCTCGTCGAGGGTGAGTTGCTCGATCAGCAGCTTGGCCCGGGCGTCCGGAGACAGGGTCTTGTCCATCCAGGCTTCGGTCATCTCGGCGCTCCCTCTTGTTGGCCGCGACGCTAGCCAGTTTGTCGGGGCGGGTCGACTGGGCGCGAAGGCGGGACTCGCCTGCCGGTCCGTCACCTGGGCATCATCGCGTCAAACGGCCATGGGAGGGCGCGATGCAGGTGAGCTGGAGCCAGGCGGATCTCGCCTTCCGAGACGAGGTGCGCGCCTTCCTCGACGCCGAGCTGACGCCGGAGATGCGGCGGACCACCCGGCTGATGACCAGCGTCTACGCCCCGCATGATCTCGCCACCGAATGGCAGGCCATCCTGCACGCCCGCGGCTGGGCGGCGCCGGCCTGGCCCGTCGAGTACGGCGGCTGCGGCTGGAGCGCGGCCCAGCGCTATATCTTCGCCCAGGAACTGGCCGCCGCCGGCGCCCCGCCGCTCTCGCCCATGGGGATCGGCATGTGCGGCCCGGTGCTGATCGGCCACGGCAGCCCCGAGCAGAAGGCCCACTACCTGCCGCGCATGCTGAACGGCGAGCACCACTGGTGCCAGGGTTATTCCGAGCCAGCCTCGGGCTCCGACCTCGCCTCCCTGCAGATGAGCGCCGTGGAGGACGGCGACCACTTCGTCTGCAACGGCCACAAGCTGTGGACCACCCACGCCAATGTCGCCAACTGGATCTTCTGCCTGGTGCGGACCTCCAGCGAAGGCATCCGCCAGCAGGGGATCACCTTCCTGCTGATCGACATGACCACGCCCGGCGTCGAGGTCCGCCCGATCCTGATGCTGTCGGGGGAGCACATCCAGAACGACGTCTTCTTCACCGACGTCCGCGCGCCCAAGGCCAATGTGGTGGGCAAGGTGGGCGAGGGGTGGACGGTGGCCAAGTACCTGATGGAGTTCGAACGCGGCGGCGGGGTCAGCGCGCCGGGCCTGCGGGCCCGCCTGGAGCGCATCGCCGCCATGGCCGCCGCCGAGCCGCACCTGGACGACACCCCCAGCTTCGCCGCGCGCCTGGCCGGCGCCGCCATAGAGATCGACGCCCTGGAGGCGGTGGAGCTGCAGATCCTGGCCAACCTCACCTCGGGCGAGGCGCCCGGCGCCAAGTCCTCGATGATGAAGACGGTGGGGACCGAGCTCAGCCAGCGGCTGACCGAACTGGCCCTGGAGGCGGCCGGCGCCTATGGCGTCCCCTACCAGCCTCACGCCACCGCGCCCGGCGGCCCCACCCCGCTGTTCACCCCGCCTGCGGACCAGGGTCATGTCGGCCCCGACCACAGCCTGACGGTGACGTCGAAGTATCTCAACGACCGGGCGGGCTCGATCTATGCCGGGACCAACGAGATCCAGCGCAACATCATCGCCAAGGCGGTGCTGGGGCTGTAGTTGCGCCTTGATGTCCTGCCGCGGCGGTCGGTAAACGATGCGGTATGGTTGAAGACCTGCACGGCGTGGACCGCCGCCGCCTGCTGTCCCGTCTCGGCGGGGAATATCAGCTCGACGCCGCGCGGCGCGTGGCCCGGTCGATGAGCCGTGATGTCGCCACCGTCCTGGTCTTCCTCGAAATCAGCCGGGCCAATGTCGCCGCCCTGACCGCCTCGCGGGAGACGGTCGCCGAACCCCATGCCGGGGTTCCCGGCGTTCCCCCCGACCACCTGCGCGAGCCGGTCAGCGTCTATATGGTGGCCCGCAATCTGAGCATGCCCTACGAGACCGCGCGGCGGCATGTGAGGAAGCTGACCCAGGCCGGCCTGTGCGAGACCGTCGCCGGCGGGGTCATCATCCCGGCCAGGGCCATCCTCGATCCGGGACTCATGACGGCGGCGGCCGAGACCTGGGCCGCCACGGTCGCGTTCGTGCAGACGGCGGGCCGGCTGGGTGTCTCCGCCGCCGGCCTCCGCCAGCCCCCCAGCCCCGATCAGTTCCGGCAGGTCAATCGCGCGGTGAGCGCCTACTGCCTGGAGACCGCCTGCCACATGGCCCGCGTCATGGACCTGGACCCCGGATCGGTGCTGATCCTGCGGGCGGTCAACCTGGCCAATGTCCGGCACGTGACCCAGGACCCCGACGCCACCCTGGCCCATGCCGCCCTGGCCGACATCCTGCCCGACGCCGAGCGGCGCCCGATCAGCGTCTACGGCCTGGCGAAGTACCTGCTGCTGCCCTACGAGACCGTCCGCCGCAGCCTGCTGCAGCTGGAGGCCAAGGGCCTAGTGCGGCGCGAGGCCGGAGGTCTGATCGTGCCCGCCGAGGTGGTGGCCCGCCCCGCCGTGGTCGCCGGCGTCATGGAGCTGGTGGCCAACACCGAGGCCTTCCTGGCCGACCTCGCCGCCGCCGGCCTGGCCTACCAGCCGGAAGTCTAGTCCCGCTGGGGCTCCAGGTCGGCGGCATACCGCCGATCTCAAAACCATTGAGCCCTCCCCCGAATTAGGCCACCTCCCGTCTTGACGCTCACCGCTTTGGCGTGGGGGAAAGGAACCGCATGCGTCCTGACGTCGAGATCGCCGACCGTCGGCGCCTGATCGCCCGGCTGGCCGGCGACTACCATGTGAACACCGCCCGGCGCTCGGCCCGGTTCATCAGCCGCGACATCGTCACCGCCCTGACCATCCTGGCCATCAACCGGGCCAACATCCGCGAGCTCCTGGCCTCGCGCGAGGTCATCGCCCATCCCCATGACGGGATCGCCGGCGTGCCCACCGACGACCGCCGCCGGCCGGTGAGCGCCTACGCCGTGGCCAAGGACCTCGCCCTCCCCTACGAGACGATCCGCCGCCGGGTGAGGCGGCTGGTGGCCGCGGGCGTCTGCGCCGAGGTGGACGGCGGGCTGATCATCCCCGCCAAGGTGCTGACCGCCCCGGCCCACGACGGCATCATCGCCGAGACCTGGACCGCCACGACGGGCTTCGTGGAGGAGGCCGGGCGCCTGGGCGTCGCCGCCGGCCCTCCCCGGGCCGCGGGCCCCGACGTCCTGCGCCAGACCCTTCGCCTGACCACCGACTTCTTCCTGGAGTCCACCTGCCACACCGCCAGGATCATGGACCTCGACGTCCTGACCGTCCTGGCCCTGCGGGCGGTCAACAAGGCCAATATCGCCCACGTCACCCACGACCCGGAGCTGGCCCACGCCCACGCCGGCCTGGAGGAGGTGGTCCCCGACGCCCAGCGCCGTCCGGTCAGCGTCTACGCCATCGGCAAGTTCCTGCTGCTGCCCTACGAGACCACGCGGCGCGCCGTGCTGCGGCTGGAGGAGCGCGGCCTGGTGGCGCGCGGCGCCAACGGCCTGAGCATGCCCGCCGAGGTTCTCGCCCGTCCCGACGTGATCCGCGCCATGATCGACATGGCGGCCCTGACCGAGGCCTTCCTCGCCGACCTCGCCGCCATCGGCGTCGGCTATCGGCCGGAAGGCTAGACCCCCTCGCGGCTGACGTCGCGGCGGCGCATCCATTCCAGCACGATCCAGGCGCCGAAGGCCCAGGTCGCCCCCAGGCTCCAGCCCGCCAGCACGTCGCTGGGCCAATGGACCCCGAGATAGACGCGGCTGAATCCCACCGCGATCGTCGTCAGCACCGCCAGGACATAGATCAGGATCTTGGTGCTGGCCCGGGCCTCCACGCTGGCGATCAGGGTGGCCAGAGTCAGGAACACCGTCGCCGAGAGGGTGGAGTGCCCGCTGGGGAAGCTCTGGGTGTAGACATAGCTGCCGTGCGGGACGAGGCTGGGCCTGGGCCGGTCATAGAAGGTCTTCAGCACCTCGCTGGACACCTGGGCGGCCAGCACGGCGCCGGCCAGGATCCAGGCCTGCCGCCGCTTGCCGTGGAAGCTGAACAGCAGCAGGGCCACGATCGTCGCCAGGGTCAGGAAGGTGAAGCCCCCGAGCGCGGTGACGTCGCGCATGGACTCCTCCAGCCAGCGCGGCCCGATGGGATCGCCGAGGGTCCCGGGCCGGCGCAGCATCAGCAACAGCTTCTGATCCATCGCCGCGGTGTCGCCCTCGGTGACCTCGCTGGCGACGTTGAAGAACCCCCAGATCGCCGCGGCCCCGCCCAGCCAGATCAGCAGGGCGCGGGTCTCGATCCGCCGCGCGAGCGGCTTCTTGGCGGGGTCGGTCATGGACGCATGAACGTGTGAAGCTCAGCTTCTTTCCGCACCCACTCCGTCATCCCGGGCGACCGCAGGGAGACCCGGGACCCAGGAGGGATTGCTGCCGCCCCTGGGTCCCGGCTCTCCGCTTCGCTGCGGCCGGGATGACGTGATGGGTTTGCCTGAGGCGATCACTCAGGGCGCGCGCGCGTCAGACCAGGGCCTCGAAGGCGTCCACCAGCCGCTCCATCTGGGTCATGCCCGCCGCCCAGAAGGCCTTCTCGCGGGGATTGAGCCCGAAGGGGCGCAGGGCCTCGACATAGGTGCGGGTGCCGCCGGCGGCCAGCAGGTCCTCGTAGAGCGGGGCGAAGGCCGCCGGGTCCTCCCGGCGCTTCTCCATCAGGCCGCGCACCAACAGATCCCCGAAGGCGTAGGCGTAGACATAGAAGGGCGCGTGGGCGAAGTGGCTGACATAGCCCCAATAGTGCTCATAGCCCTGGTTGAGCTTGATGGCCGGACCCAGGCTCTCGCCCATGGTCTCCAGCCAGATGGCGCTGATCTGCTCCGGCGCCAGCTCGCCCTCGACCCGCGCGGCGTGGAACCGGCTCTCAAAGCGGTGGAAGGCGATCTGGCGCACCACCGTATTGAGCCCGTCCTCGATCTGGCCGGCCAGCAATCCAAGCCGCTCATCTTTAGGGGCGCCGGCCAGGAGCCGCTCGAACACCAGCCCCTCGCCGAAGATCGAGGCGGTCTCGGCGAGCGTCAGGGGGGTGTCGGCCAGCAGGGTGCCGAGCGGCTGGCACAGGGTCTGGTGCACCGCGTGCCCCAGCTCGTGGGCCAGGGTGAGCACGTCGCGGCGCTCGCCCATATAGTTCATGAACACATAGGGGTGCCGCTCGGCGGTCACCGGGTGGGAGAAGGCCCCCGACTGCTTGCCGGGGCGGGGCCGGGCGTCGATCCAGGGCTGGTCGAAGAACGCCCGGGCGGTGTCGGCGAACTTGGGCGCCAGGTCGGAGAAGCTCTCCAGCACCATGCCCTTGGCCTGGCCCCAGTCGTAGGTGCGCTGGGCGCCGGTATCCAGCGGCGCGTTGCGGTCCCAGTAGTCCAGGGTCTTGCGGCCCATCAGCTTGGCTTTAAGCGCATAGTAGCGGTGGCTGACGGCCGGATAGGCCTCCACCACCGCGGCTTCGAGCGCCTCGACGGCGTCGGCGTCCACCTCGTTGGCGATGTGGCGGCTGGCGGCGGGCGAGGGATATTTCCGCCAGCGGTCCTCCACCTGCTTTTCGAAGGCCAGCGTGTTCATGGCCAGGGCCAGTTCCGGCGTGCGGTCCTCCAGCGCCTTGGCCAGGCCGTGCGCGGCGGCCTTGCGCCTGGTGACGTCGGGGTCCGACAGGCGGTTGAGCACCTCGGGCAGGCTCAGGGTCTCCTTGCCCACCTTGGCCGACAGCCGGGCCAGGGTCTCGTCGAACAGCCGGATCCAGTTGGCCACAGCCGGCGAGCGGTCGATCAGCAGCCGCTCCAGGTCCGGCGACAGCTCGTGGGGCCGCGACAGCCGTACCCGCCGCATCCAGGACCGCCAGCGGGCGGCCGGCGGATAGGCCTTGAAGGCCATCTCGATCTCGTTGTCCTCAAGCTGGTTGAGCTCCAGGGTGAAGAACAGGCTCTCGGCCCCGATCTGCGAGGACCGGGTGCGCAGGTCGCCCTCGAACTTGGCCCAGGCCGGGTCGTCCTTGGCCACCGAACTGGCCAGGCCCGCATAGGCCCCGGCCGCCCACAGCCCGTTCACCGCGCGCTCATAGAGCCCGATCCCGTGGTCCAGCAGTTCCCCCAGCCGCAGCGGATCGCCCCGCATCCCCACGAACCGCCCCTTCAGCTTCACCAGCTCGTCATTGGCGGCCTTGGCCGCGGCCAGGTCGGCCTCGATCTTCGGGTCGTCGCGGCCCTCATAGAGGTCGGAGAGCTGCCACTCGGGCAGGGAGTCGGTCTTCACAGGGGCGTTCATGGGCGGAGGTTTAGCGCGCGGGTCGGGGCGGGACTAGGGCGGATGCCCCGCTGTCGGCGAGCAACGGCCAAGCCTTTCCACCTCTTCCCCCTCGCCAAACGCGCCGGCCTCCCCCACATCGGTAGCCACACCGCACGAAGCTGCGCACCCGGAGGAAGCCATGACCGACACCTACACGCCCCCCAAGGTCTGGAGCTGGAACAAGGAGTCCGGCGGGCGGTTCGCGGCGATCAATCGGCCGATCGCGGGGCCGACCCATGACAAGGACCTGCCGGTGGGGCGTCACCCACTGCAGCTCTATTCGCTGGGCACCCCCAATGGGGTGAAGGTCACCATCATGCTCGAGGAGCTGCTGGCCCTGGGGCACGCCGGCGCCGAGTACGACGCCTGGCTGATCAATATCGGGGCCGGGGACCAGTTCAGTTCCGGCTTCGTCGACATCAATCCCAATTCCAAGATTCCGGCCCTGCTGGACCGCAGCGGGCCCGAGCCGATCCGGGTGTTCGAGAGCGGGGCGATCCTGATCCATCTGGCGGAGAAGTTCGGCAACGCCTTCCTGCCCACCGCGCCGGGGCCCCGGGCCGAGTGCCTGTCGTGGCTGATGTGGCTGATGGGCTCGGCGCCGTTCCTGGGGGGCGGGTTCGGGCACTTCTACGCCTATGCGCCGATGAAGATCGAATACGCCATCGACCGCTACGCCATGGAGGTGAAGCGGCAGATGGACGTGCTGGACCGCAGGCTCGCCGAGGCGCCGTACGTCGGCGGGAGCGAGTACACCATCGCCGACATGGCCATCTGGCCCTGGTACGGCGGCATGGCCAAGGGCGTGCTCTATGAGGCCGGCGAGTTCCTGGACGTGGCCTCCTACAAGCACGTCATCCGCTGGGCCGACGCCATCGCCGAACGGCCGGCGGTGAAGCGCGGCCGGATGGTCAACCGCACCTTCGGGGAGCCGTCGTCGCAGCTGCGGGAACGCCACGAGGCCAGCGACTTCGACACCAAGACCCAGGACAAGCTGGCCCCCGCGGAGGGGTAGGGGCTCCTCCCTTCGCGGGACAAACCAGCCACCTATCGATCCGGCCCTGTGGCCCTTCTCCCCTTGCGGGAGAAGGTGTCGGGCGAAGGCCCGACGGATGAGGGGTCGCGCTCCCCTCCCCGCGCATCCGCCAGGCCCTAACCCGATAGGCTGGTGCGACCCCTCATCCGACCTCGCTCCGCGAGGCCACCTTCTCCCGCAAGGGGAGAAGGATCACGCTTGCCGATCACGCTCGCCCTTGGCCGGCCAGCGGCCCGGAATAGGCCCGGGGAAGCCCCGCCGCCGACCGGATGTCGTCGAGCACCCGCTGGGGCCAGACCTCGATCTGGGCGTTCGGAAACCGCAGCACGCGAAAACCCTGGCCGGCGAGCCAGGCGTCGCGGATCGCGTCGCGCTCGGCGTCGTGGAACGGCCCGTCGGCCTCCACCACCAGGCGATGCCGAAAGGACAGGAAGTCGACGATGTAGGGTCCGACGGGAACCTGCCGGCGGAACTTCAACCCCTCCAGAGCCCGATCGCGAAGCAGGACCCAAAGCCGGACCTCCGCGACGGGAGCCCGCTTCCGCAGGGACTTGGCGAGGGCCAGCTTTCTCATGGCTTCACCTTATAAATGTTCCTGTTATGTTCTCAAGGCCCACCTGAGTGATCCTTCTCCCCTTGCGGGAGAAGGTGGCCCTGCGGCGCAGGGTCGGATGAGGGGTCGCACGGGCCTATCGGGTTGGGGCGTCGCCGGACGCGCGGAGACGGGAGCACGACCCCTCATCCGTCGGGCCTTCGCCCAACACCTTCTCCCGCAAGGGGAGAAGGATCATCGAGCAGCCCTACCGCGCCAGCTTCGTATAGGCCGCGATGGCGGCGGCGCGGTCGGGGGCGACCTGGGGCGGCGGGGGCGGCGCGGGGGGCGGGGCGCCGGCCAGGACGGCCTGGGCCTGGGGCGAGAGAGTGACACTGTCGGCCTGGCGGGGCTGGGCCTGACGGAGATCCTCCCGCAATCGGGCGCGGTAGGCGTCGGGCGAGGCGTAGGCCGGGGCGCCGGCGGCGTCCACCTGCACCCCGGCGACGATCTGCTGGTCGTCGGGCGACAGGGCGTCGAAGGCCGCCAGCATCTTCGCCTGGGGCTCGGGGGGAACCGCGTCGGGGCCGGCCCAGGCCGCGCGGGTGAAGGTGTTGAGGGTCGACTGCACCCGCTGGGCGAAGGGCGACTCCGTCAGGGTGCGGGCCAGGGCCTGCCGCTCGCCGCCCCGCGCCCCGCGCCAGCGGCCGGCCAGGTCCTGGTAGGACTTGAGCTGCTGGAAGAGGCTCACGGCGCCACTGCGGTCGCCCAGCACCAGGGCGGCGGCCGCGACGCTGTCGGGCAGGATGGCGGGCGCGCCCGACTGGGCCGCCCCGAGCGTGGATATCTGCATAGGCCCCTCGGACGCGGGGCATCCTCCACGACGGCGCTGAATTCGTCGTGAAGGAACGCCCCTAAGCGCGCGTTAGGGATGATCGGCTTGCCCCGGTGAAGGCAGCCCCCCTCGAAGAGGCGCCAGCGCCGGGCGCGAGGCCTGGCGAGCTAGATCCGGTGAGTCCGCAGCAGCAGGCTGGTCTCGCTGGCGCCGATCCCCTCGACCGTGCGGACCTCGTCCAGCAGGCGGCTGAAGTCGGCCAGGGAGGCGGCGTCCAGTTCGGCGATCAGGTCCCAGCGGCCGTTGGTGGAATGGACCGCCGCCACCTCCGGGAAGCCGCGCAGGGCCTTCAGCACAGCGGCCGTCCGCTCGCCCTCGATGGCCAGGCTCATGATCGCCCGCACCCGCTGCGCCTCCAGCTCGGGCCGCGCGCGGACGGTGAACCCCTGGATGGCGCCGCGTTTCAGCATCCGCTCGATGCGGTTCTGCACGGTGCCGCGCGAGACCTTCAGCTTCGCGGCCAAACCCGAGGCCGGCGCGCGGGCGTCCTCCCGCAGCAGGGCCAGCAGCCGGCGGTCCAGATCATCCATATCGCTAGAATCCCATGCCGTAACGCCAATCTTTCCGGCAGACCGTAGCATCCCGGCGGCTTTTCGCTAGCGCGACGGCGCGGGACAGTTGGCGGACTCCTCATGAGGCGACCCATGGCCCCCACCTTCCTGATGACCGACCCCGGTCATTTCGACGTCAGCTACACCATCAATCCCTGGATGAGCCCCGCCGCCTGGACCCCGGCCCACGCCCGCGCCGCCCGCGCCGGCTCGGCGGCCCTGAGCTGGGCCCTGCAGGCCGCCGGCGCCCGGGTGGAGATGGTCCCGGCCGTGCCGGGCCTCCCGGACCTGGTCTTCCCCGCCAACGCCGCCGTGGTGCTGGACGGCGTGGCCCTGCTGGCCCGCTTCCGCCACCCAGAGCGCCAGGGGGAGGAGGCCCCCTTCCGCGCGGCCTTCGAGACCCTCAAGCGCCGCGGCTGGATCGACCGCATCGTCGAGCTGCCCGACGGCCTGGTCCACGAGGGCGCCGGCGACGCCCTGTGGGACGAGACCCGGGGGGTCTTCTGGACCGGCCACGGCCAGCGCTCCGACGCCGCCGCCGCCGAGGTCATCGCCCGCACCTTCGGCCGCCCCGCCGTGGCCCTGGAGCTGGCCAGCCCCCACTTCTACCACCTGGACACCTGCTTCCGGCCGCTGAGCGGCGGGGAGGTGCTCTACTATCCCCAGGCCTTCACGCCCCGAGCGCTCGCCGCCATCGAGGCCCGCATCGCCCCCGCCGACCGCCTGATCGCCACCCGCCAGGACGCCGAGGCCCTGTGCGTCAACGCGGTCTGCCTTGGCCGCACGGTGATCATGGCCCGCGCCCCGGCCGAGCTGAAGGCCCGCATCGAGGCGCGCGGCTACACGCTCGTGGAGGTGGATCTCGCGCCCTTCATCCTCTCCGGCGGGGCGGCCTTCTGCATGACCCTTCGCCTGGATCTCGTCTCCGCCCCGCAGGGAGTTCCCGCATGACCACCGCCACCCTCAGCCGCGCCGCCGACTACATCGCCCGCGAAAACCACTACGGCGCCCACAACTACAAGCCCCTCGACGTGGTCCTGACCCGAGGCCAGGGTGTCCATGTCTGGGACGTGGACGGAAAACGCTACCTGGACTGCCTGTCGGCCTATTCGGCGGTGAACCAGGGCCACTGCCATCCTCGCATCATCGCGGCCATGACCGAGCAGGCCCAGCGCCTGACCCTGACCAGCCGGGCCTTCCGCAACGACCAGCTGCCGGCCTTCCTGGAGGAGCTCTGCACGCTCACCAACTCCCACATGGCCCTGCCGATGAATTCCGGCGCCGAGGCGGTGGAGAGCGCGCTGAAGACCGTCCGCAAATGGGGCTACGAGGTGAAGGGCGTGCCGGCCGACCGGGCCGAGATCATCGTCTGTTCGGAGAACTTCCACGGCCGGACCCTGGCCATCGTCGGCTTCTCCTCCGACGACCAGACCCGCGCCGGCTTCGGCCCCTTCACCCCCGGTTTCAGGAGCGTCCCCTACGGCGACGCCGCCGCCTTCGCGGCCGCCATCACCCCCAACACCGTCGGCTTCCTGGTGGAGCCGATCCAGGGCGAGGCGGGCGTGGTCATTCCGCCGGCCGGCTATTTCACCAAGGTCCGCGAGCTCTGTACCGCCCACAATGTCGTCCTGATCCTCGACGAGATCCAGACCGGCTTCGGCCGCACGGGCAAGCTGCTGGCGGAGGAGCACGAGGGGATCGAGGCCGACCTCACCCTGGTGGGCAAGGCCCTGGCCGGCGGCGTCTATCCGGTCTCCGCCGTGCTCTCCAACGCGCAGGTCCTGGGGGTGCTGAAGCCCGGCGACCACGGCTCCACCTTCGGCGGCAATCCCCTGGCCTGCGCCGTGGCCCGCATGGCCATGAAGGTGCTGGTGGACGAGGGCATGATCGAGGCCTCCGCCACCCTCGGCGCGCGGCTGAAGGCCTCGCTGGCCGCCATCGCCAACCCCGCCATCAAGGAGGTCCGCGGCCGCGGCCTGATGCTGGCCGTGGAGCTGCACCCCGACGCCGGCGGCGCCCGGCCGGTGGTGGAGGCCCTGGCCGCCCGCGGCCTGCTGGCCAAGGACACCCACGACCACACGATCCGCATCTCCCCGCCCCTGGTGCTCACCGCCGACCAGGCCGACTGGATCGCCGAACAGGTGGAGGCCGCGCTGCCGGGCTAGACAGCGCACCTCCTCTCCCGTTTGCGGGAGAGGAATTTGGCCCCTACTTCGCGGCCTGGGCCTTGGCCGGAGGGGCCCCGGCCTGGGCGTTGCGCGCCTCGGTGAGCACATAGGCGCGGATGTCCTCGGCGTCCTTGGGCGACAGGAAGCGGGCGAAGCTCGCCATGCCGTTGGCCTTGCGGGCGCCGTCGATCACCACCGACTTCCAGTCGGCCTCCGTCAGCACCATCTGCGACTTCTTCAGGTCGGGCAGGAAGGCGCCCGAGACGCTGGGGCCGTGGCAGACCTGGCAGTTGTTGTGGAACAGCGCGAAGCCCGCCTTGGCGTCGCCGGCCGAGGAGACGCCGGTGAGGTCGAGGTTGGGGATCACCGGGATGTCGTAGGGCTTGGCCTGGGCCTTGCCGCCCAGCTTGAAGACCATCAGCCGCCCGGGCAGACGGGGACGCTCGCGCAGCACAGCCGAGGCCGAGGTCGGCGCCCCGCCGCCATAGCCCACCATCAGGGCCACGTACTGCTCACCGTCGATCTCATAGGTCGAGGGCGCGGCGACGACGCCGTTCTCGGTCTTGTAGCTCCACAGCTTCTTGCCCGTGGCCGCGTCATAGGCGACGAAATCGCCCACCCCATCGCCCTGGAAGACCAGGCCGCCGGCCGTCGACATGATGCCGGCGTTCCAGAAGTAGGGGTGCTGCACGGTCCAGCGGGCCTTCTGGGCCACCGGGTCCCAGGCGATCAGCTGACCCTTGAACATCGACTTCAGGCCAGCCAGCTGGGCCTTGTCGCTCGGGAAGGCGTTGGCCAGGAAATCGGTGCCGAGGTTCCAGGCGCCCTGGCGGTGCTTGTAGTCCTTCTCGTCGGTGTAGGCGAAGGGGTCGAGCTGGGCCGGGATATAGACCAGGCCCGTCGTCGGGCTGAACGACATCGGGTGCCAGTTGTGGCCGCCGAGCGGTCCGGGGAACTGCAGGGACGGCGCGTTTTCATAGCGCGCGCCGGGGTTCTCGATCGGCCGGCCGGTCTTCAGGTCGACCCCGCTCGCCCAGGTGATCGGCACGTAGTTCTTGGCCGAGAGCAGCGCGCCGGTCGCCCGGTCGAGCACATAGAAGAAGCCGTTCTTCGGGGCCTGCATGATCACCTTGCGCGGCGCGCCGCCGACGGTCAGGTCGGCCAGGATCATGTGCTGGGTGGCGGTGTAGTCCCAGCTCTCGCCGGGCGTGGTCTGATAGTGCCAGACATAGGCGCCGGTGTCGGGCTTCAGGGCCAGGATCGAGGACAGGAAGAGGTTGTCGCCCTTGCCATCCGACCGCTTCATCCGGTTCCAGGGCGAGCCGTTGCCGACGCCGACATAGAGGATGTCGAGGTCCGGGTCATAGGCCATGGAATCCCAGACCGTGCCGCCGCCGCCGGTCTGCTTCCAGCCGTCGCCGAACCAGGTGGCGGCCGCCTTCTCCTTCATGATCTTGTCGCTGGCCGCGCCGTCCGGCTGACCCTTGGCGTTGGGGGTGGTATAGAAGCGCCAGGCCAGCTTGCCGGTGGCGGTGTCATAGGCCGACAGGTAGCCGCGCACGCCGTACTCGGCCCCGCCGTTGCCGATCATCACCTTGTCCTTGATGATCCGGGGGGCGCCGGTGATCGTATAGGGCTGGGCGTTGTCGGTGGTCTGGGTCGTCCAGACCGGCTTGCCGGTGGCGGCGTCGAGCGCGATCAGGCGGCCGTCGAGGGTGCCGAAATAGACCCGGCCCTTCCAGACGGCGACGCCGCGGTTCACCACGTCGCAGCAGGCGTCATAGCCCTTGGAGCCGTCGACCTTGGGATCGTAGGCCCATTTCTGCTCGCCGGTCTTGGCGTCGAAGGCGTAGACCTTGGACCAGGCGGTGGTGGTGTACATGACGCCGTCGACCACCACCGGGGTGGCCTCCTGGCCGCGGTCGGTGTCGAACTCATGGTACCAGGCCAGGCCCAGGGTCCCGACGTTCTTGGTGTCGATCTTGGTGAGGGGACTGAAGCGCTGCTCGTCATAGGTCCGGCCGACCGAGACCCAATCGCCATTGCCCGAGGCCGCGGCGATCCGCTTGCCGTCGACGTTTCCGGGCTTGGCCTGTCCGCAGGCCGCGACGAGAGCTGAGAACGCCAGGACGATGGCGAGCTTGGTGAGCTTCATGGAGGTCCTCCCCGACCGTGTATGCCGGTCCTGGC